>NZ_JBWYIN010000010.1:0-160074 GCF_056779765.1 Acinetobacter sp. 24-47-62
AAGTAAAGAAGTCCAAGGCGAAGGCTATGGACAACTCCGCTTTGATGACACCACAGGACAAATCTCCACCCAACTGCAAAACACCCACGGGGCGAGCCAACTCAACCTAGGGAATCTCAGTCATCCCAAAGCAACTGCAGAAAGTGAAGGACGCGGTGAAGGTTTCGAACTCAGAACTGACCAATGGGGTGCAGTACGAGCGGGCGAAGGCATACTCATCTCCACCTACAAACAAGAACAAGCCAAAGCAAACCATCTCGATGCAAGCGAAGCCAAACAACAACTCGAAAGTAGCTTAAACAACGCCAAAGCCCTCAGTGAAGTGGCACAAAATCAACAAACTGATCCACTGAGCTTACTCGAAAACCTACAGGGCTATCTCAAGAACTTAGAGAGCGAAGACCAAAGCAAAGCCGCAGCCTTCAAACAAGCGATCATGCTCTTGGCTTCACCAAGTTCAATTGCCATAGAAAGTAACGAAGACATCCACCTCAGTGCAGATGGACAGATCAACCAGATTGCACAAGGAAGCATCAACACCAGCACCCAAGACAGCATCATCGGACATGCCAGCAAAAAGATCAGCTTATTTGCCGCTCAAGAAGGAGCACGACTGTATGCAGGGAAAGGGAAGATTGAGATTCAAGCCCAAGGGGATGGTGCTGACCTGATTGCAAGAAAGGGGGTGCAGATTATTTCCACGGAAGATACGATTTATATCACCAGTCCGAATGAAATTAATCTAACCGCAGGCGGCTCACAAGTAAAATTAAATAGCTCTGGGATATTACCAACGACTGGTGGGAAGTTTGAGGCGAAAGCGGGGCAACATAAGTTTACTTCACCAGCCTCGGTTAATCTTCCTGCATTAAATTTACCTGATTGTTCAGCGAAGCAAGGTCAAGCTGCAGAGTTGGGTTCTGCCAAGGTGATTTTATAATGTTCTCATTAACTAGCGTGGAACAGGATAAGCCTTTCACTATAGAACAAATTGCAAATAATATGCAGAAGGTTTTTGATCAGACACATCGATTGGTGATATTGGTTGATACAACTTTAGAACCAGATACGTTTGACCAGCTCAAGGCTGAAGTAGGCAAGGAGTATATTGTTAATGTACCACTTGCTAAGGGACAAAAAGCTGATAATACGCCTGTGTTCTTTATAGAAATTAAAGAACAAAGTGTTTTTGATAAAGTGAAGCTTCAATTAGTAGAAAGAATAAGTTTACATTATAACTATGATAATAGTGCATATTTGGTTTGTGGCTTCGGTTCATCAAAACTAGATAACGAAACATTAAATGATAGATTTAAAAAAAGCTTAGTATTGAGTGACCAAAAGTCTGAATTTTTGTTTAGATGGTATGACCCGAGAGTATTAATTTATTTAGATGCAATTTTTTCTGAACATCAACTTAATAGCCTATTGGGAATTTTTGATCATTGGCATTTTATACATCCGATAGGGTATTTTGAGTGGATAAAAAAATATAACGAAGTATTTGTTAAAAATAAAATTTATAGTTTGACTGCATCTCAATCACTAGCTTTAGATTTAATCGAAATTAGTAATTTAGTGTTTAAAGAAGCTGTTAATTATCCTGAAATAGACCATTACCTAATACAACCGCAAACTATTTTAGAAAATATTTACCAGGCGTATCAGGCGTATGGAATTAATAATTATACGGATTTATTCACTTACGGTCTGTATGCTGAGTTGTTAGGTAATCAGTTTTTTATACATCCTGAGATTCAAGATTTATTGACAAGATATTGGAATGTTGAACCAGCTAATTATAGTTTTAAAGAAACAATGGAATTTTTAGAAAAAGAAGATTGGATCTCAATCAAACAAGATTTAAAAAAATTAGAGAGTGAAGAATATGTCTAAATTGATATTAGATCAGAAAAAAAAACCAAATACAAATTTGTTTAATCAAAAAAAAATGACGGATGCAGAAGCTAAAGCTAAGATGGAGCAATGGTCTAAAGCTCTAAAAGGTAAGCCAGTTACACTAAAATCGAATGACACTAAAAAAAATTTAGAAAAAGAAGCAAAACAATCTAAAATTTCGACTGTCAATGTCCCTAGCAACAAGCAAAGTGCATCAGCCAGCCAAAATGCCAAAGATTGTCCACACTTTTGTCGTAAACCTGGGTTCACGATACTGCCAGTTCGATATGCTATTGCAACAAATAGTTTAAAAGTGTTACCAAGTAACTTGGGTGAAAATGTCACTAATATTAAACTTAGTAAACATAAATATATCGCAGAGATGATCACTGAAGGATATATTTATTTGTACTTCAAGCGAGCAGGTATTGATGAGTGGAAAGGTTATATCACTAATAAAAAAGGATATCATCAAGAATTTAAAATAGAAGAAAAGCCTCCATTAGTAGCGCGTGACTTTGCATGCCAAAGTTCTGGTCATAGTGCGAAAGCCTCTTTAATTACGGTACCAGAAACTAAACCAAATGAAATTAAGCAAGTTTATATTATTCATACACATGCGCCTTTAACAAAAGCAAAAAGATTAGAGTTTAGTAAAAATGCAGATGCTTTTGTTGCAAAAGGCTATTGGCAGAAAATTGATATTTCACAATGGCGTGGTGGCAGTCAAAATCAAAAACACTGCTTAACGATGAGTAATTTAGTCCATATAAATGAAATTAATAAAACCTTTGGTGCAGAAAAATGGAAATCGATTACAAAATTATTTCAAGAAAAAAATAAAGAATATTGTGCAATTGCACTTTATGATGCGGTAGGAATTACAAAAAAATTAAATGAGAATCGTAATAGAATAGCTTTTAGTAATGTAAATCAATTTTTGCAAAAAAAAGAAGGTAATTTCACCAATAATCATCGGTTACAAACAATGATGCTTGTTGAAAATATGCAGAATATGATTGTAGATAATCATATTTCAGTCAAATCAAAACAAATTATTGATCGAAACACAGATATCTCTAACCATAGTGCATTGGATATGAGAAAAAATTCTGCACTTGAGGCTGCAAAAAAGGCGAATGATAAGGTGCGCATCGCACAGTTAGAACGAGAAATATCAGAGATAAATAAAAATAGAGCAACTAATGAACGAAATGAATTAAATAATATCGCAAGCGCTGGAATGATTAAAGGTGAGAAAGCTTGGAATAAATATCAAAAACAATTAGATATGGATGCATTGAGAGATTTTAAGAACAAATTAAATAAACTTTCTCAAACTAGCTTTAATAGCGCAACACAATACTTTGAAGATCATTATAAATGGATTACTTCAAATAACTTACTCAATAATATTTATTATTTTGATAAAAGTGAAACATTGACTCAAAGTAAGTTGCGAAGTGGTGAGCTTAAAGATTCAAATGGATACTTATTTCATGCAATTATTTATGATCTCATGTATGGCATAACATTCATATCTAAAGGTCAAGATTTAATAAATCAGTGGATGAATAGTAAAAAAGTAGAAAATAGTAATTTATATTTGAGAGCATATTGTTATAACAACACGAAATTAATGGATAATTATAATAAAATTTTTGAATCTACTAGTAGTACAGATACATATCTCGAATGGGGTAAAGAGACTTTTCTGGCTTTTGTTGAAGCAGATAAGGCTTTTGATAGTTGGATAGAAAGTACAGAAGCAAAAAAATTCATACTTAGTCGTGAGTTTAAAGCTCCAGATAAATTTTTCTATTGGATATCTATCGGATTGAATAATGCTTTTAAAACATATTCAGATATAGGTAAGAAAACAATATCTGTGCACAGTATTAAGCTAACTTCTGTTGAGGCTAAAAAAACACATATAGCAAATTTATTGTATTTGAAATCTGGCGATTATGCGCAACATATTAATCGTACAGAACTTATGCACCAGTTGGACTTCAGAAATAGAGTCAAAGCAGCCTTTCCTGCTAGAAAAGACGGTAAATGGGCAAATTATAGAAATACAAAAATTGTAGATATCGAAAATAAAATTCAGCTTTCTATACGAGGCAAAAGTAACGCTGGCAAGAATCGAATTTTGGCTGTTGTCGCTATGTTTGAGGCGTTAAGTTTTTATTATCAATATGGTGCATGGCAAGAAGACGTTAAAGGGGAAGCAGAATTAGCTGTACAGTTAACTGGATCTTTTTTTAATCTTATGGGTGCCTCGCTAGAGCTGGTTGGTGAAAATTTACCCAAGGTCTCTATTGCGGGAAACGCAACAAGATTGGCAGGTGGAAGCTTTGCAACATTGGGTAGTGTGGTAGGTTTAATAATGGATGGAAAAAATATTACTGAAACTAACGATAAAAGCATCTTTATGATTTTAGCTTGTCGAATTGTTGTAAATCTTGGTTTAACAGTCGGGATGGCAACACATCTATTTAGTGTGGCTCTAAATCTAACAGGAAAACAAACGGCAATACATGTGGCTGAGAAAGTTATAAATAATAGAATTCTTACTTTTTTAATTGCAGCGCGAGTAGTGGCTGGTGCCACAGTATTAAATATTCTACTTATTAGTTTAGAATTGGTACTTAAAAAATATTATTTAGATGACTCAATGGAAAACTGGTGTCAAAAATCTGCTTTTCGAAAATTGAACAGTGAAGAAGATGCTTATAAAAATGTAGATGAAGAATTTGATGGTTTTGGTAAAGCAATATTGAGTATTTAAATGACATTATTAAATAAAATCGAAGGTAGCATTAAACGCATTGAAGTAAAAGATAGCGTATTCAATGCTATTGGTGGTGGTGATAATCTGATCACATCCTCTGCAATTTTGAGTGCTGTTAGTGGGAGTGTATCACTAGGAGCACAAACTTTATTTTTAGCTAGTTCCAGTAAATTACGTACTGACACAATTATATTGGAAATAGATGATAAAATTTGTATCGGTCAATTTCATCGAAGTCTATTAGTTGAAAATGAATATGTTATTTGTGTTGTTAGACATATTGAGAAAAATATATATGAAGCTTACTCAATATTAAGCCCAAAATCTGGCATATTATATATGCAAGTCGGTATGGGGGCTGCTGTTGCTCCTTTAAAACGTGCAACAAAAAAAAATATTCATTGGCTCTATGGAGTTTCTACAATTGGTACTTTGTTGATTGTCATATACGGTAGAGGATTAGATTTAGAATTTTTGTATTTGTTAATTCCAGTATTTATTTTATTTTATTTTATTTTATTTTATTTATTTCAATGGGCCATCAAGCCTGTAATAGAGCTATCTAAATTATCTGAAGAAATATTTGAAAAATATGGTTTTCTTAACTCAGATAGTATCTACTTAATGAAAGCACCTTATTTTGACAAGCGAGATAGACGTTCATTAGAATCTGTTTATGAGTATAGGCGAGTGATTCAAGATGACCCATACCCAGAAAACTATGTTGAATCTAAAACAAAAAAATAATGCATAACTTATTTAAATTTGAAGGGCGTATTAATCGCATAGAATTAAGTGACGCAATGCTAGATGCTTTAGGTAATGGTACAGATAGTTTTATTACCTCTTCGGCAATCCTAAGTAGCATGACTGGTAGTGTTTCGCTTGGAGCACAAACGGTTTTTTAGCCAGTAAAAGTAAATTGCTAGTAGATACTATGGTGATGGAAGTTGATGGTAAGGTATTTGTTGGCAAGTTTCACCGAATATATTTGCAAGAAGGTGATTATGTTGTATGTGTTGCAAAAAATATTAGAGACAATATATATGAATTATATTCGGTATTAAGTCCAGAGTCGGGCTTATTGTGTATGCAAGTGGGGATGGGCGGGGCTATCTCTCCTATAAAAAAATCAACTAAGAAAGGCTTTTTTACACTTTACTTTATAACAGCCTTTATTTTTATTCCTTTATTTTTATTATCTTCTTCAATTTCAACTGAAAATATTCTAATTCTTTATTTTTTTACATTGCACTATATCCTTCAATGGGCATCTAAACCAGTTTTTGAGCTATCCGAAGTTTCAGAAGAAGTATTCGATAAATTTGGGTTTAAAAATACTGATGAAATTTATATGTTAACTGCCAGATATAGAGATCCTAATGAAAGAAGATTTCTAGAATCTGTTTATGAATACAGACGTGTGATTCAAGATGATCCATACCCAGAAAACTATGTTAAATCTAAAACAAAAAAATAATGCATAACCTATTTAAATTTGAAGGGCGTATTAATCGCATAGAATTAAGTGACGCAATGCTAGATGCATTGGGTAGCGGCACGGACAGTTTTATTACCTCATCTGCAATACTAAGTGGTATGACAGGGAGTATTTCACTTGGAGCACAAACATTATTTTTAGCAAGTAAAAGTAAATTGCTGGTAGATACCATGGTTATGGAGGTTGATGGAAAGGTATTTGTTGGCAAGTTTCACCGAATATATTTGCAAGAAGGTGATTATGTTGTATGTGTTGCAAAAAACATTAGAAATAATATATATGAATTATATTCGGTATTGAGTCCAGAGTCGGGTTTGTTATACATGCAAGTGGGTATGGGAGCATCCGTAAAACCGGCAAAAAAATCAACAAAGAAGGGATTCTTTTTTCTTTATTTTATAACTGCTAGTTTATTTATACCTTTGTATTTATTCTCAACAGGTTTTACGGTTGAAAATATATTAATATTAATATCGTTTTTTTTCATATTATTATATTTGATAAAATGGGCTATAGTGCCAGCAATGAAATTATCGGAAATTTCTGAAAAAGTTTTTGAAAAATATGATTTTAATGATATAGAAAATATATATTTACTCTCTGCTCGTTATAGGGATAAAAATGAGCGAAGATTTCTAGAATCTGTTTATGAATACAGACGTGTGATTCAAGATGATCCATACCCCGAAAGCTATTTAGACAATAAATAAAAAAAGCCCTTACGGGCTTTTTTTATTCAAGGCAATTGTTGAATCGGACTTCCACCCAAAGCCTGCAATAACGTCACATAAGCATTGTACTGAGTTTGTTTGGCTTGAACCAAACTCAAACGTGCTTCACGAGTAGTACGCTGGGAATCAGAATTTTTCAGTGGCTGCTGCCGTCGATATTCGAACAAAGGTCAATTTAGCGGTCAAATCATCGCCACATATAACTAAGAATCGTATATTGGCAATTGTCGGTATTTTTGAGATGTTGAATTTTTATTTTCAATACGGTGCTTGGCAAAAAGATGTTGAAAATAAACCAGAAATTGCAGCGCAATTGGTTGGTTCTTCGATGTCTTTACTTGCTGTGGCATTTGAGGCTATGGGTGAAAATTTCCATACTCAAGGCAAAGCTGTTGCCTCATCTGCGACAGCCTTTAGAATTTTTGCTGGGATGTTGGGAACAATAGGGGGAGCAATTGGTTTGTATGTCGATGGAAAGACTTTTAAAGAAACTAATTCTAATAGCTTAAAGTTACTATCTCTAGCAAAGTTAGTAGTTAATTTTGCTTTAACTTTAGGGCAAGTTGGGATATTGGCAAGCTCCGTTGCTCCATATGTCGGAAAGGGTATATTAAATCGTGCAGCGCTAAGATTTTCTTCAAATACTGTTGTTGCTGCGCTTGCTGGCGCACGTGTAGTTGCGGGTTTGACTGTGTTTTCAGTTGTGTTGGTGGCTTTAGAGTATGGTCTAAAAAACTATGTACTGGATAATGCATTTGAAGATTGGTGTCAAAAAACACCTTTTAGGAAAGCAAATAGTAAAGAGACGCCTTTTAAAAATGAAGATGAAGAGTACCAAGAGTTTGTAAAAGCGGTAGTGAGTGTGTGAATATGTATGATTTGTTGAAGTTTGAAGGTCGTATTGAAGCGTTAGAAATACATAATGGTGTACTGAATACATTGGGGGGAGCAGGAGATCATCTCATTAAGTCTTCAGCGATTTTAAGTACGGTTGCTGGTAGCGTTTCATTAGGTGCACAAACGGTTTTTTTAACCACGCAAAGCCGTTTACATATCCAAACTGTGGTGATGAACATAGGTGGCAAAGTTTGTGTGGGTCAGTTTCACTGTGCATTGTTAGCAGCAAATGAATATGTCATTTGTATTGCTAAGCAAATTGAACCCAATGTATATGCATTATATTCAGTACTTAGTCCAAAAACAGGTTTACTGCATATGCAAGTCGGAATGGGTGCAGCCGATAAACCTGCATATAAGTCAATGATGAAAGGTGGAGTAGTCTGGTATGCAATTAGTGTTATTGGAGTTTTTTTAATTTTTATATTTAATGGTGATCTTACCCAGAAAATGTTTTTAATTTTAGCTGTAGCTAGTATTTTATTTTTATGTTTATTGTTAAAAATGCATTTAATTCATTACGCCATATGAATGAAAAGTCAGAACAAGTTTTTAAGATGTATGGATTTAAAAATCCAAAAGAGATTTATTTGCTGACGGCTCGACATCAAGATGATAATACAAAATTAATATTAGAATCGGTTTATGAATACCGTAGAGCGATTGATTATGATCCTTACCCTGAAGTTTATATAGCAGAATAAGAAAAGTCGTTATCTCAAAACTTTGCGCTAGTTATACAAAATAGAGAGCTTGCTAAAACTTTAAAAAATATTGTGAATGATAATTCTGGTGTCAGAGGAAAAGATTTTTTAGGTGGTCTTAAACCTGTAGTGCAATCAATGGAACATATTGGAAATGCAACAATAAGTATGAAACTAGGTTTAAAAGTTGTATTTTATTTTTATATCCTTGATTCGGCAACTAAAATATATGGAGCTTACCAGACAGGCGATAGTGAATATACTTTGAAAGTTGCAACTGTTGAAACTTTGAATATTACAGGAGGAGTTGCTGGTGGGGCTTTAGGTGCAATGATTGCTGGTGGTGCGGCTGGTTGGGTTGCAGGATCCAAATTTGGTTTAATTTTAGGTATACCAACTGGAGGTACTAGTGTAGGTGTTGCAGGTGCAATAGGTGCAGCTGTTGGAGCAGTTGCTGGTGGCTTTGCTGGAAACTATGCTGGTACTAATATTGGTAGAGAAATAACAGGTGTATGTGATTAATTTTATGTTAAATAATATAATAGTTACTGATGATAAAGTATTAATTCTAGTTGCTTTAAGTATTTTTTTTTCTGGTATATTAGTTTTTTTAATAGTGATTTATAATAATTTCTATACAAAAGCTAGGTCTGAATATTTTATGAATTTTTTTTATGGTATACAACCTGATGATGCTAATTATAAGTTGTTAAAAAAAGGTGTTAATGTTGCTGTTTATAGTTTTTTTATATTATTTTTTTTGCATTCATTCAAAATGATTAAAAAAGCGGATGATATTTTTCCATCAAGAAAAAAAAACATAAAACCATTTAAGTATTTCCCTAATGTATACATGGAGGATCTCGTGAGTTTTACCAAAAATAATATTGTTTGGTTGAGAATTAATTTTACGGCTTTTGTATTTTTATTTTTTTTAGGGGTGTTTATATTTATATATTTTATAATTAGAAATTAACCATAATTTCTGAAAAAATAATTAAGTTATTTTAAAAAATATTTTTTTAGATTATAAAAGTTAAAGGGTTATAGTGGGTGGGTCTGCAGGTGGGAGTGTAAAATAAAGAATATCTAAAAATGTAGGGATTTGTTGATGTATTTAATAAAGAGGGCTTTGTTGCACAAAGATTTGAAAGGCAAAGCGCCCCTAATTGAGCCAAATTTAAGGCGTAACTTGGGTAAGTGGTCGACCTAATTCCGTAAATCTGTTGAGGACTGCTACACGTGGATGAACCTCATTGACTTGGCTATCAAAGCTCCTTGCACTGAGTTTATCTCCTAATAATTTGATGCAGTGCATCTTAGTCTCAACCAAACTTCGCCGATGATAGCCTGACCATTTTTTCCATAGTGTCCTACCTAAACGTTTAACTGTTCGAAGTAATTCATTTCGCTCTAGCGAGCTACTCTTTTTATCTTTCCATGGTTTCGCATTTTTTCTAGGTGGAATCACCGCATGCGCTTGCCGATCTGCAATGGCCTGACGGCATTGCTTGGTGTCATAAGCTCCATCGGTATAAACAGAGTCAATCTGCTCATCTTGTGGAATCTGATCAAGTAAGTCACCGAGTACCTGTGAATCACTGATATTACTGGTTGTGAGCTGAATAGCACGTATTTGAAGAGTTTCAGCATCTATAGCAATATGTAGCTTACGCCATTGGCGACGATATCTAGGTCCATGTTTCTTGCGTTTCCATTCACCCTCACCTAGAAACTTCAAGCCTGTATAGTCCATGAGTAGATGCAGCCCATCGCTACTTTTTTGGTAGCTGATTGCAATATCAATATGCTTTTGTCTTCTACAAAGCGTACTGTAATCTGGTGCGGTCCAATTTAATCCGCAAAGTTTAATCAGACTTTGCACAAAGCCAGTGACCATACGTAAAGACAGACGAAATAAGGATTTAATCATTAAGCAGCATTGGATGGCTGCGTCGGAGTAGGTTTTATTTCGTCCTTGTTTGCCTTTTGATAGAGCATACCATTGCGTAGTAGGATCAAACCAAATGGCAATATTTCCGCGATTAATGAGTGCTCGGTTATATGCGGGCCAATTGGTTGTGCGGTAGATTTTGTGTGTAGGCTTCTTCATTTGAAAATTATATGGCTGAAGAAGCCCTTAAGAATAGCTTTCTGCAACAAAGCCTTAAAAAACTAAAACCAGATGTTGAAAATAAGTTTAGAGATATACCCTGGGATGGGCTTTGGGGAAGTTTCGCAGGTGCATTTCAAAATACTGTTGAGGGTCATGTTGATAAATTAGGTAGTGGTTTTGCAGTCGTTTTTGGTTCCTTATATATACTGTTAGCTCAAGGTATATTAAATGGATTAAATACAGGTTTAGCCGCAATCAGTTATGCTGGATTGTACAGAGTGAAATTCGAACCATTTATTACAAATAACATCAGAACAAGTAAATTGGCTTCAGTGTTAAGAAAAGAGATGATTCTAGCAGCAGCCAGAGAAAATCCTGCTTTAGCGCAGAGTATTAAAACAGATCCAAGAAATTTAAAATTCATGATTGATCAACATATTTTGGATTTAGCAACAAAAACAAATTTGAAAAAACATGTGGTGAAAAGAAACCTTGTAATTGTAAAAGGAGTTTTTAAGAACGTTACAAGTTTTGAACAAGCTTTAAAAGCGGTGACAGTAGATAATATAGATCTTAAAAATGCAGTCTCAAGTGACTTTGATCTGCAATGGCGTGATAGAGTAAAAACGTCAGTTCAAGAAACTCTAAATAGATCTGCCCCCAATGTAACTAAGATGTTTTTAGCTGGTAGTTCTTTAATCATTGGTGCATTCCAAACTTGGGTTTTTGTAAAGTTATGGGATGATGCCTATGGTGATGAAGTGATGGCGCATGATGCCCAGAATAATAGTTACAGAGCTTATGCCGGTGCGATGGCAGCAATTGCTTCGTTTGCTCAGTTTGGCGATGCACTAAAAAAACAAGCTGGATTTATGAAAACTTCACTTAATCTAAGCGCTAGATTATTAGGTGGGGGAGCTGCTCTTGTTGTTGGAGTCATGGATTTATTAGACGCTACCGATTCTCGTGTAGAAGGTAATTACAAATTAATGACTTTACAATTTATAAATGGAATTCTTGGCTTAGGTTTGAGTTATGCATTATTCAAAGGATTAAGCATTTTGGGAGTTTATGGATTAATTATCGCCGGTATAATGATAGGATTGTCAATTATGATAGCTAAATATAAAGATAATGCACTACAAGATTGGGTGGAAAGGAGCTCGTTTGGGACTCTAAAAAATGATAGATACAAAACTTTAGATCAATTGAAATCCCAATTTGACATTTCACTAAAAGCAATCGCTTAATAGGAATATTATGCTCTATCATAAGCTATATGGTGTTACTACCAAATATCCAAAAGCTCAAAATATAGATCAATCACAGTCGTATTTAATTAACGACTTGCCTAAGGTAGAGCCTGTTGATTATGGTTATATTCGAGAATTAACCAATGATTATATTGAATTTTATGATAAAAGTTTTTATGGAAGAGGCGGAATTGTAGGATTAGGCTTAATCGGCCTATTTTTTATTTTAATGCCACTAACTTATTTAATACCTGATTTATTCACTAAATTTTTACAAGATCAGTATATTTTTATAGTATTATCAGTGTTTATACTTATTGTAGGATTTATATTCATAATATGGTTGATTGGAGTGAAAAATTTTATTTCATTTCGTCAATTTCCCATTAGATTCAATCGAACTTTAAAAAAAGTATATTTCCCTAAAATTGATGATAAAGAGTTTGTTGTTGATTGGTGTGATTTAACTGTGACTGTAGAGAAAATCAATATAAAATCAGATATCGAATATCATGAAATTAAATTTAAGTCTAAAGAAAGTATTGAGCAACCTTTTTATTTGGTTAGAAGAGTGGGTGATGAAAAAGATCTTTTAAAATTTTCATCTTGCTGGCAGTTTGTAATGAATTACATGGAAGGTGAGGAATATAAACATATTAAGAAAAAAAATTATTATTCAAAAGGGTTTGGTATATTTAAAAAATCTTGGTATACATTCTTTGACAATGATTATGTTTTCAAAGAAAATAATATTAATTCGAAATATGAATATGTGATTGATGAGGCTGGAAGTTTAAAAAGAAACAAAATTATTGACTATGCTCGATCTTTCTTTTTCTTTTATTATCTTATTTCATTATTAGGTAATCTATTTATTCATGTGTTTAATAGAAATTATTCTTTTAAAGATGATCATGATGCTCGTGAGGTTGAAGGTGTTAGCTTAAATTCAACTAAATTTGGATTCACTCACTATTTAATATGTATTCTATGCGCCTATATAGGGCTATTGTGCTTTTCTTCGTTTATTGAATTTATTATGCAAACACGAGGTCGTGGGTTTGATAATTATTTGAAATTTTGGAATTTTCTATAATAAAAAGCCCTTACGGGCTTTTTATTTAAGGCAATTGCTGAATCGGACTACCACCCAAAGCTTGCAACAAGGTCACATAAGCATTGTACTGAGTCTGTTTGGTTTGAACCAAAATTAAATGAGTAAGATGCCTAATTAGTTGTCTACTAATTAAATTTCTTTGTTTTACTGTGGTTTCAAAAGCCATAAAACTTGATGGAATCAAACCCGTTTGAGTATCAAGAGTATAACGTTTAAGTTATACTCTTTTTCAAATTTATAAGTTTGCAGCACAACGCACAGAGTTATTTTTATTTAAATCAATTGAGTCTTTGTATTTAGAGTTTTTATAGTATTCGAGATCTTTTGGATCTGCTGTGGGATATAAAGCATGACGACTAATTGTAAGCCCTCCTGACATTTTAATGTTTTGTCCATCATCTGGGTAAGTACTTCGGACTACTTTTTTAGTGCCTGTTTGGGGGCCTTGCGGATTATGTTCAGGAGATTTACTGTAATATTGAGGGTCATACCAATCAAGCATCCATTCATAATTATCGGTAATCATGTCATAAAATCCCATTTTTGTTGGAGGGAATTGTTTTAGGAGAGGTACAACTTCTATAGTCTTATATTTGGATTTAATTTCACTTCTTTGGTCAAAGCTCCAAATGTTTTTACCATTTTCTAATTTTCCATTGTTGGTTGGATACATAATCATTTGACCACGATTACGAGCTGCATATTCCCATTGCGCCTCTGTTGGTAAATCCATTTTTAAATTGAGTTGTTTGCCTAGCCATTGGCAATAATCACGTGCCTGATACCAATTTACGCCAGCAGCAACTTCAGGAATTCGATCTACTTTTGAAAATTCGTCAAAAATGCCAATGGGTTGTTGATTTGTTGCAGCAGTATATATATCAAAATCAGCATAAGTTGCTTTAGTCGCACTCAACTTATAATCTGATAAGGTCACTTTGTGTAATGGTGTTGCATCTCCATCTCCTTCGTAGGGAAGCCCATCTTGACTATGTTGAGGACCAAAGTCGCCCATCATAAAACTTCCACCTTTTACTAAATAAGTTCTCGTTTAGTTTTTTCTAAAAGCTCATTGATTTTCTTTTGTAAATTAGGATCTTGAGAAGTAGGTTGACTTGGTTTATTTAATGGTTCTTTACTAGGTTCAGTGGTTGTTTTTGCACAAGCAGTAAGTGCAAGAGTAGAACATAAAAGAGCAACTAAATTTTGTTTCATCATTTTATTATTCAGCAAATTACAGAGGTTATGAGTATTATCATATTAAAAGTATAGATATGGATAATTTTGGTTTTGTAATATTATGATGATCAAATTTATAGTATTTATATTGTTAGAGTTTGAAATACAACTTGAAAATAGATGAGTTTAAAAAAAGCCCTGACGGGCTTTTTTTATTTAAGGCAATTGCTGAATCGGACTACCGCCCAAAGCCTGCAATAACGTCACATAAGCATTGTACTGCGTCTGTTTAGCCTGAACCAAACTCAAATGTGCTTCACGTGTCGTGCGCTGGGCATCGATCAAATTCTTAAGTGCAATTGCACCATTTTTATAACGGACTTGGGTCAGTTGTTCTGTTTTCTCAGCCAGTTGCACATTACGTTCTTGTAGTGCCACTTGTTTGTCTATTTCATTACGTGCGGATAACGCATTTTCAACATCGGCAAATGCTTTATATAGCGTCTGACGGTATTGAATAATAGACTTTTCATATTCAAGTTCATTGACACGCAAATCACGCTTCATGTCATTCCATTGCAGGAAAGGGAGCGTAAGACCCGCACCCAATATCGCAGCAGGATTCGACAGCACGTTGCTGAGTGACGTGCTTGCGCCTCCTGTGCTAATGCTGCCAGTTAAATTAATCGAAGGATAATAGCTGGCCTTATTGGCAT
Organism: Acinetobacter sp. 24-47-62; assembly: GCF_056779765.1. NCBI lineage: Bacteria > Pseudomonadati > Pseudomonadota > Gammaproteobacteria > Moraxellales > Moraxellaceae > Acinetobacter > Acinetobacter sp. 24-47-62. The sequence goes on from NZ_JBWYIN010000010.1 coordinate 14,908, forward strand.
CTTTGTTCGCCAATGCTTTACGTAAACGTAACTCAGCTGCCTGCAAGTCAGGACGACGGGATAAAAGTTCAGCAGGTAAGCCCGATTGAATTTGAGGTAGGGCAGAACGTGGTAAGCGCTGTGGCTCCGCAATATTCAACTGTTGAACAGGTTGATTCAGTAAAACTGCAAGAGCAGTCCGTGTTTCAACTTTTTGCTGTTCGATCTGGCTTAACGTGGCTTTTTGACTTTGAACCGCTTGTTCAGCTGACGTTAAATCAAGACCTGATACCGCCCCAGCTCTATACTGTGTTTGCACTAATTCATAAGTTTTCTGCGTACTCGCTAAATTTTGTTGAGCCACAGATAGGCGTTCATTGAGATATCCCAATTGCCAATACAATTGTGCAGTTGTCGCAATCAGGCTTTGTGCAGTGGCTTGTAAATCCTGCTCTGTCGCAAGCGCTTCCCAACGAGAAGCCTCAGTTTGATTGGCCAATTTACCGAATAAATCCAGCTCATAGCTTAAGCCAGGATAGTTCAGTGAAATACCATTTGAAGAATCACCATCACCATCTAAACTAAAACGATGACCGACCGATGCACCTGCATTGCCAATACGCACACCTTGCTGACTTTCAGATTGCTTGGCTTGAATGCGTGCTTGTTGCAAATTAATCCCAGCAACAGCTAAATCAGTATTACGGGCAATCACTTGTTCAACCAATTGGTTGAGCTGTGCATCACCAAATAATGTCCACCATTGATCATGAAAAGCCTGTTGGTGGATATTTTGGCTGAGTTGTTGGCTGTTTTGAAAGCCCTGTGGAATATCGACTGCAGGAGCTTGATAAGGCGTTTTCACTACAGCCGCACAGCCGACTAAAGAGCCTGTTAATGCTAAGGTCATGAACAGTTTATGAAGTTGATTACGCATAGTTATACCTTATTATTCTCTTGACAGTGCATCGACAGGATTTAAACGAGCAGCATTTCGTGCTGGGATAAAACCGAATACGATCCCGATTAAACTTGAACAAACGAATGCAGCTATTATTGATGTGGTTGAATACGCCATTTGGAACGTGCCACCAGCAAAGTGTGTAATCAGCTGACCAATTCCCAGTGATAATAACACCCCAAGGATACCGCCTAAAATACAGACCAATACGGCTTCAATCAGGAATTGTTGCAAAATATCGCTTTGTCGAGCACCAACGGCCATTCGCACACCAATTTCTTGCGTTCGTTCAGTGACAGACACCAACATAATGTTCATGACACCGATACCACCAACGACTAAAGAAATCACAGCAATCGCAGAAATAAGTAAAGTCATTGTAGCGGTAGTTTGCTGGATGGTTTCACGAATACTGTCCGCATTTTGAGTGAACACGTCTTGCGCCCCGTGGCGTTGAACGAGTAAATTCAAGATTGCATTTTCAGCAGCTGTACTTGAATATTCATCTTTTACACGAACGATGATGCTTCTCACATTCGACTGTCCAAGCATTCGACTCATGACGGTTGAGTAAGGGAGATAGACATTAAGACTATCTGAATTACCCATTGCACCTTGTTGAGCATCTACGATACCAATAATACGACTAGGTACACTGCCCAATAGAATTACTTGACCAATAGGATCCGTACCATCGCTAAAGAATGTCTTTTGGGTATTGGTATCAATCACAACATCTTGGGCTTGTTCAGTAACACTATGTTTGTCAAATGGTTGACCTGATTTAAACGTTAAACCACGCACATAGAAAAAGTCTTCACTCACGCCATTGACTGTCGTGGATGCCTCTACATCTTTATATCTTCCCGTGACAGAACTATTGACTGAAGGACTTACACCATCTACGTAAGGCTGTTCCGCTAACGCATCAGCATCAGCAGGGATTAAGGTCTTGGCCTGAGAAGATCGGGAGTTATCACCAAAACCACGTCCTTGGTAGACCGTAATGGTATTGGTGCCCAAACTACTAATATTTTCTAAAATTTGTTTTTGTGATCCATTACCAAGTGCGACAACCGAAACGACAGATGCGATCCCGATAATGATTCCGAGCATGGTCAAAAAAGTACGCATTCGATGAGCATTCATGGCCAGAAGTGCCATGCGGAAAGCTTCACCTAAACGGTCTAAAGCTGAACGCCAAGACGATGTTTTCTTTTGCTCAGCACGAATCAATTCTTCACGTTCAAAGCCATCATCAATCTCAGGAACATTGGGTTCATCTGAAATAATATTACCGTCTGAAATCTCAATAATACGAGTCGCATTTTTGGCAACATTGTGATCATGAGTAACGAGAATGATGGTATGACCTTTGGCATTCAGTTCGCGTAAAATACGCATCACTTCAATACCGCTTTTTTTATCTAATGCACCTGTAGGCTCATCGGCGAGAATAACATCACCGCCATTCATCAACGCGCGAGCAATCGAAACACGCTGTTGCTGACCGCCCGAAAGTTGGCTCGGGCGGTTTTGGGTTTTTTCACCTAGACCTAAATCGGACAAAAGCTGAACTGCACGATCATGGCGTTCAGAAGCATCAGCACCGGCATAGATCGCAGGGACTTCGACGTTACCAGCTGCATTTAAGTCACCAAGTAAATGGTAGCGCTGGAAGATGAATCCGAAATATTCACGGCGTAATTGAGCAAGTTCATCAGGTTCTAGCTCACGTGTTTCGCGGCCCTTAACCTTGTAGCTACCATTGGTCGGTTTATCTAAACATCCTAAGATGTTCATCAGTGTTGATTTTCCTGAGCCTGATTGACCTACAATGGCAACCAATTCTCCAGGATAAATCTCAAGATTTACCCCTTTTAGAATTTGCACAGTAGATTCACCAGCAGGGAATTCACGGGTCAGGTTTTTGACCTCAAGTAGAGGTGTTCTCGTCTGACTCATAATTACATTCTCATTGGACCAGCGCCACCACGTGCGCCACGTTTAGCTGAGTCATTTGATGAGTCAGAGCCATCAGCGATCACCACCTTATCGCCTAATTTTAAACCGCGTAAAACTTGCGCTGTCGCACGGTTATTTAGACCGATAAGAACTGGGGTTGGTTTCGCTGTACCATCTGCTTGAAGTACGCGTACCATAGCCATGGAAGCTTTACCTTGATCGACTAATGCCTTTTCCTCAGCGGTTAATTCTAAACGCTTAGGACGATCAGCTGATGAACGTTCGGCATGCCCTTCACCACGAGCTTGTTCATTACGTTCTGGTGCATTTGAACCCGCATTTGCACCACGCTGGCGAGCAGGACGATTAGAGCTTTGAACAGCAGAAGATGGAATAGTCAGTGCATTCTTTGCTTCATCTAACACGATATAAACTTGTGCAGTCATATCAATACGCAATTTTCCATCTTCATTAGGAACATCGAATAGAGCGTTGTAATACACAGCTGTACTTGATGAAGATGAATTTGAGTTGTTGCTTTCTGTATTGATGGAGTTAGGTGCAGGTTCAACTTGACGCAGTGTCGCGTAGTGCTTTTTCTCGCTATTACCTAGAGTCGTGAAATAAACAGTTTGACCTTCCTCAACACGCATAACATCTGCTTCAGAAATTTCAGCCTTAACCGTCATGGTATCAAGTTTTGCTAATTTCACGATGGTAGGCGCGCTTTGATTCGCGTTCACTGTTTGACCTTCTTCGGTCACAATTGCCACAATTGTGCCATCCATCGGAGCAACGATACGGGTATAGCCTAAATCTTCTTTGGTCGTCGCCAGTGACAAACGAGATTGCTCGATTTGAGCATTCATCGCGACGATATCGGCTTGTGCAGTTTTATAACTTGCTAAGGCCGACTCATATTCGGCACGAGAAGTTGCATCTTGGGCATACATGGCTTTTTGGCGATTATATTCCGCCTCAACTTTAGTCAGATTTGCTTGTTTGACTGCCAATTGAGCCAACTGATTTTTAATGCTAGCTTCAGCTGTTTTTAGATCATTTTCCTGACGAACGGAATCGATTTGAGCAATCAGTTGACCTTGTTTGACTTGATCACCCAGTTGCACATACATTTTTTTTACCTGACCTGAAACCTGTGCACCAACGCTAACCATTTTGGTCGCTTCTAATACACCTGTTGCAAGGACAGAGTTTTCAATATCACCACGTGTCACTTCAGCGGTAATCAACTGAGGTTGCTCATCTTTAGGTTTAAAGAAATGCCAAGCTAAAGCGATAGCTGCAATCGCAATGATCGCGATGATAATCAATTTCGTTGGTTTTATTTTTTGCATGGCGATATTGAAAAATGACAGAAATTGAGAGAATTATAATGATGAAATAAGGATAAAAAGTGTATTTTTCTTAAATAAAATCAATAATCATTCTTATATTTATAAATAAACCTTGCTGGTTAACTAAGCAAACAAGGTTTTTCCACATAATTCAGCAATCGCTTGTTGTATGAGGTGTTCTGGATTTTCAATATTTTTGCCTTTGATGGCAGCATCGATTCTTAATAGCAACTGTGGCCATGTGAGAAATTGCTTGGGATTAAGACGTCTCAAGGCTTGTTGGTAAAGACTGACTTTGGTTTTCCAAATGCCGAGTTGTAATGCATTTTGTGGTTGCTCAAAGAGTTGCATTAATAAGCGCATTTCTTTGCTTACCGTCCATAAGACCAAACTATGTGGTTCGCCAGCTTCGACTAAATATTGATATATTTTAATCGCTTGGCTTAGGTTGCCTGAAATCAATGCATCGCTTAAATCAAAAGTGGTATAGCGTGATTGATCTTGTAAGCATTCGAGCAAATGTTGCATTTCAAGATGCTGTACATCGGGGAACGTGTCTGCCAGACGCATTAAGCTGTTTTTGGCAGCCAATAAATTATGTTCATGGTGGACTTCGAGCCATTGCCATGCATCTTGGCTCAGTTGAATTCCAATTTTATCAGCTTCTATGCTGAGTATACGCTGACGATCTTGCGCATAGGTTGCTGTAAGGGGAACCACGACACCATTGGCTTCAATAGTCTGAAAAAACGCCGACTTTAAGCTGCTACTATCTTGCTTAGGCATAATGATCAACAACAAGTTGTGTTCATTATGCTGGATATAATGCTTGAGTAACTTTAACGCATTGGCATCTGGCTTAATGTTGCCATGGACCTCTACTGCGAGATTTTGTGAAAACAGCGAAAGGCTGTTGAGTGCATTAAATACATTTTTCCAATCAGCAACGCTTTGGATGTCATAGCGTTCTCTTTCCACGTGATTGATGATCCAACTTTGACGGAAAGCATCTAAAAGATTTTGCTCAAGTAAAGGTTCTTGACCATGTAATACCCATGCACCACGTGCTTCGTTTACACGTTTTAATGCTTGTAGATAATCTAACTTCATTCTGAGTTACGGATTTTCAGAGGCAGTAGGTTCAAAAGTTTGTTGCACAGGTAACAGTACATTTGCTTCTGCTTTTGGCAGACGGTTTGCAGCAATTTGACGAGAGATCTGTTGAGCGACATCGTCAATTAAGATTTCACTGAGATATTTATTTTGTTGATCATCTGTGTTCACGGTTGCAACATTATATTGATATGTACGTGTCGCAGTTAAAGTTCGAGGTTTTGTTACCAAGTTACCTTGACGATCTTCGATTTGGAAAGTCACAGAAAGTCTAAGTAGAACTTCAATGAGTTTGCCGTTGAGCTCATGGCGAATTGGCTTATAGTCGATGATACGCAATACATATGCATCGTTGGAATTACTCAGTTGCACACCTGCAGCAGTGAGATAAACACTGAGTTTACGCTCTAAATCAGAAGTATTGGCAGGGAGTGCCAATTCAAGCTTTGTATAAGCCAGTGGCGTTGAAGTTGGATTGGTCCCTTTTAGATGAAATCCACAGCCGACCATAGTTGCGCTTAAGCCTAAAGTTAGAACAGCAATAGCTAAACGTTTGCTCAAATGCATTGTAGATCCTCTGTGTATTTCCTGAGACTCAGGATAAATTCTGAATATTCTGATTGTATGTGCAAAGCCCGTTGACTGGCAACGGGCTTTGTTTGGGAATTGTGAAATCCTTATATTCCCCTCTTTTTAAAAGAGGTGAGAAGCAATGCTTCGCAAGGGAGATTAAATCCCTCCAAACCTCCCTTTCTTGCGCTTTGATCTAAAGCTGTGCTTTATATCTTACTCAGGGAGGCTTTAAGGTTCTTAAACCACCAAATTCACTAATTTATTCGGAACAACGATTTCTTTCTTGGTTGGACCTGTTAAGAATTGTTGTACTTCAGGCAATGCTTTTGCTTGCGCCAGAATGTCATCTTTCGATGCATCTACAGACACTTCAAGTTTGCCACGAAGCTTACCGTTCACTTGAACCACAATGGTTTGTGTATTACGTGTTAATGCAGATTCATCCACTTGAGGGAATAATGTTGCATTTAACTCGATACCAAACTGCGCCAATAATGTTTCACTTAAATGCGGTGCAAATGGAGCAAGTAAAGTTAAAAGCGTTGTAATAGATTCACGTGCAACAGCAACATCGTTGTCATCTTTCGCTTCAAACTTATTGTTTGCATTCAGAAGTTCCATCATCGCTGCAATCGCAGTGTTAAATGCATGACGACGTTCGATGTCATCACCCACTTTTTGGATGGTTTCGTGAGTCTTACGACGTAAGTCTTGAGCCGCAGTTGAAAGCGCAGCTTTATCAATCGCTGATGCAGTATTACCTTGTTCAAGGAAACCAGTTGTCAAGCGCCATACACGTTTTAAGAAACGGTTAGCACCTTCTACACCTGCATCAGACCATTCTAAAGATTGATCTGGTGGCGCAGCAAACATCATAAATACACGTGCCGTATCTGCGCCGTATTGGTCAATAATAGATTGTGGGTCGATACCGTTATTTTTCGATTTCGACATTTTTTCTTGACCGCCAACGATAACGTCTTGACCATCACCTTTGTATTTTGCAGATGTGATACGACCTTTTTCATCACGCTCAAGTTCGATGTCAGCAGGGTTGAACCACGTTTTCTTACCTGATTCAGATTCGCGGTAATAGGTATCAGCAAGTACCATACCTTGCGTTAACAAGTTGGTGAATGGTTCGTTACCTTGTACTACACCTTCATCACGCATCAATTTGTGGAAGAAACGTGCATATAACAAATGCAGAATCGCATGTTCAACACCACCGATGTATTGGTTTACAGGAAGCCAAGTTTGACCCGCTTCAGGTTTAACCATACCACCAGTAAAGTCAGGAGATGCATAACGCGCATAGTACCAAGATGATTCTACAAATGTATCAAGTGTATCTGTTTCACGACGTGCGTCGCCGTTACAGCTTGGACATTTCGTTTCATAGAACTCGGGCATCTTGTTGAGAGGGTTACCTGAACCATCTGGTACAACGTCAGTTGGAAGTACAACAGGAAGTTGATCTTCAGGTACTGGCACTTGACCACATGTTGGGCAGTTGATCATTGGAATCGGACAACCCCAATAACGCTGACGAGAAACACCCCAGTCACGTAAACGGAATTGAACTTTTACATTTGCAAGACCTTGTGGTTCTAATTTTGCAAGGAAAGCATCAAATGCACCTTGGAAGTCTAAACCATCAAATTCGCCTGAATTGACCAATTTACCTTCTTTTGAACCGTACCATTCTTGCCACTCTTTCGCATCAAAATCATTATCATCAGCGCCTTTCGCATCAATGACTTGCTTAATAGTTAAGCCGTATTTGTTAGCAAACTCGAAGTCACGTTCATCGTGTGAAGGCACCGCCATCACCGCACCTGAACCGTATGACATCAATACATAGTTTGCGATCCAAACAGGAACTTCTTCACCTGTTACAGGGTGCTTAACTGACAAACCTGTTGCCATGCCTTTCTTTTCAGCAGTAGCGAGGTCGGCTTCTGCCACAGAACCCATACGGCATTCTTCAATAAATGCAGCAAGTTCAGGATTATTTTCCGCAGCTTTAAGCGCCATCGGGTGTTCTGCTGCAACTGCAACATAAGTCACACCCATTAAAGTATCAGCACGTGTAGTAAATACAGTTAAGCCATCTGCATATACGTCAGTATTTGCTGAAGGGAAGGTAATTTCCATACCCTGTGAGCGACCAATCCAGTTACGTTGCATCGTAAGGACTTGTTGTGGCCAACCGTCTTTGAGTGTGTCTAAATCATCAAGTAATTCTTGCGCATAGTCTGTGATGCGGAAGTAGTACATTGGAATATCACGTTTTTCGACCAATGCACCTGAACGCCAACCACGACCATTTTCAACTTGTTCATTTGCAAGTACAGTTTGGTCTACAGGGTCCCAATTTACTGTTGAAAGCTTACGGTAGATTAAGCCTTTCTTATAAAGCTGAACGAATAACCATTGTTCCCAGCGATAATATTCTGGTGTACACGTTGCAAATTCACGATCCCAATCAACCGCAAGACCTAATTTTTTAAGCTGATTACGCATGTAATCGATATTTTCAAAGGTCCATTTTGCCGGTGCAACTTGGTGTGCAATCGCAGCATTTTCAGCAGGTAAACCAAACGCATCCCAACCCATTGGTTGTAATACAGTTTCACCTTTTAAACGGTGGAAGCGGCTGATCACGTCACCAATCGTGTAGTTACGTACATGACCCATATGCAGTTTGCCACTTGGGTAAGGGAACATCGAGAGGATATATCGACGTGGACCTTCTACAGTGTCGGCAACTTTAAAGGCTTTGCGAGATTCCCAGTCCTGTTGAACTTGGGGCTCAATCGCACTGGCTTGGTATTCAGAGTCAATGTGAGTAGTCATATACGTAATACAAGAGAACGGTTAAAAAATTTAGCGCACAGCATAGCGCAAAACGCACCTAAAAGTGAATTTTACAGACTGAAAATGGATGCAAAACTTAAATTAAGATCAAAAAGACAATTTCACTCATTTGAAACTTGAGTTTCGCTTAATGGAGCAGCATTTGTGTTTTGTGACGCAGTATTTGAAGCACCGTTTGTTTGCTGTTGCGTTGGTATCGTTTGAGTCTGTGAGGTTTGAGGAGCTTCGCTCGCGTTTGTATTTGTATTGACAGATGTTGTTGGTGCTTTCCAACCATATGTTTCAACTTTACCTTTCTTTTTTGCTGATTTTGGTGGCGGGGTAGTGGTGTAGTGGGTTGAACCATTTTGATCGACCCATTTGTAATATTCTTTTGCCTGCACCATAGATGAATAAATAGAAACGAAAACAACCGTTGATGCTAAACAAGAAAGTTTTAAAGATGATGCTAGTGAATTCATGACTTCACCTATAAAGAAATATGAGGGGAGTGAGTTCTTTTACACGTTTATATCGCAGCATTTTGCTGGATACTGATGAAGATTAATTGGTTTTATTTTAATCAAAAAAATCATTTTGCGTATAAATTGTTTTATATAAATATTAAAAATAAGTGTTTGAAATTTTTTTTATAAATCATCCAACCAAAAGTTATCGTTTGAAAAATAATCGGTTGGTAAATAAACAATAAAAAGGTTTCGGCAAACCTTGACTTTGGTCGTGAAAAAACTAAAAATGCTGCTCTAGTTTTATATGTTTTGTTCGATCACCCTTCGAATAAATATCATAGCTTGCAATAACGTTGTCTCTAAGCCGAGACAATGAAATAGCAGAAATATGTTTATCCCAACATGTTGAATATGCAGTCGCAACTCAAACGGTTGTGATCGAAAAATTTTATTATTGCAGCAAAAACGATGAAATATGTGTGCTATAACAGTGCATACAAACGAATGAATGAAACACGACTTATGTCTCCCATAAACGTCGTGGAAATAAGATTAGGGTGAATACGTTGGAACTTTTATCTGGTGGTGAAATGCTTGTTCGCGCATTGGCGGACGAAGGCGTTGAACATGTTTTTGGATATCCAGGCGGCGCAGTTTTACACATTTACGACGCGCTATTCAAACAAGACAAAATTAATCATTACCTCGTGCGTCATGAGCAAGCTGCTGGTCATATGGCAGATGCATACTCGCGCGTAACAGGTAAGACAGGTGTTGTACTGGTGACTTCGGGTCCAGGTGCGACTAACACTGTGACACCAATCGCGACAGCTTACATGGACTCAATCCCAATGGTGATTTTGTCTGGTCAGGTTGCAAGCCATTTGATTGGTGAAGATGCATTCCAAGAAACGGATATGGTGGGTATTTCTCGTCCAATCGTGAAACACAGTTTCCAAGTGCGTCATGCGAGTGAAATTCCAGCGGTTATTAAAAAAGCTTTCTATATCGCGTCATCAGGTCGTCCAGGTCCTGTGGTTGTTGATATTCCAAAAGATGCAACAAACCCTGCTGAAAAATTTGCATACGAATATCCTGAAAAAGTAAAAATGCGCTCTTACCAGCCGCCACACCGTGGTCATACTGGTCAGATCCGCAAAGCTATTGATGAATTGATCAATGCTAAACGTCCTATTATTTATACGGGTGGTGGTGTTGTTCAAGGCAATGCATCACATTTATTGACTGAATTAGCACATCTATTGGGTTATCCAGTAACCAATACATTGATGGGGCTAGGTGCATTCCCTGGTAATGATCCTCAATTTATTGGTATGTTGGGTATGCATGGGACATATGAAGCGAACATGACCATGGGTCACGCTGATGTGATTCTATGTGTTGGTGCGCGTTTCGATGACCGTGTAACCAATAATCCTGCAAAATTCTGTCCAAATGCGAAAGTGATTCACATTGATATCGATCCTGCGACGATTTCAAAAACAATCATGGCGCATATCCCAATCGTGGGTGCGGTAGAGCCAGTTCTTCAAGAAATGTTAGCGCAATTAAAACAGCTGAATATTTCTAAGCCGAACCCTGAAGCTATTGCGGATTGGTGGAAACAAATCAATGAGTGGCGTCAGGTTCATGGTTTGAAATATGAAAAACCAACTGACGGTACGATGAAACCTCAACAAGTTGTTCAAGCTTTAGATAAAGTAACGAACAGCCAAGCAATCATCACTTCTGACGTTGGTCAACATCAGATGTTTGGTGCGTTGTATTACAAATACACACGTCCACGTCAATGGATTAACTCAGGTGGCTTAGGCACGATGGGTGTTGGTCTTCCATATGCGATGGCGGCTAAGCTTGCATTCCCTGACCAACAAGTTGTTTGTATTACAGGTGAAGCATCCATTCAGATGTGTATCCAAGAGCTTTCAACATGTAAGCAATATGGCCTAAATGTTAAAATCTTGTGCTTAAACAACCGTGCTTTAGGTATGGTGAAACAATGGCAAGATATGAATTATGAAGGTCGTCACTCAAGTTCATATGTTGAGTCATTGCCTGACTTTGCGAAGTTGATGGAAGCTTACGGACATGTAGGTATTCAAATTGATCATGCCGATGAGCTTGAATCGAAGCTTGCAGAAGCAATGGCGATTAATGATAAATGTGTATTCATCAACGTGATGGTTGACCGTACTGAGCATGTTTATCCGATGTTAATCGCGGGTCAATCTATGACAGATATGTGGTTATCTAAAGGGGAGCGCACAGCATGAGACATATCATCTCTGTTCTCATTGAGAACGAATCTGGCGCGCTTTCACGTTTAGTGGGTTTGTTCTCACAACGTGGCTATAACATTGAAACTTTGAACGTTGCGCCGACAGAAGACCCAACAATGTCTCGTTTGACATTGACGACTTATGGTGATGATCACAAGATTGAGCAAATCACAAAACAACTCAACAAACTTGTTGAAGTGGTTAAAGTGGTTGACCTTTCTGAAGGTTCACACATTGAACGTGAATTGATGTTAATCAAAGTAAAAGCTTTGGGTTCTGCGCGTGCTGAAATTAAACGCACAGCAGATATCTTCCGCGGACAAATCGTGGATGTAACACCAACGACTTACACGATTCAAATCGCGGGTACAACTGAGAAAATTGATGGTTTTATTGATGCTTTGGCAGAGAATACCATTCTTGAAGTTGTACGTTCAGGTGTATCTGGTATCGCACGTGGCGAAAAAGTTTTAACAATCTAATTTTTTATTAACAAATTCTTCCCTCCTCCGAGAGGAGGGGGTTGGCGAACCACATTAACATTCGCTAATCAAACGGAAGCCAAAGCATTTTAGCGGAGACAGCAATGCAAATTTTTTATGATAAAGACTGCGACTTATCTATCATTCAATCTAAGAAAGTAGCAATCATTGGTTACGGTTCACAAGGTCATGCTCACGCGCTTAACCTTAAAGATTCTGGCGTTGACGTAACTGTTGGTTTACGTGCTGGTTCTGCTTCTTGGAAAAAAGCTGAAAATTCTGGTCTTAAAGTTGCTGAAGTTCCTGCTGCTGTAGCTCAAGCTGACGTAGTAATGATCTTGACTCCAGATGAATTCCAAGCTCAACTTTACCGTGATGTAATTGAGCCAAACATCAAGCAAGGTGCTACTCTTGCATTTGCTCATGGTTTCTCTGTTCTTTATAACCAAGTTGTTCCACGTGCTGACTTAGACGTAATCATGGTTGCTCCAAAAGCACCTGGTCACACTGTACGTTCTGAATACCAACGTGGTTCAGGTGTTCCTGATCTTATCGCGATTCACCAAGATGCTTCTGGTAATGCACGTAACCTTGCGCTTTCTTACGCTTCAGGTGTTGGTGGCGGTCGTACAGGTATTATCGAAACTTCTTTCCGTGAAGAAACTGAAACTGACCTTTTCGGTGAGCAAGCAGTTCTTTGTGGTGGTGCTGTTGAATTGGTTAAAATGGGCTTCGAAACTCTTGTTGAAGCTGGATATGCACCAGAAATGGCTTACTTCGAATGTCTACACGAACTTAAATTGATCGTTGACTTAATGTTCGAAGGCGGTATTGCGGACATGAACTACTCTGTATCTAACAATGCTGAGTACGGTGAATATGTAACTGGCGTTGAAGTAATCAACGAACAGTCTCGTGAAGCGATGCGTAATGCGCTTAAGCGTATTCAATCTGGTGAATATGCGAAGATGTTCATCCAAGAAGGTGCATTAAACTACCCATCTATGACTGCTCGTCGTCGTCAAAACGCTGCTCACGGTATCGAAGTAACTGGTGCTAAATTGCGTGCGATGATGCCTTGGATTCAAGCAAACAAAATCGTTGATAAAGAGAAAAACTAATTTTCTTATCTAGCTGATTTTTATGCTATAAAAAACCCTGCGAAAGCGGGGTTTTTTTATGAATGATAATAAACAAAAGAAAAAAATAGATCCTTTGGATATGGTGTTTGGGATTGCTTGCTTATTAGTTGTAGCCGTTCTAATTACATATTGGCTCAATTTTAAAAATAATCCGATTTCATCTGAAGTTGGGAATTGGGGAGCATTTGGTGACTATGTTGGTGGAACCATCAATCCAATACTTGGATTTTTTAGTTTTATGGCTCTTTTAATTACGCTTGATTTACAACGCAAACAATTAAATAAGACAGAAGAGCAGTTAGAACTAAATCGTGAGGAATTGGCTGAAACTAGGAAAACCTTGGAAAGGTCAGCTCAGGCTCATGAAGATTCCAAAGTTATAATGAATGAACAATTGAAAACACAATCATTGCAACAATTTGATAGCTTATTTAGTACATTGCTTTCAGAGTTATCTCGAAAAATTGGATTACTCTACCCAGTAAAAGTAGAAGCTCTATTTTCAAAGTTAATCATTAATTATGAATCAAATAGAGTAAAACGTGAAAAAATTATCGAAGATGGAGAGGTTACAACACTCTTTATTTTTTTATATCAAATATTAAAAAATATTGATAATGGGCTTGATGATTATTTAACAAAGAAAAAGTATTCAAATATCGTTAGGAGTCTTATACCTGATGAAATTTTACAATTATTGCTAATAAATTGTTTCCTAAATACTGAAGAACATAATTTCAAGGAATATAAGAAGCTGGTTGAGAAATTTCAATTTTTTGAGCATATGTCTTTATATGATGACACATGTTTAATGAAAACATCCCTATTGCTGAGTGTGGCTACTCATTATGAAATTAAAGCTTATGGTCAAAATAGAGCTTTTATTAATTTTAGTAAGAATTGGATTTTTGACGAAATTAAAAAAAATAATAATCTTGTAGAAGTTTTACGAAATATTGCTAATAATTCTATTGAAGTTAAGCGTGAACGCCTCATAGAAGGAGAGAATCATAATTTATTTTATGTTCGTGATGGAGATGATTGTCCAAATATAGCTTGTGTATGGTCAACTCAAAAAAAATGCTTCACACATTTAAATTTATTTAATCAAAGGGTTGAAAAAATTAAAATAGATTCAGAGAAAATTTATCTATTCTCTGAATCGTACCCAAAAGGGATCGGTATTTCCTTGGAAAAAGACAGTTCAGGAAAAGTAAGAATCCTAAAAGAAAATATTTTTGAGTACGTTGTGCCAACTTTAGAGAGATAAGGAAAATGATCGCTTAATATCAATTTTAAATCAGACATTATTTTCCATCTACTAAAATAAGGCATCGAATAAAACGCTTCAAGATCGTCGTTTTATTTACTGGATTTATGATTCTGTTCAACAAAAATTTAAACGTGCAGAGCAGTACGAGCAAATCGTTGGATTCCCACTGTTACATGGTGGTAAACAGCACATTGATTTTTCTAATGGACAGGTTTATACAATTGTTGAAGGCATTTTGAAACCAGTTGCAGTTAATGCTGATTAAGAAACTAAACAATTAGCAGATCGGACATCATCAGAATCCTCTGTGGCTCTTCAAGGAGAAAACTTGGAAAAACGGATTGAAGAACCACCAGTTAACTCTGGTCAAGAGCAAGCGAATGAGCTAGGCAGCGATGTAGATCGTGTTCAAGAGCAAGAGCCTTAAAAATGTGAAAATCTGAATGAGCCTTATGACAAGGCTGTCATGAAACCATCATCATATTGACATTATGTTCTTATAAATTTTAGGCATAGCATGAATAAAAGGTGTGATGATGGCACTCCTAAATTTACAAGTAACACAACAAAAAAAATTATTTGAATTATTGGACATTAAAAAAAATACGTCATTTGAGGATTTTATTCATCTTCCTGATGCTGATCAGCCTAAACGACATCCTCAATTAAAAATTGCCATTGTGACTGAGACATGGTCACCAGAGATTAATGGTGTTGCAAACTCACTGATGAATTTATGTCTGGGTTTGCAGAAGCGAGGTCATCAAATTTTGTTGATTCGTCCCCAACCCAAAGTGAAATGTAAACGGTTTAAACCTGATGCAGAGTGTTGGGTGCATGCTCAGGCGATTCCGAAATATCCCACCTTACAGTTCGGTTGGCCACAGTTTTCTAAAATCTCAAAAGCGGTTGAGGTATTTCAGCCAGATATTGTGCATATTGTGACAGAGGGACCATTGGGATTTGCGAGTCTAATGGTAGCTAAGTCTCAGAATATTCCTGTTTCAAGTGGTTTTCACTCTGCCTTTCAAGAGTTTAGTCGATACTTTGATTTTCCTTTTCTCGTTAAACCTATCTCAAAATATTTAACATGGTTTCACAATAAGACAGACGTGACTTGTGTGCCAAGTTTAGATACACAGCATGCTTTAAAACAAATGGGAGTAAGCGGTGAGTTAAGGGTGGTGGGGAGAGGTGTTGATACCCAATTATTTAATCCGAATAAAAGATCGAAGTTATCGAGAGAGCAATGGACTGCAAATGAGCATACACGAGTGCTGATTTCCGTTGGTCGGTTGTCACCTGAAAAGGAAGTAGACCTGATTATTCGGACTTTTTTGAAAATGGAAGGTGAGGTTGAACATTATACTAAATTGGTCATTGTCGGAGATGGACCAGATCGAGTAAGGCTTGAAGCCCTTGCGAATCATCACCCTGATATTATTTTTATGGGAAGTTTGACTGGCGAAGACTTGGCTTGTGCATATGCCAGTGCAGATGTGTTTATCTTTCCAAGTAAAGTTGAAACCTTTGGAAATGTCGCGCTTGAAGCATTGGCAAGTGGCTTGCCTGTGGTGGCTTATGATTATGCATGTGCCAAACTGCATGTTGTGCACAATGAAACGGGATGGCTGATCCCTCTCGGTGATCTAGATATGTTCGAACGAGCAATGACAGCAACATTGAATCAACCCGATTTAAAAATAATGGGTGAGAAAGCGCATCTTGCAGTTGCTGCAACAGGATGGTTGAAACCTGTTATTGATTTTGAGCAAGCGTTATTTTTTGCTGTGCATCGTACTTTATTTCACTAAATTATTTTGAATTCGTAGTTTCTTGTCGCGTGTTTGAGGGTGGTCGGTGAATCAGTCATCTATTCTAATTATGACAAGTATTTAATGAAATCATCATCATAATGAAATGATCCATCTCTAAAGTAAAAGTATGAAAAAAATACAAAAGAGGTGTGATGATGGGAATCATGGACACTGTATTGCCTAGATCGACAACGCAATATGATCACCAGAGGCTAAAATTTAAAAATCAAAACTCCGATCGGGATGTATCGGTGCTTGAGCAATTGGGGCGATCTAGATTAAAAATAGCTGTCGTTACGGAGACATGGCCACCAGAGCTGAATGGTGTTTCATTGTCTTTACTACAGATTTGCAAAGGTCTACAGAAGCTTGGTCACAAAATTCTATTGGTACGACCTTCACAAAAACAAATATGTTCGGAATTTTCTCCGAACCGTGAGTGTTTGGTGAATGGTCAAACCATTCCGAAATATGCCCATATGCAATTTGGCTGGCCACAGTATGGCAAAGTGGCTAAAGCATTTGATGAATTTCAACCAGATTTGGTGCATATCGTGACGGAAGGACCATTAGGTTTAGCGGTACTTCAGCTCTCAAAAAACAAAAAGATTCCTGTGAGTAGCGGTTTTCATTCTGCTTTTCATGACTTTAGTCGGTTTTATGATCTTGCTTTTATGGTCAAGCCGATTCAGCACTATCTCAAATGGTTTCATAACAATACGCAATTGACCTGTGTGCCAAGTCAGGACTCGGCTGATGCGATACGTAGCTTTGGTGTTACATGTCAAGTTGAAGTGATTAAAACTGGGGTGGATGTTGAAAAGTTTTCACCTACTTTTCGAAGTGTGCAACTCAGACGACAATGGGATGCTTGTGAAAATACAACTGTGCTACTTTATGTTGGTCGTGTTTCACCTGAAAAAGAAATTCAGGTGTTAATTGATGCCTATTTAAAACTTAAAACACAAACAACGCGCAGATTTAAGTTGGTCATCGTGGGGGATGGGCCCGATTATTCGCGTTTGGTTCGTCAGAGCAAACATACCGATATCATCTTTACTGGAAGCTTAAGTGGTACAAATCTTGCTGAATCATTTGCAAGCGCAGATGTATTTGTTTTTGCCAGTCAAGTAGAGACATTTGGCAATGTCGTGCTTGAAGCGATGGCGAGTGCATTGCCTGTCGTTGCTTATGATTATGCTTGTGCTAAGCAGTATTTAGATGCGGAAACAGCATGGTTAGCACCTTTGGGTGAGCCTGCAACTTTGGTTCAATATATTGTTAATCTGCCCCAGAACAAACGCTTGCATGCAATGGGGATGCAAGCAATGAAAAAAGTACAACAAGTCGGATGGCAACATCCAGCTCAACAACTCGAACATGCATTTTATCGTGTCGTGCAGCAGAAAACGCTCACGGCCTGAACGATAGGAGTAGAGTGAAATGAATTTTAAAAATACCAAAATAAAAATACTCGATCTTGATCTAAGAGGATGTCTCTATTTCAATAATCTATCGCATACACAAAGTATTGCGCTCATATTTAAAATTATTAGTCGGCTCGGAGATGGCGTTTTTTGGTACATGATGGTGGCGTTGGTGTGGCTACTGCAAGGACCGCAATACACTATTCAAATTTTATATATTGTTGTTGCTGCTTCGTTAGGTACGCTGATTTATAAAATTTTAAAAACAAAAACAGTACGTCCACGACCATACCAAGTTCACCAAGTTATTCATATTGGCGAAAGACCACTAGATCATTTTAGCTTTCCTTCTGGTCATACATTGCATGCAGTAATGGCAACAATCGTATTGGGTTATGTAGAGCCTGTCTTGCTGGTGATGATGATGCCATTTACCATTTTGGTTGCGTTGTCGCGCATGGTATTGGGATTGCATTACCCAACTGATGTTTTAGTTGGTGCCTTAATTGGGGCGACGGTTGCTAGTGGTATTATCTTGGCTGCTCCAGCATTGAATATCATATTGTGAGGGTATGTTGATTGCATGATAAGGCGTACAAAAGCAATATAATTGTACGTCTTGATTTGCTTTTTGCTAAAATTAAGCCATGAATTCACCAAAGATGATTTAGGAATAAGTATGGGTTTACGTTGGACAGACACCCTTGATATCGCAATTGAACTGTATGAAGCCCATCCAGATGTAGATCCACAATGGATCCGTTTTACTGATCTTCATGCATGGGTTTGTGCGCTTCCAGAGTTTGAAGATGATCCAAACAAATCAACAGAAGGATTGTTAGAAGCAATTCAAATGGCTTGGATTGACGAAGCTCGATAATTCATCGATCGAAAAAAACCATTTTTTTACACGCGAAAAGCAGATAATCGCGCATTATTCGGTATAATGCGCCAAAATTTTCATGTCAATTTGACTAAAGGAGCCAATCATGGCTATTGAACGTACTTTATCTATCGTTAAACCAGATGCAGTTGCTAAAAACCACATCGGTGACATTTTTGCTCGTTTCGAAAAAGCTGGTCTTAAAATCGTTGCGACTAAAATGAAACATTTAACTCAAGCTGAAGCTGAAGGCTTCTATGCTGAGCACAAAGAACGTGGTTTCTTTGCTGACCTCGTTGCGTTCATGACTTCTGGTCCAGTTGTTGTATCAGTTCTTGAAGGTGAAAACGCAGTTCTTGCTCACCGTGACATCCTTGGCGCTACTAACCCTAAAGAAGCTGCTCCAGGTACAATCCGCGCTGACTTCGCTGTAAGCATCGACGAAAATGCTGCTCACGGTTCTGACTCTGTAGCATCTGCTGATCGTGAAGTTAACTACTTCTTCGCTCAAACTGAGATCGCTCCACGTACTCGTTAATTCGCAGTATTCAAACCAGATAAGTGCTATACTGCTTATCTGGTTTTTTTATTTCTGAAAGATTTTATTGCTTGAAAATTGAGCATGTTCTTTTATCCCACATTATGGTTTAGGTAATACTCATGAATTCTGAAGTTGTCGCTTCATCCGTCAATTTAGATGAACAACAGCCCACTACTGTTCAAGTACAGCAGGCTGATACTGTACAGAAAGTGAATTTACTTGGCCTGTCACGTCCGCAAATGGAAAAATTCTTTGAGGATATGGGGGAGAAAAAGTTCCGTGCGGGTCAGGTGATGAAATGGATTCATCAGTTCTTCGTTACTGATTTTGCTGAAATGACCAATATTTCAGGGAAATTACGTGAAAAACTTGAAAAGATTTGTGAAATTAAAGCACCAGAAGTCGTGCATAAAAACTATTCTAAAGATGGAACACGTAAGTGGGTATTCCGTGTAGGTGATGGTGCGGGTTCTTTGGTTGAAACAGTACTGATTCCTGCTGAGGATAAAACGGGTTCGCGTAAAACCTTATGTATTTCATCACAAGTCGGTTGTGCTTTGGACTGTTCGTTCTGTTCAACAGGAAAACAAGGTTTCCAACGCGATTTAACACAGCCTGAAATCATTGGTCAGTTGTGGATGGCGAACTATTCCTATATGGAAGATGTGCCTGTTGCTGAGCGTGAGCGTTCTGTGACCAACGTGGTAATGATGGGTATGGGCGAGCCATTACTGAACTATGATGCTGTGCTTAACTCAATGCGTATCATGCTTGATGATTTCGCCTATGGAATGTCTAAACGCCGTGTCACACTGTCAACTTCAGGGGTTGTGCCGAAGATAGATCAATTGGCTCAAGATATTGATGTTGCGCTTGCAATTTCATTGCATGCAACCAATGATGAGTTACGTAACGAATTAGTACCAATTAATAAAAAATATCCGTTAGACCAACTCATTGCAGCGTGTCAGCGTTACATCACTAAAGATGGTAATGAAAGTGCACGTAAGCATGTCACAATTGAGTATGTCATGTTAGACGGAGTCAACGATCATCCTGAACATGCACAGCAGATGATTAAGTTGTTGAAAAATTTACCAAGTAAAATTAACTTGATTCCATTTAATCCATTCCCACATGCACCATACGGGCGTTCGAGCCGAAATCGCATCATTTCTTTCCAAAAAACTTTGTCTGATGCTGGTTTTGTGTGTACGATTCGTCAGACACGTGGGGATGATATTGACGCAGCTTGTGGTCAATTGGTAGGTCAAGTGGCTGACCGTACTCGTCGTGCAGAACAATGGAAGAAAAAAGTGCTAGAACGTAATGAAATTATGCGTTCACAAGGCTAGTTGTATCATTTAGATGTGAATGATTAAAAAGAGGGAGGCATCATTTGAGCAAGCCGATGTATAAAAAAATAGTCATGACGATGACAGTCGCTTTATCTGGATTGCTTTTCTTTGGATGCCAAACTACCAGTGGCGATACGAGCAAAAAGGATCCTGAGAAATCAGTGAAAGTTCGTACCCAAATGGCGGCTGAATATATTCGGAATGGGAATTTAGATGCTGCCAAACGTGTGCTTGATCAGGCATTAGAGGTTAATTCGCGCGATTCAACTGCAAATATGATGATGGGGGTGTTGCTTCAGCAAGAAGGAAGTGACATCAACATGCAACGTGCAGATCATTATTTTTCTCGTGCTATTTCAATTGATCCTAAAAATGCGCAAGCACGTAACAACTATGGTACGTATTTGTATCAAGTGAAGCGATATAATGATGCTGTTAAACAGCTTTCAATTGCAGGCGCAACGCTTGGATATGACCAACGTCATCGTGCATTAGAAAACCTTGGGCGGATTTATCTCATTCTAGGGGATATACCGAATGCTGAAAAAACGTTCAAACAAGCACTGCAAGTCAATCGTGACTCGACTGTTTCAATGATAGAGTTAGCAGAGATATTTTATCTGCAAAAGAATAATATTGCCGCGCGTCAGCTATATGAGCAATTTGTACTCAAAGTTGGCCAGCAAAATCAAGGTGCGCGAGCACTCTGGATTGGTTTACGTATCGCACGTGCCAATGGTGATAGAACGGGAATGTATGTGCTGGTGAATCAGTTGCGTACTTTATTTCCAAATAGTCAAGAATTTCAACGTTATTTGCAATTACAGTTCAATACTGAGGCCGTATGGAAGTAAATCCTAATTCACAGCAACCTACTGGTTCAAACGTAGCACCTAATGCTTTAGGAAATATTCAACGCCCTGGCGAGTATTTGCGTCAAATCCGTATTTCTCAACAACGTGATCTGGTCAAAGTTGCTGGTGATTTGAAAATGCCAGTAAAAACGCTTGAAGCGTTAGAGCAAGACGAATACAAATCGTTGCCAGAAGCGACTTTCATTAAGGGATATTATCGTTCGTATGCGAAGTATCTCAAAGTTGATGCCTCTGCTTTGATTCAACGTTTTGATGAAATCTATCAAAATGATACAGGTTTACTGCCAAATCATGCTTTGAACAATTCTCCAATTAAAATTATGGGGAAACTTCCTGGCTCGAAAAGCGTACGTAATCGCAAGTGGATTAAACGCATCGTGATTGCGTTAATTATTTTGGGCGTGGCTTGGCTATTAATCTCCGCAATCCAAAAATGGGCGGCTAAAGGCGATTCGTCAAACTCTGATACGAATCAATCCAACAATGTCCAAATTCTGACCTTAAACAATGGTACAGGCACGACTGAAGCAGTATCAGGCGATACGATGAATCTCAGTTTTAGCCGCCCTACATCAGTACA
The DNA here is from genome assembly GCF_056779765.1 of Acinetobacter sp. 24-47-62. Taxonomy (NCBI): domain Bacteria; kingdom Pseudomonadati; phylum Pseudomonadota; class Gammaproteobacteria; order Moraxellales; family Moraxellaceae; genus Acinetobacter; species Acinetobacter sp. 24-47-62. Next base: position 36,861 of record NZ_JBWYIN010000010.1, read on the forward strand.
CATTGTGGACAGTACGGGTAAAGTTTTAGCAACTGGACGCCAATCAACTGCGATTAGTTTGAATGGACAGTCTCCATTCCAAATTCGATTAGATGATGCTCAAGCCGTTTCATTGAGTTTAAATAATGAAAATATTTCATTGTCACCATATACCGTAAACGGAAAAGCTGAATTCCGTTTATCACGTTAATGGGTTAAAGGTAAAACGATGATCGAGAATCCGATTCGACGCAAACCAACGCGTAAAATTCGCGTAGGTTCTGTGTATGTGGGTGGCGATGCGCCAATCAGTATTCAAAGCATGACCAATACTGAAACGTGTGATGTAGCTGCAACAGTTGCACAAATTCAACGTTGTGTGGATGCTGGTGCGGATATTATGCGTGTGTCTGTACCGAGTATGGAAGCCGCTACTGCTTTTGGAGAAATCCGTAAACAAGTGCAAGTTCCACTCGTTGCCGATATCCATTTTGACTATAAAATTGCTTTGGCTGTTGCAGATTTGGGTGCAGATTGTCTGCGTATTAACCCAGGGAATATCGGTTCAGAAGCAAAGATTCGTGAAGTGGTTGCTGCGGCTCGTCACAACGATATTTCAATGCGAATTGGAGTCAATGCAGGCTCTCTCGAAAAAGATATTCAAAAGAAATATGGTGAGCCAACAGGTCAAGCTTTGCTTGAGTCAGCAATGCGTCATATTGATATTTTAGATCGTTTGGATTTCCAAGAGTTTAAAGTGTCAGTGAAAGCATCGAATGTCTTTTTGACGATGGATGCTTATCGTTTGTTGTCACAACAAATTGACAATCCTTTACATTTAGGGGTGACTGAAGCTGGAATTTACCGTACTGGTTCGGTGAAGTCGGCAATTGCACTGGGCGGATTGTTAATGGAAGGCATTGGCGACACCATGCGAATTTCATTAGCAGCGGAACCTGAGGAAGAAATCAAAATTGGTTTTGATATTCTTAAATCTTTGGGCTTACGTTCAAATGGTATTAACTTTATTGCTTGCCCAAGTTGTTCACGTCAAGAATTTAATGTCATCAAAGTGATGCAAATGCTTGAAGAGCGTTTGGAAGATGTACGTACTCCAATGGATGTTTCTGTCATCGGGTGTAAAGTCAACGGTCCTGGTGAAGCTAAAGAAGCTGATATTGGTGTAGTGGGTGCAAGTCCACGTTCACTGGTGTATCGTAATGGTGAAAAGAGTCATTTAATTGACACAAATCAATTGGTTGATGAAATCGAAAATATGGTTCGTCAACGTGTTAACGAGCTTGAAAAAGCTAAATCAAAAGAGATTATTCGCACAGGTTTTTCTGAGTAGATCATGAGTTCAATCGTCGCAATCAAAGGTTTTAATGACATTCTCCCAACGCAAACCCCAGCTTGGAGACGTCTTGAACAGCATCTGTCTGGTTTGATGGATGCCTATGGCTATCAACAAATTCGTTTGCCGATGGTTGAACAGACAAACTTGTTCAAGCGTTCTATTGGTGATGCAACGGATATCGTTGAAAAAGAGATGTATACGTTCTTAGATAAAGGTAATCCTCCTGAGTCTTTGACCTTACGTCCTGAAGGTACTGCGGGTTGTGTACGTGCTATGCTCGAACACAATTTGCTTCGTGGTGCGACACCGCGTGTTTGGTATATTGGACCGATGTTCCGTTATGAAAAACCGCAAAAAGGTCGTTACCGTCAATTCCATCAATTTGGTGTGGAAACGTTTGGTGTTGCAACTCCTGATCAAGATGCTGAACTGATTTTGATGACTGCGCGTCTGTGGAAACGGATGGGTGTTGCGGACAAAGTTCAATTAGAGCTTAATACTTTAGGTGAGTCAGATGAGCGTGCAGCTTATCGTGCAGCCTTGGTTGAGTTTTTAGAATCACATAAGTCAGATTTAGATGAAGATTCGCAGCGTCGTTTAACGACGAATCCACTGCGTATTTTGGACTCTAAAGATGCAAAAACTCAAAGCATTTTAGAAAATGCGCCTAAACTTCATGACTTTATGGGTGAGGAGACGCTGGCACATTTCCAACAATTACAGCAATATCTAACTGATGCAGGTATTTCATTTGTCATTAACCAAAAGTTGGTTCGTGGCTTGGATTACTATAATAAAACTGTATTTGAATGGACGACGACACATCTCGGTTCACAGGGTACGGTTTGTGCTGGTGGTCGTTATGATGGTTTAGTGGGTCAGTTAAAAGGTAAACCAGATCAATCGGTTCCTGCGGTTGGTTTTGCAATGGGTATTGAGCGTTTATTGCTTCTTTTAGAACAAGTAGAAGACAATACACCAGTACGTGATTGTGAAGTATTTTTACTTGCAGATCCTGCGACGCAAGGCAAAGCTTTAGTTCTAGCTGAACAAATCCGAGATCAATTTGAAGCTGCAAGCAGTTCAGTGCGTCTGAAAGTCGGCTCTCAAGGCTCGATGAAAAGTCAAATGAAAAAAGCGGATCAGTCTGGTGCAATTTATGCCTTAATCTTTGGTGAGCGTGAAGCTGAGGCGCAACAACTTTCAGTCAAAGAGTTAGCTACAGCAGAGCAGACACAAGTAGCGGTCAATGACATTGTGCCGTTCATCATTGATAAACTATCTTCAAAATAAATTTAAGAACATAAGGAAAGGGCGATCATATGAGCGCAATGACTGACGAAGAACAACTGCATACAGCGAAGTCGTTTTTTAAGAAATATGGATCGGCGTTGATTACGCTGATTCTTCTTGCCCTGATCGCCTTTTTCGGATGGGAATATTGGAAAAAGAAAAACGCAGCAGAAGATCAAATACAGACTGCTAAAGTACAGCTCTTGGTTGATGAAGCGAAAGCTGCAACAACTGATCCTAAAGTAGCGACTGCTTTGGATGGAACTGCTGAAAAAATTGTAAAAGAAAATCCTGATTCGATTCATGCGGTTCAAACGCAATTTGTAATGGCAAAATTGGCTTATGACCAAGAGAATTATGCCAAAGCTGAACGTGAATTGAAAAAAATTGAAAATGCTCAAATCAAAGATGAAGGTTTACAACACATCATTAAGCTTCGTTTAGCAGATGCTCAACTGGCACAAAAAAAATATGATGAAGCTTTAAAAACATTGTCTGGTTTGACTTTGCCCGCTTTCAAAACAACTGTAGATGAAGCACGTGGCGATATTTATATTGCTAAGAATGATATTGAAAATGCGAAAAAAGCTTATCAGAGCGCGTGGGATAACTTAATTGCAACTAAACAAGAACGCCAAATCTTACAAATTAAACTCGAAAGTGTTGGCATATTAGTAGATGATCCTGAAATTGAGCGCCCAATTTTAGATATACAAACGGATGAGTCTTAATGGATAGAAAGTATAAAATTTCTTTTGTTCTAGCGACATTGTCGTGTGCACTAATGGCGTGTACAAGCAATACGGTGAAAGAAGAAAAGGTGAAACCTAATCCGTTGCCTAAAATTCAGCAATCGGTGAGCTTAGCACCTATTTTTTCACATAATGTTTCAGCGACGGATGCTGCTGATCCATTGCGTTTGAGAATGGCGAATGATCAAGGTGTTTTATACTTTTTAGATCCTAAGGGACAGGTTTCTGCATATCAAGGTAAGCAGCGTGTCTGGGAAAAACAAGTTACCAAGCTTGGTTTAAGTTCAGGTGTTGAAGCGGCCAATGGGTTAGTGATCGTCGGTAACAAGAAAGGTCAACTGTTTGCTCTCGATCAAAAAACGGGTGATCTCCGTTGGACTGCGCAATTAAGTGGTGCAATTTTGAGTGCGGCGCTTATTCAGACTGGTCGAGTGATCGTTGTTGCAAATGACGGTACGGTGTTTGGCCTGGATGAGAAAACAGGTCAACAAGTGTGGACCTATCGTATGCCAAACGAACAATTGAGCTTACGCGGTCAAGCTTCACCTGTGCGCTTAGACCCACGAACAGTATTAGTGGCCTCGTCAAATGCATACGTATACGCAATTGATAGTCTCACTGGAACTTTGCGTATGCAAAGACGTGTGGCAGTCAGCGATGGTCGTTCTGATATACAGCGTTTAGTTGATGTGGATGCAGATCCAATTGTTGCAGGACAATTGGTTGTAACCACCAGCTATCAAGGTCAAGTCACTGTACTAGATCTAGTTTCACAACGTGTGATTTGGAGTGAAGATGCAAGCAGTATTAACCGTGCTGAAGTTGCAGGTCGCCAAATATTCGTCACGCAAACAGATGGTAAAATTACATCGTTTGATCTGGTGACGGGTCAGCCATTATGGACTAATGATCAATTGCTTAACCGTCAATTAAGCAACCCCGTAATGTTGGGTCAGTATTTAGTGGTAGGTGATTATGAGGGGGTACTCCACCTTGTAGATCCTAAAAATGGTCAACTTGTTGGTCGCGAAAAAACGCGTGGTGAAGTACGTTCGTTGCGTGTAGTGAACAATCAGCTTTACTCAGTGACACGTACAGGCGCACTTACAATTTGGCAGAATCGTTAATTTTTTCTCTGCTTATGGTAAACTAGTCGCTGAATACATATTTTAAGTTCGGGGTGTTGAATTTTCAGACCCCGACATTTTTATTTTTAAGTAGATGATTCGTCTAACTTCTTCCACAGTTTCTGATGTTCAGGCCAATTGAGTTGGCTGATCTTGTTAAAGGTTAATCTATGAAACCCGTTATTGCGCTCATTGGTCGTCCGAACGTCGGAAAATCAACGCTGTTTAACCAGATTACCAAAAGTCGTGACGCGCTTGTTGCAGACTTTGCCGGTCTTACTCGTGACCGTAAATATGGTGATGCAGTTTACCAAAATAAATCATTTATCGTTGTAGATACTGGCGGTATCGGTGAAAACGAAGGTGGGATCGACTCTTACATGGCAGAGCAGTCTAAAACTGCGATTCATGAAGCAGATATGATTATCTTTGTTGTCGATGCGCGTGCAGGTCTTCTAGCTTCTGATGAACAGATTGCGCGTGAGTTACGTACACTCGGTAAAAAAGTATTTTTAGTTGCCAACAAAGTTGATGGTGTTCATGCAGAGGCAGCATTGGTTGAGTTCTTTAAGTTGGGTATGGGTGAACCGATGCAAGTGGCTGCAAGCCATGGGCGTGGTGTTCAACAAATGCTCGAAGAAGTACTTGAAGATGTACCAGAAGATGACCTAAGTGAACAGCGTGATGAAGATACTGGGCTCCGTCTAGCGATTATCGGTCGTCCGAACGTAGGTAAGTCAACATTAGTTAATCGCCTGTTAGGTGAAGAACGTGTCGTTGCTTTTGACCAGCCTGGTACTACACGTGACTCAATTTACATCCCATTTGAGCGTGATGGTCGAAAATATACGCTCATTGACACTGCTGGTGTTCGTCGTAAAGGCAAAGTGGATGAAATGATTGAGAAATTCTCAATCGTAAAGACTTTACAAGCAATGAAAGATGCCAACGTTGTTGTTGTTGTTGTTGATGCGCGTGAAGGTATTGTTGAGCAAGACTTGCATTTGATTGGATATGCGATTGAAGCTGGTCGTGCGATGGTGATTGCGATCAATAAATGGGACAATATGTCAGAATATGATCGCAAACAATGTAAGTTGGATGTCGAGCGTCGTTTTGACTTTATTCCATGGGCGAAAATCCATTTAATTTCTGCTTTGCATGGTACAGGTGTGGGTGAGCTTTATCCTTCAATCCATCGTGCATATGAATCATCACGTTTGAAAGTATCTCCAGCGAAAATCACTGAGATCTTAAAAGATGCAACAGATGCGCATCATCCACCTAAAGTTCAAGGTCGTGCAATTAAAATGCGTTATGCGCATATTGGCGGTCAAAACCCGCCTACGATTGTGATTCACGGTAATAAAGTTGACAAAACCCCAGCTGACTATCGTCGTTACTTAGAAAACGTGTTCCGTAAAGTGTATAAACTAGAGGGTACACCTGTAAAAATTGAATTTAAAACTTCAGAAAACCCATTTGAAGGTCGTAAATCTCAAATTGACGAGCGTACTGCGGCACGTAAACGTCGTTATGTACAGAAGTTTAAGAAAGCCGAGAAGAAGTTCAAACGCGGTTAATCAATTGTAAATTTAGTCCAGAAAGCCCAAATGTGAAGTTTGGGCTTTTTTTATCATGCGAATAAATTAAGATAAATGGAATCACTGAGAACGTTATTATGACCCGTCATATTCAAATTGATATTTCTAAAATTTCTTCTTTTTTTCAAGTTCCTGAAAATCTAACACGTACTGAAGAAATCAGTCTTAGAAAAAACATGATTCACCAATATCGTAACTGCTTACTAGGAAGTAAATTAAATAAAACAATAAAAAATGAGGATATTGACCAAACGAAAGATGGAAAACCTTTTTTGAAAAAAATCTCAAACTTTGAGTTTAACCATAGTCATAGTCAAAATTATTATGCTTTAGTTACATCACATCATATTCGAGATTTGGGTGTGGATATTGAGGAGCTGAATCGATCAATTCGATTCGAAGCCTTAGCCAAACATGCATTTCATCCACTGGAATATGCGATATGGGCAGAATTGGAGTTTGATTCTCGCTATTGGTTTAAGGTCTGGACCATTAAGGAAGCAATTTTGAAGGCACATGGGATGGGAATCCGCATGAGCTTAAATGAGTTGAATACCAATGCCCATACCACACACATGGGTGGGGTTTGTGAGCATCCAGTCTTAGGGGTATTTGCTTATCAGAATTTTGAAATCATGGATTGTATGCTGACAGTCGCATGGCGAAGTGAATACTCTTGCCGTGGTTTTGCAATTCCTCAAATTCAAATCACTCAACATTAAAAAAGCCCATCATTTGATGGGCTTTTTGTATTGAATGTTTATTGAGGAATTTCTTCTTCCTCTTCAAATTCAGGTTTTACTTGAACAATAAAGTCTTGGCGGTTCAGACCACGCCACAATGCAAATGCAGTACCGATATAAATCGAAGAATATGTTCCGACAAAAACACCGACAAACATTGCAATCGAGAACCATTTCAAACCATCGCCGCCCATGATCATCATAGCAACGACCACAAGCAATAGCGTCATCGAAGTGTGGATGGTACGACGTAAGGTTTCAGTCAATGCAATATTGATGATCTCAAGAGGTTCTGCCCCACGAATTTTACGGAAGTTCTCACGAATACGATCCGAGACAACAATATTATCGTTTAATGAGAAACCAATAATCGCTAGAAGAGCAGCTAGAACGGTTAGGTCAAATGGCCACTGCATCAATGCAAAAATACCAAGAGTCACGATAATATCGTGAAATAGCGATAGAACTGCACCCATTGCCAACTTGAATTCGAAGCGAATCGTCACATAAATCAGCATGATAATCAGAGCCAAAGCCACAGCACCTGCTGATTTAATGTAAAGTTCGTTTCCGACTTGACCACCAACAACATCTACCTTAGGTACAGTCACGGTATTATTGTCTAATTGAACTGCGGTGGTAATTGCTTTGGTTAGATCTTCCGCTTCAATATCTTCTTGTACGGGCATACGAACCATTAAATCTCGTTCAGAACCTAAGGTTTGAACAACAGCATCATTAAAACCCGCATCACTTAATGCTTGCGTCACTTCAGAGGGTTTTACAGGATTGGCATAATTCAATTCAGCTGCAACACCGCCAGTAAAGTCTAATCCTAAATTCAGACCTTTAGTCGCGATAAAGAAGATACTTGCAATAGTCAGGATGATTGAAAGCCAAGCTGCTGGCTTTGCAATCTTCATGAAAGGAATTACGCGTTCGTTGTCTGGACGGCCGTATTGTTTTGATTCGAGTTGAGTATTTTCAGTCATGATAGATCTCCTAAATGCTCAACTTTTTCAAGTTACGTTTTTTACCGTAAATGATCTGTACAATTGCACGGGTTACTGTAATCGCAGTAAACATCGAGCAAACAATACCAATCATGAGTGTCACGGCAAATCCTTTGATCGGACCAGTACCAATGGCAAAGAGGATAAATGCAACAAGGAATGTGGTTAAGTTCGAGTCAAAGATGGTGTTATAAGCTCGATCATAACCTGCAACAATCGCCTGTTTAGGCGATGCTCCCCATTTGATTTCCTCGCGTATTCGCTCGCAAATTAGAACGTTTGCATCCACCGCCATACCGATGGTAATAACGATACCTGCAATACCTGGCAGCGTTAATGAAGCACCGATCCAAGACATAACCGTCAAGATCATGGCTAAGTTGAATACTAGAGCGAAGTTCGCAATGACACCGAATAAGCGGAAGAATACCACCATCCAAATTGCGACTAGGATAAATCCAATTTGAGTGGATAGTACACCCTTATCGATGTTTTCTTGACCTAAGCTTGGACCGATAACACGCTCTTCAACAAAGTACATTGGCGCAGCGAGCGCACCTGCACGAAGCATTAAAGCTAGCTCAGCTGCTTCTTGAGGTGAATCTAAACCAGTAATACGGAACTGTGAACCCAGTACTGCTTGAATATTTGCTGCATTAATGACGACAGATTCAGTATATGGTGTGCGTACTTCAGTTTGTGCACCTGTTTCAGGATCTTCAACGTAACTGATACGTTGTTTATTCTCAATGAACAGTACCGCCATACGCTTACCAACAGCGCTACGAGTCGCATCTGACATTAACTTACCACCTGCATTATCAAGGGTAATGTTAACTTCTGCTGTACCACTATCTTGTCCAAAGCCTGAAGAAGCATTTTGTACACGCTCACCCGTCAGAATACGATTACGGTTAAGTAAAAGTTCACGACCACTGTCTAAAGACTCATAGGCGAATACTTCTGTCCCTGGAGGTAAGGGTTGACCATTATATTTCCCTGAATAAGGATCAATATATTGATCATTTAGATCAGATACCAAACGGAATTCTAAGTTTGCTGTACGACCTAAGATACGTTTTGCTTCAGCGGTGTCTTGGACACCTGGTAATTCAACCACAATACGGTTGCTACCTTGGGTTTGAACCAATGCTTCTGCAACACCAAGTTCATTAATACGATTGCGAAGTGTTGTTAAGTTTTGATCTAACGCATATGACTGAATTTCTTGCTTCGTGGTGTCTGTATAGGTTAAACGAAGACTGGCACCATTTTCAGTTGCAAGTGCTTGTTGAGTATATTTATTGCCGTTACGACGAAGTTGATCCATCGCTGCTGCACGATCTTCATTGTTAGCAAATTGAACAGTGATCGCATTGTTATTCAATGAAAGACTATTGAATTTGATCTTGTTCTCACGGAATTCGCGTCGCAAATCAGCAGCCGAAGTTTCCATACGCTGCGCAATAGCTTTGTCCATATCCACCTCAAGGAGGAAGTGGACACCACCGCGCAAATCAAGACCAAGTTTCATTGGTCGTGCACCGATTTTCTGTAACCATTCAGGTGTTGTTGGTGCGAGGTTTAATGCAACAACATAGTTTTCACCCAGACCTTCACGTAGGATATCTTTTGCTTTTAATTGGGCTTCAGAACTGTCTAAACGTAGAAGGGCAGCATTTTGAGTAAAGCTGTTATTGTGGGACTGGATATTGTTGCTTTTTAATAGTTGCTCTGCTTTTTGAATCACTGTGTCATCAATGACAGAACCAGCTTTTGCACCAGAAATTTGGACAGCTGGTTCATCAGGATACAAACTTGGCAGGGCATATAATGTACTCACGACTAGTACAACTAGAATGAGTAAATATTTCCATGCTGGGTAACGCATTCGCTTTCTTCTTAAAATGAAAAAAGTCGTGCAGCTGCACGACTATTTTATAATTAAAGGTTATTTAGAGTGCCTTCAGGTAATACTGAAATCACACTTGCACGCTGAATTTTAACTTCGTTGCCACGGTTTAATTCAACCACAGCGAAATCACCTTCGAGTTTAGTAATACGGCCCATTAAACCGCCTGCAAAAACGATTTCGCTGCCAACGCCTAAGCTCTCAACCAAAGTGCGATGTTCTTTCGCACGTTTTGCTTGAGGACGCCAAATTAAGAAGTAGAAAATTGCAATGAATACTGCAATCATCAATAAGTTAGCAACTAAGCTTGGTTGTTGTGCAGCTTCACCAGCTGCGTGTGCAGTCGAAATAAAAAGGCTCATTTCATTTTCCTAAACTAAAAATATCAAAAAAGATGATAAAAAATCGGCTTGTTCAGCAATTTACATTGTCTTTTTGCTCAGCGCAAATACTGATGTATTAATCTTGCGGACAAGGGGGTACTTCAAGCCCACGGCGTGCATAAAAATCGTGAACAAAATCATCAAATGTTCCGTTATCTAATGCATCACGCATCATTTCTGCTAAACGCAAGTAATAACGAAGGTTATGAATTGTGCCAAGCATTGATGCAAGCATCTCACCACATTTTTCTAAATGGTATAGATACGAACGGGTAAAGTTGGTACAGGTGTAACAATCGCAATGCGGATCAAGTGGGCTTTGATCATGGCGGTATTTCGCATTTCGTATACGCACTAAACCGTCCGTAAAAAAATAATGTCCATTACGTGCGTTACGAGTTGGCATTACACAGTCAAACATGTCTACACCACGACGAACAGCTTCAACGATGTCTTCTGGTTTGCCAACACCCATTAAATAACGTGGTTTATCCGCAGGCATTTGCTCTGGAAGATAATCAAGGACTTTGATCATCTCTTCTTTTGGCTCGCCTACAGAAAGACCGCCAATCGCATAACCATCAAAACCGATTTCTTTTAATCCATTTAGTGATTCTTGGCGGAGGTCTTCATACATGCCGCCTTGAATAATACCAAACAGAGCATTGCGGTTTTTTAACACATCATGATGTTGAGTCTTACAACGCTTTGCCCAACGCAATGAAAGTTGTAGCGATTTCTGAGCTTCTTCGTGAGTCGCTGGATAGGGTGTACATTCATCAAAAATCATCACGATATCTGAATTCAATGTATGTTGAATATCCATCGAAATTTCAGGAGAAAGGAAGACTTTAGAGCCATCAATTGGAGAGCGGAATGTTACGCCGTCTTCTTTGATACTACGCATTGCGCCTAAGCTAAATACTTGGAAGCCACCAGAGTCGGTCAAAATTGGTTTATTCCATTTCATAAAACCATGTAGACCACCGTGCTCACGAATGACATCTAGACCAGGGCGTAGATATAAATGAAAGGTATTCCCTAAAATGACCTGTGATTTAATTTCTTCAATATCACGTGGGAGCATGCCTTTGACGGTACCGTAAGTTCCGACAGGCATAAACATCGGTGTTTCAACGACACCGTGTTCCAAGGTTAAGCGTCCGCGTCGAGCACGACCAGACTGACCTAATTTTTCAAACTTCATAAATTGTCCAAATCGAGGCGAAAAAACAGTTCGCTGATTGATAGCGATAAAGCGCTCTATTTTCCTAGATTCGCGCAGTTTATGCTAGAAAAATTACATTATTCTTAACGACTTGGATTTTTGTTTATGAAAAATTACAAGAGATTCATGATCTTGCTAAACAATGAAGGTATCTGTTTATTTTTCGCCCAGCTATACAGTTTTTAGCGTATCCTAATATGAATAAATCGTAATGGATAAACAACGTGATTCTCTAAGATATTGCCACTTTTTAAGGTGGAATCCTTATTTGAAATTAGGGCGATAATCAAAATTTTGTTGCGCTTGATGATCGGTAAATGGGCGAATAGGTTTCTTTGCGAGGCTGATACTGTTGATTAAGTTATTCGGAAAAACTTGAATCAAGTTATTAAACTCTTCGACATTTCGATTGAATATTGAAATTGCAGCACTAACATTTTCATTTTGCTCTTGAATGTCATACATCATTTGGTTGTAAAGCTGATCAGCTTTGAGATCTGGATAATTCTCAACAACCACATTTAAACTTTTCATTAACGACTGACTTAGCGCTTCAATATGCTGAAGCTGAGCTACATCAGTTGATTGTGTATTGAGATTTAGGATTTGTTGGCGTAAGGCTGTGATATTTTCTAATGTTGATTTTTCAAACTCAGTGTATTGAGATAAATTTTGCTCAAGATGCTCTAATGTTTTAATTTTCTGACGTTCAAAATTTGCGACATCTGACCAAGCACGCTGAGAAGCATTCAAATATCGAACGATATTATTTCGAACCCATATTCCCCAAACAATAATCAAAACAAAGATGGAAAGAAAAATGAATAAGCCCACACGCATTACCTAATATGATCGTTATTATGCAACTAAGTTTAGCATGCTCTGTTTGAGTTGTTGATAATTTGGCATGGTTAATGTTCTTAAGTAACCGCGCAAAGCGGATATATTTTTAATGTCTTTGATTTCAAGCTTGTGCGTGACTTCAAATAAATCGCGCTCTCCCAAATAGCACATGATTTGGTCATGAGGGTGGAAAATTAAGTCGCCCTGGTGAAGTCGATAAAATTCAATTAGTTTGAGTGTGGTTGATGGTGTCATGATCTTTGCGAGTTGTAAGCGGTCTGTACCGTAAATCTGAACTTTTTTACGTAGCTCTAAATCGCTGCTCTCCCAGTGCTCTGTATATGGTGCTGTGAACCTTTTCTTTCTACTGGTTGTCGCTAATCCTAGTGGTGATATATCAAATACAAATACGCCCCAACGATGACGTTCAATTTTTTTTAATTTTTGTGGTGTTTTGTTTTGTTCAGGCAGATTGATTTCATCAATAAATCGGTAATGAAAAAGCATAACAGGAAAATCTTGATTTTGCGCGTTTTTCCACGTGGTGGAGGCAAACTTTAAAATATCATTGGCATGGTTACCTTGGTTAAACAAAGGAAATTTTTGCCTTAGCTGACTTATGATCAAGGTGTTATGTCTATTTGTTCCAAGGTGTGATGGCGTTGAATAAGCTTCTATACCGAATTTAAAACCAATCATTCGCTCTTCAAGAAATGAAATCACTTCATGAATAGGTTTATTCGGTTCATAAATTATATATGCAATCAGGATAAGTATCGCCGATGCGCTATATGCCATCCATTTTAATGTGTCAAAAATAGGAAAGAGCGAAAAAACACTGAATATGATGGCAAGCGTAACTAAAAATTTAGGTATGCCATTGTGAAAAAAGAGTTGGGTATTCGAACCCCATGGATGTAATCCTTGCAGGATGTCATCAGAATGTTGAGCAGAACGTCCAAGAGCCCAAAGCCGATCAACACTGGCCATAATTTGCTTGTTCTTTCGGGTGCGAAGGTGAAGCAGTTGCTGAACAGAATCAATCGGCATAGATCAGATCCTAATCTTTTGCTTGGTCAATCAACATTGCGTCACCATAACTAAAGAAACGATAGCGTTCTTTTACAGCATGTTGATACGCATTCAAAATATAATCACGATTGGACAGGGCTGAGACAAGCATTAATAATGTTGATTCTGGAAGGTGGAAGTTAGTAATTAAGCGATCTACTACTTTAAATTCATAACCAGGATAAATAAAAATCTGAGTATCACCAGTCCAGCCCTTCAGTTGGCCATCATTGGCTTGAGCCGCACTTTCAGTTGCCCGTGTTGCAGTCGTTCCGACGGCAATCACTTTATTGCCTCGATCTTTAGTCGCCTTAATCAACGCCATAGCTTCATCGCTGACTTGGCACCATTCACTGTGCATGATGTGATTTTCGATATCAGTGGTGCGTACTGGTAAGAAGGTACCTGCACCCACATGTAAGGTGACAAATGTCTTGTTTACACCTTTATCTTCAAGTTTTTTTAATAGTTGTTCATCAAAATGTAGAGACGCCGTTGGAGCAGCAACGCTAGCAATTTTTGTAGGATCATTAAATACGGTTTGATAACGAACAGTATCAATATCTTCTGCTTCTCGGTTGAAGTAAGGTGGAATAGGCAATGCACCATACTGATCCAATACATCTAAGATTGGTTTGGAAAATTCCACCACATAGAGATTTTCATGACGCCCTTGAACCGTAACTTTAACCTCATCTGATCCGACAAAAAGTTCAGCACCTGGTTTTGGTGAGTTACTTGCTTTGATATGGCAATGAGCAATAAATTGATCAAGCATTCTTTCAACCAGAACCTCAATCGCACCACCCGAAGCACGCTTACCTTTCAAGCGAGCTTTCATTACCTTAGTATCATTGAGAACTAATAAATCACCTTCATTAAACAGGTCTAAAATATCGGTAAATTGGTGATCGTCATATTGACCATCCGCCTTAAGATGAAGCAGGCGAGAAGCACTTCGTTCTTCAAGAGGGTAACGGGCAATAAGTTCGTCTGGGAGTTCAAAGCTAAAATCAGAAAGTTGCATAAGAATATAAAAATGGAATCAGCAAAAATTTTGGCATTAGTATATGCTTTTTTTGCCCAGTTCGAGTTGAGTTTGGTGGTTAAAAAAGCATAATGCATGCTATTGATTTAAAAATAGGCGCTTGAGTCAGGTTTTGCATTGACAAAGAAAAGAAAAACGATATTATACCGAACACAACCTTTCCCGAGGTGGTGAAATTGGTAGACGCGGCGGACTCAAAATCCGCTGTCAGAGATGACGTGTCGGTTCGAGTCCGACCCTCGGGACCAAATACTTAAAGGCCTTCAAGCATATTCAGACTTGAGGGCCTTTTTATTTGTTTTAAATAAATTAAGGAATTTTAAAATTTCAAATGAAGATTTGATGAATAATATAAGATAAGGATTGAGTAAATTTTATTTTAATAATAAATAGTTATGGTTTATTCAATCGATCTTCACTAGACGCTTACGTTTTATAAAGTATGACTCATGCTTTAGCTAGATATTCAGTCCTCAAAAATGCACTTTCTTAATATTTGAGAATGTATTAGTCTTGATGAAATAAGGTTTCATTTCTTTACTGCGAAATGAAAAAATAAAATGTAATCGATCATTATTCCCCTTTACTCCATGGCAGGATGTAGACATGAAAATAGAATTTATAGATGTCGATCAAGCTGATCAGCTCAGTGCCTGCAAAATGTCTCTTTTACTCGGTGTATCAACGCCAAAAAATCAACTTGAGAGTTTTTTAAGATTTGCGCGTGGCATTTTAAATGCGGAGTCAGCAATCTTAGCTTTTCATGATGAACCATATGTGTGGCATTCTTCTCCAAATGGATTTAAAGCTTTTAATGCCAATAAAAAAGCAAAATTATTACCATATTTCGCGGGTCAAACTTCGATCAGTCGTGATCATCCTAATTATTCATCTTTTTCAGCACATATTCATCAACTCGGAGTTGATCACGAGCGAATTATAGCCATTGATTTAAAAGTGAATGATGATTTTTCAATTGGTCAAGTGATTTTATTTGATAATCAGCACCAACCTTTTGATGATCATAATTTAGAACTGGTTTATGATTTTTCCATGAGCTTAATTCGTATATTAGAGCTTCATTCGGATTATGCGGAACTCAAAGAATTATATGAACAACAATCGGCGCTTAATTTCAGTAAAACAAAATTCTTTCAAATCATTGCACACGATTTACGTGCACCATTTCATGGCTTATTAGGTTTTTCTGATGTATTGGCCAATGAGCGTGAAAGTTTGGATGAGGACAGTGTACAGAATATCGCTGAGTATTTACATGATACCGCTCAATCGACTTATAACTTATTGGAAAGCCTATTAAATTGGGCAATGGCTGAAGGCGGGAGATTTGTCTATCACCCTATTCAGTTTGAGCTTAAACAGGTGACAAAAATCGTTTTTGACGTTTTAAACACGTTGGCTGTGAAAAAAAATATTCAATTAATTGAAAGTGTGCCGCAAGAGTTAAAAGTCTTTGCCGACATTAATATGATCACATCAGTGATTCAAAACTTGGTATCCAATGCTTTGAAGTTTACTCATGTGGATGGAACTGGAAAAGTTTATATCGAAGCATCAAAATGCGATCAAGGTGTCGAAATTGCCATTCGCGATACAGGTTTAGGTATGACATCACAGCAAATTGAGAAGCTTTTTCAACCGGATTTGAAGGTATCTATTCGTGGTACATCTGGTGAAAAAGGTGCTGGTTTAGGTTTGGTGTTATGTAAAAGATTTGTTGATTTGAATCATGGTGAAATTGGTGTCAGTTCTCAACAAGGTCAAGGTACGACTTTTAAAGTCATATTACCTGAAGCAGACACTCATGCAGCGTTACCTACCACCCCCAATACGAGTAATCAAACATCTTTGGAAAAAGTGAACTAAATAGTCCACAAATTGCGTAAGGACTGATATAAAAGAGTTTTAGATTTATTCAGGCTTTTTTTCAAATGAATGCTGATCAGTTGCAAAAAACTCTTAGAGCCAGTCAATACGCGGAACAAGTTTATAATTTACATCAAACATTATTAGAACAAGATTATTCATCTGATCAATTTAATAAATTTTTAAGTACTGAACAAATCTATCACATTGTACAAAAAGAACTTGCTGACATTCAGGATGAAAAAGAATGGATGCAAAAAATTCGAATTTTGCGAGCACGTTTAATGTTTCGGTGGATTTGGCAGGATGCGAACCGCCTCATTTCAGTTATTACATTGACTCGTGAACTTTCAGACTTTGCCGATGCCAGTATTGATGCAGCCAAAAGCTTCGCTTATCGTCCATTGCAAGCCAAACATGGAGAGCCGATCGGCTATAACGGTAAGCTTCAAGACCTTATCGTGATTGCAATGGGTAAATTGGGGGCTCAGGAACTTAATTTATCCAGTGATATTGATCTTATATTTGCCTTCGATGAGCAAGGTGAAACAAATGGTCGTAAATGTATTGATGTTCAGCAATTTTGCATCCTTTGGGGGCAAAAAATTATTTATTTGTTGGAACATATCACCGCAGATGGATTTGTGTTCCGAGTGGATATGCGATTACGCCCATGGGGCGATGGTTCAGCACTTGCAATCAGTCATGCGGCACTTGAAAAGTATCTCAGTCAACATGGGCGTGAGTGGGAGCGTTATGCATGGATAAAGGCGCGTATTGTTACAGGAGGAAAGGAAGGGGATGAGCTTCTGGAAATGACTCGACCTTTTGTATTCCGCCGTTATGTGGATTACACCGCTTTTGCAGCGATGCGTGAAATGAAAGCGATGATTGAGCGTGAAGTTCAACGTAGAAATATTGAAGATGATATTAAACTTGGTGCAGGTGGTATTCGTGAAGTCGAGTTTATCGTTCAAGTTTTCCAGTTGATTTATGGTGGTTCAAAACTTGAGCTACAAGACCGTCAATGTTTAGTGAGTCTACATCATTTGGGGGGTGTTGGATTACTTGAACCTGAAGTGGTGGATGAGCTTGAAAATGCTTATTTATTCTTGCGTCGTGTGGAACATGCCATTCAAGCGTTGAACGACCAACAAACTCAATCACTGCCTACAGAACCTGACCAAAGAAATCGCATCGTAGAGACACTTGGATTTGAGAGTTGGGATGCTTTCTTAAATGTTCTCAATGATCAGCGCGCTATAGTAACTTATCAGTTTGAGCATTTAATTAAAGAAAAAGAAGTAGATCCATTGGTTGAAAGCTTTAGCCAAATAGAGCAGCAATTGAATGAAGTTTTAGATGAGTCTGCTAAAAATTTGGTTCGTGAGTTTTGGTATGGACATGCCATCAAAAAATTACCCGCTAAAGCAGTTAATCGTTTAAAAGAGTTTTGGCCTCATCTGATTCAAGCTGTTCTCGAATCGGATAATCCACAAGTCGCTTTGGTAAGACTCATGCCACTGGTTGAATCTGTGATGCGGCGAACAGTCTATCTAGTGATGTTAATTGAAAGCAAAGGAGCATTACAGCGACTCGTTAAAATGGCGACTGTAAGCCCATGGATTTGTGAAGAGTTAACTCATTATCCAGTTTTACTCGATGAGTTTTTATCGATGGATTTTGAGTTACCTAAACGCCAAGATTTGGAGGATTCACTCAGACAGCAGCTGCTGCGTATTGAAATTGATCAAGTGGAAGATCAAATGCGCGTATTGCGCTTATTTAAAAAATCGAATGTTTTGACTGTAGCAGCAAGTGATGTATTGGCTGAAAGTCCACTGATGCGTGTGTCTGATGCGCTCACCGATATTGCTGAGGTTTCAGTTCAAGCAACTTTGAATTTAGCATATCAAATTACAGCAAAAAAACATGGTTACCCAGTAGATGCAGATGGTCAACGTTGTTCAAAAAATCATATGGCATTCAGTGTCATTGGGTATGGGAAATTAGGCGGTATTGAACTTGGGTATGGTTCAGACCTTGATTTAGTCTTTATCCACTATATGGATGAGCAGGCAGATACAGATGGCTTGAAACCAATTAGTGGTTTTGAATTTGCGATGCGTGTTGGGCAAAAGCTCATGTCGCTGATGACAACCCAAACTTTAGATGGTCGTGTGTATGAGATTGATACACGATTGCGTCCTTCAGGAGAAGCTGGGCTTCTCGTCACAAGCCTTAAGGCTTTTGAGCAATACCAACTTAAAAATGCATGGCTTTGGGAGCATCAAGCGATTGTTCGTGCGCGTAGTATAGCGGGTGAGCAAAGCTTAAGAGAAAAGTTTGAGGAATTACGCTGTCGTATTTTAACTTTGCCTCGAAATGAAGAAACGGTGAGAGCAGAAGTGCTAAAAATGCGTCAAAAAATGAAAGACCATTTAGGCTCATCAAATGAGCAAAAAAAAGATGGAATTTTTCATTTAAAACAGGATGCAGGTGGTATCGTTGATATCGAATTTATGGCACAGTATGCAGTATTAGCATGGAGTGGGACGAATCCTGATCTCGCCCATTACTCCGACAATGTACGAATCCTTGAGGATGCCGCAAAAACTGGCTGCTTATCCAGCGCCGATGCGACAGCATTGATTCAAGCTTATCTCCGTGAACGTGCCGAGAGTCATCGTTTAGCCCTTGCAAATCAATCCATGCAAGTGAGTGCTGCGAATTGGCTCGATACCCGTAAGGTCGTTTGCAAGCTATGGCAAAGATTAATAGATCCAACTGCATCAGTAGTTGGATAGAAATGACTGTGTATAAAAATTTGGAGTTTAGGTCATGAATTTGGCTGATCGTGATGGTTTTATTTGGCAAGATGGACAATTAGTTGATTGGCGTGAAGCAAAAACTCACGTCTTAACACACACTTTACACTACAGTATGGGTGTGTTTGAGGGTGTCCGTGCCTACGAAACTCCGAATGGAACGGCAATTTTCCGTTTAAAAGAACACACTAAACGTCTTTTAAACTCTGCCAAAATTTATCAAATGAAAGTTCCGTTTGATCAGGCGGCATTAGAACAAGCTCAAATTGATGTGGTGCGTGAAAATAAATTGGCTTCTTGCTATTTACGTCCAATTATCTTTATTGGTTCGGAAAAGCTAGGTATTGCAGCGACGGATAATACAATTCATGCAGTGGTTGCTGCGTGGAGCTGGGGCGCTTACCTTGGTGAAGAAGCAATGGCGAAGGGTATTCGTGTAAAAACTTCTTCTTTTACACACCATCACCCTAACGTGACGATGTGTAAGGCGAAAGCATCAGGAAACTATACGCTGTCTATCTTGGCACACCAAGAAGTTGCGCACTCAGGTTACGACGAAGCAATGTTACTTGATCCACAAGGTTATGTGTGTCAAGGTTCAGGTGAAAACGTATTCTTAGTGCGTGATGGCGTGATTCATACCCCTGATATCGCTGGTGGTGCTCTTGATGGTATTACACGTCAAACGATTATTACGATTGCGAAAGACCTTGGTTATGAAGTGGTTGAACGCCGTATTACGCGTGATGAGTTCTACATTGCTGATGAGGCATTCTTTACGGGTACTGCTGCTGAAGTAACGCCAATCCGTGAATATGATGACCGTCAAATTGGTGAGGGTGTTCGTGGTCCAATCACAACACAAATCCAAAAAGCATACTTCGATGCCGTACAAGGTAAAGACCCTAAATATGCTCACTGGTTAACATATGTGAAATAATTAATGCTTTGAAAAAGGACTCAATTGAGTCCTTTTTTAATCATCTTTACCAAAAATATCTCTGGTATACACTTTATCTGCAACATCATTTAGTTCATCGCAATGACGATTACTAATAATTAAATCTGCTCTTTTTTTAAATTCTTCCAGTGTTTTGATGATTTTTGAGTTTTGAAATTTTTTCTCTGAAAGCGTTGGTTCGTAAATAATGATCTTGATTCCTTGCGCTTTGAGACGACGCATAACACCTTGTATTGCTGAAGATCGAAAATTGTCTGAACCACTTTTCATGACCAAACGATATATCCCAACAACGCTAGGGCATCTTTCCAAAATAGACTGTGCAATAAAATCTTTGCGAGTAATATTCGCATCTACAATGGCTTGAATTAAATTGCTTGGAACTTGGTCGTAGTTGGCGAGTAATTGTTTAGTATCTTTAGGAAGACAATATCCGCCGTAACCGAATGATGGATTGTTATAAAATTTACCAATTCGAGGATCTAAACAAACACCCTCGATCATTTGGCGAGTGTCCAATCGGTATATTTGAGCGTAAGTATCTAGTTCATTGAAGAATGCAACGCGCATAGCTAAATAGGTGTTTGCAAAAAGTTTGATTGCTTCTGCCTCGGTGGAGTCAGTGAACAAGACTGGACAATCTTTTTTATAAGCACCCTCTATGAGCATGTTTGCAAATTGATGTGCTCGTTCAGAATTTTCACCCATTATAATTCTTGAAGGATATAAGTTATCTAGCAATGCTTTTCCTTCTCTGAGAAACTCAGGTGAAAATATAATATTCTGTGTTTCAAATTTACTTTTTAGTTGTTGGGTGTAACCTACAGGAACTGTCGATTTGATAATGATCGTCGCTAATGGATTGATACTTAAAATCTCAGTGATCACAGATTCAACACTTGAAGTGTCAAAATAATTGGTTGTAGGGTCATAATCAGTTGGCGTCGCAATAAGAATATAGTCTGCCTGAAAATACGCATCCACAGCATTAGTTGTTGCTTTAAAGTTTAATGGTTTATTACTTAGAAAGTCAGAGATTTCTCTGTCTTGTATAGGTGAGATTTTCTTGTTCAATAAATTTACTTTGTTTTGATCAATGTCTAAGGCGGTGACTTCATGATGTTGCGCTAAAATCATCGCATTTGAGAGACCGACGTACCCAGTGCCGACAATAGTAATTTTCATTATTTTAGTTCAAGCCAGATTAAATTTAATTTGACAAAATAGGGTTTCTAAGACGTGACAATTTAATGAAGATTTGATTTCAATTTGGACGAGTTTGAATTCTTATCGTTCAAGAATATTTTAACTCTGTGGTATGATGCAGCTATTGATTCGGTGGAATAAAACGGCATGTCAATACATGTAAACAATGTCTTATTAGAAGAAGAGATTGCACAAGAACAGAACATTGTTTTGTGTATGAAGTGGGGAACCAAATATGGTTCTGAGTATGTGAATCGGCTTTACAATATGGTGAAACGACACACGACTGTTGATTTCCAGATGGTTTGTCTCACTGACCGTACAGAAGGAATTGATCCAAATGTTAAATGCTTTCCTATTCCACCGTTAGCATTGCCTGAAGGTGCGCCTGAGCGTGGTTGGAACAAACTTTCAACTTTTGAGCCTGACTTATATGGCTTAAAGGGTAACGCGCTATTTTTAGATTTGGATGTTGTTATCGTTGATAACATGGATGAGTTTTTCACTTATCCAGGTGATTTTTTAATTATTCACGACTGGAAACGACCATGGCGAATCACAGGTAATAGCTCAGTATATCGTTTTAAATTGGGCGCTTTCCCTGGATTATTACCATATTTTCGTGAAAACTTTGATGAAATTCGAAAAAAATTCCGTAATGAGCAAGCCTATTTGTCATGGTATGTAGATAAACATGCGAAGCAAACTTATTGGCCAGATAGCTGGTGTAAGAGTTATAAATATCACTGTTTACAAAAAATCCCAATGGCATTTTTTAAGCCACCAGTAAAACCTGAAGGTGCCAAAATTATTATTTTCCATGGTGAGATTAATCCACCTGATGCTGTGAATGGTGGCGGTGGTAAATGGTACCGCTATGTGTTGCCAAGTCAATGGATTAAGGACGCTTGGCAATAATAGTTGCCTTTTAATGGTGGTTTATAATGCCTGTTAGAAAAAAAAGTAAATTCGAACAATGGTTCTCCTTTAGTCGGCATCAACGTCGTTTTGGTGCAGATGAGGTCTATGCGCAATTTGACGGTATAGATATTAATGCGTTGAAAGAAAACTTGATTGAAGGTGATGAAACACGCTATACCCATGGATCAGCTAAAGATTTGAAGCAGCATATAGAGCAGCTTAAAGATGAGTTCGTAGGTCAACCTGCGTTGAATCATTATCATGCTAGTCTAATTGTATTGATGCGCCGAGATGTTGATACGACAGATAACTTTCTAAAATTTAAATCTTTATGGCTTAAAGAGCGAGATTTTTTACTGAAATCTTTAAATATACGATGGTTAATTTCAGCATGTGATACTTTCATTGATCATGATGAAGATTCTCTTCTGAAAGCAATTTTGATGAATGCTGTGGTTCTTATTAATACTTTAAAGCTTCAGGAAACGGAACGCTATTTATGTGATCATCAGATGGAAGAAAATCTAGAGTGTCTAAATCATTTACAGTCACAACGTTATGCTCTATTTGATGGTACATCTGCTTTTGCAGTGGGTACAGATGATACATTGAGAAATATGCGTTGGCGTTTAGACCAGATATGTACTGATCATCCATTAGGTCAATTGGTTATTGAAATTTTTGAGCGGATTAATCAAGACGTTAATGATACTGTCTATGTGCGTTTTAAAAAAAGACATACGCGTGAAAAAACACGTTGGTGGTAATCCATGCAGATCTTGATTATAAATCTTGAGCGTTCAAAAGAGCGTTTGGCTTTTCAGACTCAACAGTTTAATGAATTGGGTTTATCTTTTCAGCGTTTAGCTGCAGTATCAGTTGATGATATTGATGACTCTCAATATCAATCATTAGGGTTTGGTTGGCAAAGACCTTTGCGTAAGGTTGAGGTAGCATGTTTTTTGAGTCATCAGAAAGCTTGGGAAACTGTTATTAAAACTAATGAACCGGCATTGATATTAGAGGATGATGCAGTCTTATCATGTCATATTCCTCAGTTACTTGAAGAAATACAAAATTATAATTTTAAAGATATAGATTTAATTAATTTTGAAGTACGTAGTCGTAAAAAAATTATTTCTAAAAAGCCAGAATATCAATTAATCGCTGGACAAACTGCGCTATATAATCTATATCAAGACCGAACAGGTGCAGCAGGATATTTACTCTATCCATCCGGCGCAAAGAAGTTATTACAGCGTTTAGCAGAAACCTCACCTGCAATTGCTGATGGTTTTATTTTTAGCCATTATGGATTGAAGAGTTTACAAGCTGAGCCAGCCGCAATTATTCAAGAAGATCAAATGGTAGCTTATGGTCTTGTACCTGCTGAGCAGTTTGAATCAGTGATCGGACGTTCAGAACATCACAAGCCAATTTATTCTTCTGCTATGGAAAAAAGAGTATTTAGAAAGAGACGGATCATCGGTCAGTTGGCTATGGGATGTCGCTATATGCAAGTCATGTTTAAAGCGCAAAAGCGATTTATTCGTCTTGATAAGGCACATTTTTAACAATATTGAATATCGAATTATGAAGAAAAAAAAGGTTGTACTTGCTATTTTTACTTTACAAGGTAATGGTGCTGAACGTTTCGCATTAACTTTAGCTAAAGGCATAAATAATGCAGGACATGAAGCACATATTGTTTATTTCAAAAATATTATAGATTTACCTATTCCTGAGGGAGTGAAGACACACTTCTTTAATTATCAAAAATTTCGTGCCATACCTAAATTTATGCGCCAAAGTATCGCTGCCAAAGCCTTTGATCGCTTTGTGCGTCAACAGATTGGTGAGCCAAATTTGGTACTGTCCAACTTATATCCAGTCGATTTTATTTTAAGTCGTAGTCAGTTGCCTAATGTACATTTGGTGATTCATAACACCACTAGTTTGGAGTATGGACAACGTCTGACTAAGGCCTTTAAAAAGCAGTTGGCCAAAGTGTATTTAGCCAAGCCTTGTGTAGCGGTTAGCAAAGGGGTAGAAGCTGATTTTAAAGATATTTTTGGTGCTGATAGCAGGGTTCAGACAATCTACAATCCAATTGATGTCGATGCTGTTCGTCACGCTGCATCAGAATTTATTCCTGATCTACCTCAGCCTTATTTGGTCAATGTTGGTAAATTTAAGCAGCAAAAACGTCATGATGTGTTGATTCGTGCGTATGCACAAGCACAGCTGGATCTGCCTTTGGTCTTGGTGGGTACAGGCGAGCTGATGGCTGACAATCAGCGTTTATGTCAAGAACTAGGGGTATCGGACAAAGTTCACTTTATCGGCTTTCAAAATAATCCGTATCCGTTTATTCAACGTGCACAAGCGATGGTCGTGTCCTCAGACTTTGAGGGATTTAGTATTGCAATTTTAGAAGCATTAGCTTTAAATACGCCGGTTTTAAGTACGGATTGTCCATCTGGTCCTAGTGAAATTTTAGATAAAAATTTTTTAGTTCCAGTTGGTAATATTGATAAGTTAGCTAGTAAGATGTCTGAAATTTCATCATGCGATAAAATCTATAATCCTACTTTATCTCGAAAATTTAAAGTTCAAACGGCTGTTGATGAATATTTAAGCCTTGGTGATTGTAGTGTACAAAGTTGAAGAAAAAATCAAGTTATCTGTCATTATTCCTGTTTATGGTGTAGAAGACTATATTGAAGACTGTATATCATCACTTTATAGTCAATTAACTAAGGAGGTGGAATGTATTTTTATTAATGATGGTTCAAAAGATAGATCTATTGATATTTTAAAGAATTTTTTAAATAAACAATCCTTTAAAAAAAATATTAGGATTATTGATCAGGATAATCAAGGGCTAAGTATGGCACGTAATAATGGTGTTGATTTAGCTGAAGGTGATTATGTATCTTTTATTGATTCTGATGATTATGTACTAAATGATTATATAGAAGAAATTATTAATGTGATTGATCATAACAAGAATGTTGATCTTATACATTTTAATGCGATCGAGGAAAACAAATTTTTAACTCAAAAACCACTTGTATTAGCTGATCAAATAGAGTTAATTAATAATGTAAATGAAGAGTACTTAAAGAGAATTTTTAAAAAAAACAAGTGGTATGCATGGTTGAGGGTTTATAAAAAAGACTTATTAAAAAACATTAGATTTCCTAAAGGTTATTATTTTGAAGATATGCTTGCTGTGCCGTTTTTATATAATGAAAATATAAAAATTTATGAATTAAATAAAACATTAATTTTTTATAGGTATAGACCATCTAGTATAAGTAATTGTAGTGTTAATGAAAAACACTTAGAGAGTTTATTTTATGGGGTGGATTTATTTAGAGACAATCGTGATAAGTGTCACTTTAAACAAGTGTATATTCATTTAATATTAGGATTATTTAATAATTATATAAAAATGAATTTTAAAAAATATTGTTGCTTTATCAACTCAATTAAGTTTAAAGATTTGAATTATATTAAAAATAATTCAAATGAGTTGCATTGGAAAGTAAGGTGGATGTTGAAAACCCCTAAATTTTTTTACCTATACAAAAATTGGCTAGGACTTAGAAAACATAAATAAATATAATAGGGTATTTACAGTGTTCTATTATTTATTATCCGCATTTCCTTTAATCACCATATAAATCAATGCAGCGATTGAACCAAACGCGGCAATAAAACTACTCGTACTAAAGAACACGATACGCTGATAAGTAGTGAGGTTAAATAGTTGTTCATTCAAGATATAACGCATAAATGCCCATTGCACGATGCAAAATACAATAATAATGATTGTATGACGACGAACATCAGGACGCATAGCCATATGAATGAACTCTTAAATATTTTCTGCGATTATGCCATTTTTAAGTATTTATCTCAATGAAATAAAAACCCTGCATTTGCAGGGTTTTTATTTAGATCAACAAAACGTTATTCTTGTGATTCAGCTTTTGGTTTTTCACGTAAGCGAATACCAAGATCACGAAGTTGAGTTGATTCAACTGGTGCAGGTGCTTGTGTTAAAGGACATTCCGCAGTTTTCGTTTTCGGGAATGCAATCACATCACGAATAGAAGAACCACCTGTCATTAACATCACAAGACGGTCTAAACCGAATGCTAAACCACCGTGTGGAGGTGCACCATAACGTAAAGCGTTCAATAAGAAGCTGAATTTCTCTTCTGCTTCTTCTTCACCAATACCTAAAGCTTCAAAAATTGCTTTTTGCATTTCTAGGTTGTGAATACGAAGTGAACCACCACCGATTTCAGTACCGTTAAGCACCATATCGTAAGCAACAGACAATGCCGCACCAGGATTGTTCTTCACTTCTTCTACGCTAGATTTAGGCAGCGTGAATGGGTGGTGAACAGACGTCCATTTGCCATCATCAGTTTCTTCAAACATTGGGAAATCAACAACCCAAAGTGGTGCCCACTCGCAAGTTGCCATCTTCATGTCATGACCGACTTTGATACGTAAAGCACCCATTGCATCGTTTACAACTTTCGCTTTATCTGCACCGAAGAATACGATATCGCCATTTTCAGCACCCACACGTTTTAATAGATCAAGCACGATTGGCTCGATGAATTTCACGATAGGAGATTGTAAGCCTTCGATACCTTTTTCCAGTTCATTGACTTTAATATAAGCTAAACCTTTTGCACCGTAGATACCTACAAACTTAGTGTACTCGTCGATTTGGCTACGTGGAAGAGAGCCTGCACCCGGTACGCGAAGCGCAACAATACGACCTTTAGGATCTTTAGCAGGACCTGCGAATACTTTGAACTCTACATCTTGCATTAAATCTGCAACGTCAACGAGTTTAAGTGGAATACGTAAGTCAGGCTTGTCAGACGCATAGTCGCGCATTGCATCTGCATAGGTCATACGTGGGAACTTATCAAATTGAACATTAAGAAGTTCTTTAAACATCTTAACTGTTAAACGTTCCATTAAATCCATAATGTCATCGTCACTCATGAACGATGTTTCAACGTCGATTTGTGTGAATTCAGGCTGACGGTCAGCACGTAAGTCTTCGTCACGGAAACATTTAGCAATTTGGTAATAACGATCAATACCACCCACCATTAACAATTGTTTAAATAACTGTGGTGATTGAGGAAGAGCGTAGAAACTACCATTTGATACACGGCTTGGTACTAAATAGTCACGCGCACCCTCAGGAGTCGCACGTGTCAAAATAGGTGTTTCAACGTCTAAGAATCCGTTTTCTTCGAAATAGTTACGAATAAGGTTTGTTAATTTAGAACGGAAACGTAAACGCTCTAACATTTCTGGACGACGAATGTCCAAGAAACGATATTTCAAACGAATTTCTTCTGAAATATTAGTATTATCATCATTTAATGGGAATGGTGGAGTTTCAGACGCTGCTAGAACTTCAATTTCTTTACCTAATACTTCGATTTGACCACTCACCATGTTGGCATTTTCAGTACCAGCATAACGACGGCGAACGCGACCAGTTATTTTTAATACAAATTCAGAACGAGCTTTATCAGCTGTTTCGAAAGCTTCTGGTGTATCAGGATCAATAACCACTTGAACTAGACCATCACGGTCACGCATATCAAGGAAAATTACACCACCGTGGTCACGGCGACGGTGTACCCATCCGCAAAGTGTAACGGTTTGATCAATTTGAGCTTCGGTTAATGAACCGCAGTAATGAGTTCGCATCATAGCGTTAAAAATCCAACTATATGGGTTAATGAAAGCGTATACGTAAACAGCGTAACGCCTTTATACAAAGGGTGAATTATGCCTCTTTGAGACTACAGTCACAAGGAGAAGATTATGAAAGCCCTATTATTTAATGCAAATTTAAAATTAAGACGATCCTTCGAATAATTCCAATTGATCTAGGATTTGAAAAACAAGCGCACAAATCGCAAACGTCAATAGAAAGCCTCTAAAGAAATAATTAATTGAGAAGCCAATGTAACCATATAGGTCATTTAAAATGGCTATATTGTAATTAGAGTGGAAATGAATAAATCCAAATAATCCACCTAATATTGAAATTAGCACGGATACCACAGCAAAAATAGTGATAGAACGAGTTACTCTGAATGGTTGACGGTAAGTACAAAAATACTGTTTTGCAAACCATAAAATAAAGGGCAAAACGATAATAGAGGTACCGACCTGTAAAATTCGATGGAGGGGATAGTGTTGCCCGAAAAGATTGATTTGCTTAGCTAATAGGTCATGAAAAGCAAAGGTTCTGTAATCAACATGAGTTAAACCATCCCAAAGGATATGACTGCTGATACCCAAGATTAATGAAATATTGATCAGCACCAAGAACTGAAAGACAGATCTAAAGTTCGAGAGTTTTAAGGGGTTGTAAATACCAATCCATCTAAAAAAAGTAGGTCTTAATAGTGCATACCACAATAGACAGAATGCCATTCCCACCAATAAATTGGGATATAGCAATGCGCTCCATTGATGTGAGATTAGGATATGTTCGTCTGTAAAAAGACGAAATAAGTCAGGGACCATGCAACCAATTGCTAGAGCAGAAATAGGAAGTGTTCCTTTCGATGCTTTATGCAAAATTGGTGCGAGTACAGCATGTGAAATTGTAAAGGGCATTGCTGAAATATATCAAAAAAATGCTATCCGAATTTTATAGATTAACATTGATATGTAACCCATTGGTTTAATTATATGAAGGTAATTAATTTGGAGTAAATGAATGAAATATGATTGAAGTTTGGTTGAAATGTTATATTATAACAACAATTGTAAATTCTCGAATTTTGAGCTTGTCGTATGAACTTTCATAAAAATATCATCACTGCCTCCGTCTTAGCAGTGATAGCATCCGCAGCACATGCTGATCAAAAACAAAAAAATGTTCAATTAGATACAATTTCTTCTACCGCACATCCATTGGTTCAAACAGCTGCTGACTTCGCTGTAGCAGATCATGTGATTGATCAAAAAAAATTATCTGAAAGACCAACAACCATAGGTGATGCGTTAGCCGATGAGTTGGGTGTTTATTCTAATCAGTATGGAACAGGTGCAAGTCGTCCTGTGATTCGTGGCCAAGATGGACCGCGTGTAAAAGTTTTACAGCATGCTTCTGAAACTGCTGATGTATCAACACTTTCTCCTGACCATGCCGTAACGGTTGATCCTATTTTGGCGAAGCAAGTGGAAGTTATCCGAGGACCTTCAACATTACTGTACGCAGCTGGAACTGTGGGTGGTTTAGTCAACGTGACTGATCAAAAAATACCGACACAAATGCCAGCTAATGGTCTAGAGGGGCAAGTGGGCGTCCGCTACAACTCTGGGAGTGATGAAAAACTTTCGAGTGCAGGTGTAACAGCAGCTATAGGTGAAAATTTTGCACTTCGTGTTGAAGGCACGAAGCATAAAGCCAATGATTATATCCCTTTCAAAGGTTACTTCACTGAACATCATCATGAGGGTGAGACAGAGCCTCATCGTGAAAGTGCTAAACGTGTAGAAAATACTTTCTCAGAAGGTCAAACAGTTAATGTCGGCGGCTCATGGATCCATGATCGAGGTTTTGTGGGGCTGTCATATAGTAATCGACAAGATAAATATGGATTACCAGGTCATAGTCATGAATATCATGGATGTGAATTGCATGGAGATCATTTCCATTGTCCACCACCTAATTCAGCGCACGACCATGAACACGAAAATGCTGCAGGTCCATGGGTTGACTTAAAATCTGAACGCTATGATTTGCGAACTGAATTAAATGATCCATTAAAAGGATTTGAAAAGCTGCGAGCTCATTTAAGTTTTACAGATTACGAGCATGATGAACTAGAAGAAAATGAAGTTATTAGTAACTTTAAAAGTAAGGGTTATGATGGTCGTTTAGAGTTGGTTCATATACCGTTGTTAGGTTGGGAGGGTGTTGTAGGTGTACAAGCATCTCAGCAAAAAATAAAACTTAATGCGCCTGAGGGACATGACCATGATGAAGTTGATCATGGTGACCATGATCATAGTGATCACGATCATGAACATTATGGTCATAGTCATGATGTTCTGATGGCGGATACAAAAACCAATAAGTACAGTTTATTTGCACTAGAACATAAACAGCTTGGTCCTGTGCATGTCGAATTGGGTGCTCGTGTAGACCATCAAAAAATTGATGTCGATTCCAATCAAAAGAACTACTCAGGGACTGCTGTTTCAGGATCAGCTGCAGCTAATTGGGAGTTCGCGCCAAATTATAAGTTGTCTCTAGTGGGGTCTCATCAACAACGTTTACCGCTAGCTCAAGAGTTATATGCAGATGGTCTTCATTTTGCAACAAACACATATGAGCTAGGTAATCCAGATATTGATAAGGAAACATCAAATAATCTAGAGTTAGGTCTCCATTATGAAGGTGATCAGCTCGATTATCATGTTCATGTTTATCACAATTGGTTTGATGACTATATTTATGGTGCAACTGTAGCTCAACAAGGCAATTTACGTGGACTTAAATATACGCAGGATAAGGCACGTTTTTATGGAACTGAGGCTCAGCTAGGCTATCAAATTAATGATACTTACAAGGTGAGTGTGTTTGGTGATTATGTAAGAGGCAAGATAGAGGGGGAAAATGCTCCACGTGTTCCTGCTGGACGACTTGGTACAAAGGTGGAAACCAATTTTGCTGATGGTTGGTCTGGTTTAGCTGAGTATTATCATGTATTCACGCAAGATAAATTTGCTGACTTTGAAAAAGAAACCCAAGGTTATAACATGGTCAATGTTGGTGTGTCTTATGCTGGGCAGTTAAACAATCGCAACGATTATCGCGTTTATTTAAAAGCACACAACTTATTGGATGATCAGGTTTATTCGCACAATTCATTTTTGTCGAATATTCCACAAATTGGACGTAATTTTACCGTCGGCGTTGAATACGGGTTCTAATTTAATTCAACGTGTTAAAAACAGTTTAATGCTTGAAAAAACGTAAATTAAAACCTAGTCTGAAAGTATCGGACTAGGTTTTTTGTTATGCGTCTATTTAAACGAATTCACCAAAAATTAAATTGGTCAAACCGACGTTATGTTGGTCTGATTCTAGGTATGCTGACCATCGGCTATTTAGCCTCAGCGCTTTATCATATTTATAAACCATTGCCAGAAGGGCTTAATTATTCCGGTAAATTACGGCATGCAAATGTGAAATTCCTAGCAGACCAAACTTATATAGATACGGTGGGTCAGCGACAGCAGCATCAGATTTTTGATGAAATTCTCAATCTTATTGAGCAAGCGCAAACTACAATTGTGTTAGATATGTTTCTGTTCAATCCTGAAACTGGTCAGTCTCAAAATCAACATCGCTCATTAACACAAGAACTGACCCAAGCACTCATTCAAAAAAAGCGTCTAACACCGAATATTGAAATTAAATTAATCACTGATCCTATAAATTCAGTTTATGGTGGAATAATCCCAGAGCACTATCGACCACTCAGACAAGCAGGAATTGATGTCATAGAAACAGATTTATCACCATTACGCGCATCGAATCCACTGTGGTCGGGCATTTGGTATTTTTGTTGTCAGAATTTAGGAAATAATGCTGAGAAAGGTTGGTTAAGTAATCCTTTCGGCGAAGAAAAAATTACCATTCGAAGTTATTTAAATCTTTTTAATTTTAAAGCGAACCATCGTAAAACCATCATAGTGGATACATCCGAGGGATGGAAAACACTAGTGACTTCGATGAATCCGCATGATGGAAGCTCAAGCCATTCTAATGTAGCACTTGTGGTCGAAGGGCATACAGCTGTCGATATTTTAAAAACTGAACAATCAGTGGCTTTATTTTCTAAAGCAAATATTCCAATGGTTATTGTGGGAGATGTACCAGAAGATAAACAGTTGCCACAAGTGCAAGTACTGACAGAAAAAGCAATATATGATGAAGTGCTGAAACTGATTGAATCTGCTCAAGGTGCTGATGCAAAAATAGATTTGGCAATGTTCTATTTATCAGAGCGAGAAATTATTGAAGCCTTAATTAAAGCTCACCAACGCGGTGTTAAAGTTCGTGTATTACTAGACCCGAACAAAGATGCATTTGGACGTACTAAAAATGGTATTCCAAATCGTCCTGTCGCGACAGAGCTCTATAAAGCTGGAATAGACGTACGCTGGTGTAATACACAAGGTGAGCAGTGCCATTCAAAAATGATTACTAAGCGTAGTTCAAATCAGGTTGAACTGATTTTGGGGTCGGCTAATTTTACTGCTCGTAATTTGAAAAATTATAATTTAGAAACTGATTTACGTGTTATTGGCTCTTCAAATCAGCAAGTTTTTAAAGATGCAGTACAGTATTTTGATACTGCTTGGATGAATTTAGAGGGTAAGCAAATGAGTGTTGATTACTCAGAATATGCAGAAGATTCAAAAATGAAATATGCCATTTATCGATTCATGGAATGGAGTGGTCTCTCAACCTTCTAAAAAAATCCCTCGAAAGAGGGATTTTTTCATTTATGGATTCGGTGGAACTAATTTATCGAGTTCCTTATCATCAATCTGATCGAGCTCTTTAATATCGGTTTTAATTTTCCACTTAGACTCATCCTCAACAGGTTGAGGTAAACGTGCTTCTAACCAATCACAAACCACATCTGGCGTAAAATCAGGATGATTACACTGAATCACCCAAGATAAGAATTGTTTCGCCTCACCATTCATATAGGGTGGAGGAGACACAGGTAAAAACTGAGTGGGTAGGCGTTCATTTTTAGAAATGTAATTCAATACATGACCAAGTTCTTGAACCGTTTGCCAAGCTAAGGCATGGTCGATATTGATTTGAAATTTAAACCACCATGCATGTTCACCATCAGTGCCATAAGAATCGATATAGTTTTCTTGGACACTCGGAACTTTACAAAAAAATTGGTGCAGGCGATCAAAACTCATTTCAGGCACGGTGGATAATCTCGCAAAGTTAAAAATGGTTAGTCTAGCAGATTTACAAACAGACTCATGCAGATAAATAAAAGGTCTAAAGTATTAAATTTAAAATTTTAAATAATGTTCAAGATTTCTACATGATTGATCTATATTTAAGCTTTAGAATGAATTTTGAAAATAAAAGTAATCTTAAATTTGGAATGAGGTAATAGAGATGAACAATACATTATTGGTTAAGACTCTATTGGGTTCAGTGATTCTTTTAATAACGAGTCATACTTTTGCAGATAGTTGGGCTAATTACCAAGGTTCTAAGGTTCGACCTGTAAAACCAACACAGACTCCAATATATACTGGTAATGCAGATCGTCTAAGTAAGCCAGTCCCATTGCAACAACCACGTTTTGCTCAGAATAGACCTCAATTACAGCGACCATATCCTCCTTATCCAGCGTATCCGCAGCAGAATGGGATTACAGTGATCTATCAACAGTCTTTACCGACCACGACGACATATTCTAGCAAGCAGTCAAGTTTCGTAAATGGGCAGGGTGGTACTATTGAAATGAGTCAGTATATGCTGATTTCAGATTGGCGTCGTTATGGTCTTCCTGCACCACAAGTTGGAATGCATTGGATATACCAAAATGGTCGATATATCCAGATGCCAAATGATCGTTAGATGCTTAATCCAATTTGTCTAAGCCATCTTTATCTAAGCCAACTCATCATCTTCAGGGCGTGGTGTTTTTCCAAGTGGTAAAGGTTTATCTTGGTGTTTATCTCGGATCACTGATGGAAAATTCCAAGAAGCAAAACGCACGACCAATATAGCGAATGCTAGGATTAAAATTGATCCTGTAATAATGACTAAATCAATATCAGCTTTATGGTCATGTTGAATATCTGAAATTAACAGACGTGTCAGGGCAGTGATGGCGATATAGATTAGAAATCTGACGGGCATATGATTGGTCTTAAAATAAATACCTACCATCGCACCTAGCTCTAAATAGATAAATAACAACAGAATGTCATCAATCGTTGCATATTGTTTTACCGTAAGAATATCAATCACGGTATGTCCTGCAGACCAAATTACCATGCAGCCAATAATAAAGAGCGCAATATAGTGGAAGCTCTCAACTGCTAGATTTCCAAAACGATCTAATAAGGATTCGATTTTTTCTACGCTAATATCTTTTTTACTCATGACATCTCCTCCTTTGAAAAAACCTGATGGTTTCATTGGAGTGATGCAAAATTCATGCTCATCTTATGTCTAAGCAGGGAAGACTATTATGAGTTGCTTTGAAAATAAGCAAATTTCAGATAAAAAAAAGCCTGAAGAATCAGGCTTTTTTAAGATAAAACTTATGATTGATTTATGAAGTAATCTTCGCTAAATCCCATCACGATTTCAGAGCTAGCTTTGATGCGAGCTAAACGTGTATTTAATTCAGGTAAAACGCGTTGGATGTAGTAGTTCACTAAAGATAATTTGTTCTCATAGAACTCACCTGATTTTTCACTCGCAGCTTTAGCAATTTTAGCAAACATATAGGTAAAGCTGAGTAAGCCTACCGCATGTAAATAATCAACCGCAGCAGCATTCGCATAATCAGGATTTTCCGCAGCACGTTCAAGAACAACTTGAGTAATCAATTCAAGTTCAGTTGCAGCATCAAGAGTGGCATCTTTGATGTAATTTAAGTCCGCATCTAATGCATTTGCAAAGTCACGAATTTCTTCGATATATTCTGCGATGAATTGACCATTACATTTAATCGTTTTACGACCAATTAAATCTTGTGATTGAACGCCGTTCGTGCCTTCGTAAATTTGTGAGATACGAAGATCACGGATACATTGTTCCATACCCCATTCACGAATATAGCCGTGACCACCAAAGACCATTTGGGCATCTAGTGTCGCATTGAAAGCAGTGTCTGTTAAATATGCTTTTGCGATTGGTGTGAGCAAAGCAACACGATTATTTGCTTTTGCAACTGCTTCTGGATCCGTCGAGAACTTTGTAATATCCAGTTGTTGACCTACGTATACTGCAAATGCACGTGAAGCTTCATTGTTCGCACGAGCATTTAAGAGCATACGACGTACATCACCGTGTACAAGAATACTATCAGCAGGTTTATTCGGAGATTTCACACCTGTTGCACTACGACCTTGTAAACGATCAGTGGCATATTGAGCAGCATTTTGATAAGCAAATTCAGAAGCGCCTAAACCTTGGATACCCATGGACAAACGTTCATAGTTCATCATCACGAACATTGCAGCAAGACCTTCGTTTTCTTTACCGACTAAATAGCCTTTTGCACCGTCAAAGTTCATCACACATGTTGCAGAGGCTTTGATCCCCATTTTGTGTTCAATAGAACCAGGGCCTACAGGGTTACGATCACCCAAGGTACCATCTTCATTCACTAAGAATTTAGGTACAATGAACAGAGAAATACCGCGTGAACCAGCAGGAGCATCAGGCGTTTTTGCTAATACAAGGTGAATAATATTTTCAGCTAAATCATGGTCACCACCGGTAATAAAAATTTTCGTACCCGTGATGTTGTAAGTACCATCTTCATTACGTTCAGCCTTAGTTTTAATAATGCCTAAATCAGTACCTGCGTGAGGCTCTGTGAGACACATCGTACCTGACCATTCACCTGAATAGATTTTAGGAAGATAAGTTTCTTTTTGTTCTTGAGAAGCATAGCTATTTAATGCCATACCCGCACCCACAGAAAGAAGTGGGTAAAGCATAAATGATGGGTTGGTTGCAAAAAGCATTTCATCTGTAAGCACAGTCAGCATTTTTGGCATGCCTTGACCGCCCCATTCTTCGTCAGCACCTAAGCCAATCCAACCACCTTCTGCATACTGTTGGAACGCTTCTTTAAAGCCCGCTGGTGTGGTAACAGATCCATTATTATAAGTTGCGCCTTCTTCATCACCTGTGCGATTTAGGGGAAGGGTTACGTTTTGAGCGAATTTAGCCATCTCTTCTAAAATAGCTTCAGCTGTCGCAGCATCAACATGAGCTAAATTCTCATTTGATTGCCAAAATTGTTCAGCTTGAAATACATCATTCAAAATGAACTTCATATCTGTAAGAGGCGCATTATAGATTGGCATTTTCGTTCACCTTTTTTTGTTTAAATATCTTTAGTTCTTAGCAGTCTATCGAAGCATATTAGGACTTGTTAGACGACTAAAGGTTAATATCTCGAATTATTTATAAAGAAAAAGGACGGCCAAATCTATGACTGTCCTTTTTCTTTTTACACATATTTAATGTGGATCATTAGAATGCAAAGTGTTCAGCATCTAAAGTCATTAATGGCTCTAATCCACCTGCAATTACGTCAACATGTGAGCGAACGCGTGGAAGGATCTTCTTGAAGTAGAAGCGAGCTGTCGTGATTTTCGCATTGTAGAAGTCAACTTCAGTTGAACCTGCTGCAAGTTGTTGTTGAGCAACCTGAGCCATGCGAGCCCATAAGAATGCTAGCGTTACATAACCAGAGAAGTATAGGTAATCTACTGCAGCAGCACCGACTTCATCAGGGTTTTGCATCGCGCGCATACCGATCTGCATAGTTAAATCACCCCATTCTTTATTGAGCGCAGCCAAAGGTTCAACAAACTCTTTCAAGTCTGCATTATCTTTGTTTGCTTCAGCAAATTTATGAATGATTTTGGTGAAATCTTTCAACATCGCACCTTGGGTTTGCAGTACTTTACGACCTAACAAGTCAAGTGCCTGAATTTCAGTGGTACCTTCATATAAGCAAGCAATACGTGTATCACGAACAATTTGCTCCATACCATGCTCTGAAATGAAGCCGTGACCACCAAATACTTGTACGCCTTTGTTTGCAGCTTCATAACCAACTTCAGTTAAGAATGCTTTAGCAATTGGCGTTAATAATGACAGAATATTATCTGCAAATTTACGTTCTTCTTCAGTCGCGCCTTTTTCAACGATATCAGCATAGTGAGCGAGGTAATACACTAGAGCTCGACCACCTTCAGCAAAAGCTTTTTGCGTTAAGATTAAGTTACGAACTGCTGGATGCACAATAATAGGATCTGCTTCTTTTTCAGGTGCCTTAGGACCAGAAAGTGAACGCATTGCTAAACGATCTTTCGCATATGCCAAAGCACCTTGGAAAGATGATTCAGCAGCAGACAAACCTTGTACAGCTGTACCAATACGTGCAGTGTTCATGAAGGTGAACATTGCATTCAGACCACGGTTTTCAGGGCCAATCAAGTAACCTGTTGCACGATCAAAATTGATCACACATGTTGCGTTACCATGGATACCCATTTTATGTTCAATCGAACCACAACGAACAGCGTTGCGCTCGCCAACTTCACCATCAGCAGTTAAGTTAAACTTAGGTACGATGAATAATGAGATCCCTTTCGTTCCCTTCGGAGCACCTGGTAAACGCGCAAGAACGATGTGAACAATGTTGTCCGCCATGTCATGCTCACCAGCGGAAATAAAGATTTTCTCACCTGAAATCGCAAAGCTACCATCTGCATTAGGTTCAGCTTTTGTGCGGATAATACCAAGGTCAGAACCCGCATGAGATTCTGTTAAACACATGGTACCTGTCCACTCACCTGAAATCAGTTTTGGTAAGTAAGTATTTTTTTGCTCTTCCGTACCATGGTGTTCAATTGTACGAACTGCACCATGAGATAGACCTGGGTACATACCCCATGCCCAGTTCGAAGAACCGATCATTTCAGAAATGATAATGCCTAAAGAGTTTGGTAAGCCTTGACCACCATATTGTTCTTCAGCAGCTAAAGATGGGAATCCCAATTCTACGTATTTTTTATATGCTTCTTTGAAGCCTGTTGGAGTAGTGACTACACCATCATTCCAAGTACAACCTTCACGGTCGCCTACTTGGTTGAGTGGAGATAATTCGTTTTCACAGAAATCTGCAGCAGCTTCTAAATATTGATCAACCAACTCACGGCTTACGTTTTCTTGGAATGCAGGGAGTTTTGAAAAGTGTTCTTCAGCATTTAATAATTCATGCAAAACGAATTGCATATCACGTAAGGGCGCTTTGTATTGTGGCATATCGGGTTCCTCAATACTGGTTAAACCAGATTTATAATCCTAATAAAAAATGTCGTGTCATCCACGACACCTATTTTGTTCTATTACATCGTGCAATAAGTTATTGCTTGGTACAAGTTTTATAGCCATATTCTGTGTGACTGTAAAGTCAAAGAAAAAATATTAATTTTGGCTAAGTATTTAGAGTATAAAGTTTTTTCGTGAATTATATGTGAACAGAATAGTCAAAAACGTAATAAGTTATAACATAAAAAAAGGCGCAACATGCGCCTTTTTTATATTCAATCACTTAGTAGTGAGTTGAATTGAATTATGCGGATTTTTTTAAGTCTGGTTTAACGAGTGGTTGATTTGGTTTGAAATAAACTTTACATACACCGTTGATAGTCTGTTCACCCACTTTGATTTGAACTTTTTTACCATCAGTTTGCCCATTGCATGCTTGAAGTTTTGCATTTTGACTAACTTGCTGTTGCATCAAACGTTGATCAAATTTTTGAACAAGCTCAGCACGTTTGGCATCTGTGAGCGGTTCACCCATTTGTGAACGGTTGGCTGGAACCGAAGTGGGCTTTTCAGCTTTAAATTGGGCACGTGCTTGCTCATGCATTTTTTTCATATCAGCACGATCCGCTACGAAACGGATATGACAAGTACCATCAATATTTTGTTTATCAGTTTTGATTTGAACAGTTTGACCGACAGCTTTGCCGTCGCATGCTTGACGAATTTGCTGCATCATCGCTTTACGGTCAGCACGCGCTTGTTTGAATTGCTCGCGTTGTTCAGGTGTTAAACGTTCTTTATGATGATGTTTTTTATCATAGTGACCCTTTTTAACTTCTTGAGGTGCTTGAGTTGTTGTTTGACATGCAGTAAGTGCGCCCATACTGATTAAACCAGTGGTCACCAATACAATTTTGTTCATCGCTTTCATTATGTTTATCCCCAAAGTTGTTTGGATTCGGTATAGGTAAAGATTAAATAATAAAGATGAAGAAACAATGGAGAGTTTTTTGAATCAGTGTTAGATACAATACTGAAAAACGAAGAAATAATGTGAGTTTAATTTGAATATACGTCGCGTACCAATCGCACTACGCTTATTTTTTACAGTACTGTTAACGACATTGCTCATTACGACGGTTAGCTTAAGTGTGCTGCATTGGACGATGCAAAAAAACTTCACCAAATATGTAGCTGATGTAGAAATGCAAAAGCTTGATCATCTGATCGATAATTTAGCGGGCGTATTCTCTGTTTATCAGGATTGGGGTAATGCCGTTCAAGCTCAGATTTTACAAATTGAAGGTGAAGCTGCACCCGATGATTATGATCGACTATCACGTTGGTGGTTACGTCGCCAATATGATATTGCATTGCAACAGCGTTATTTCAAAGAGCATACATTAATTAGCGAAATTGAGTCGCAAAGAACGCAAACCATTAGTCCTGAAGAGTTGAAAGTCTTAGAAGAAAATTTACCTTCTGCATTTCAGCCATTTGAAGGATTGCGTTTTCCATTGAGTTCAAATCAGAATCAGACAAGAACCACGAACAGTTCTGATAAATCACATGAAAATAAGCTTTCAAGTTTGAGAACCTCTGAATACCAGCAGGGAAAAAAACTATTTATATCTATGTCTGATCACTTAGGTCTAAGCTCTAGACTTTCCTTATACGATGCAAAACAACAGTTTATCTTGGGTGAGCCGTCAGAGAATATGGTGTCGTATCGACCGATCACAGTTGATGGCAATATTGTGGGGTATCTCGGGCTAAGACCTGTTTTAGATCAAGATGATGCTTTAAGTATTAATTTCTTTAGCAATCAAAAGCGTTATTTATTTTTAATATATATTCTGACATTTATTTCGAGTTTGGTTGCTGCCTTATTATTAGCAACTTATTTTAGAAAGCCAATTCAACGCTTATTAAATGCAACACGAGAATTAACCAAAGGGAATTTTCAGCATCAGGTGAAAGTAAATCGTAACGATGAGCTTGGCGATCTTTCGACTGAAATTAATCAGTTAGCTGTGATTCTAGATCAGCATGAAAATTCTAGAAAGCAGTGGGTTGCAGACACTTCGCATGAGTTAAAAACGCCGCTGGCTGTTTTGCAAGCACAAATTGAAGCAATGCAAGATGGAATACGTAAACCAACGCCTGAACATTTTGCTTCAATGTTGGCACAAGTTTCGAGTCTGAAAAAATTAACACAAGATTTGGCTGCGTTAGCACAAGCTGAAGCTCAACAACTCAATTTCGATTTCAATGAAATTGACCCTTGGAGTGTCGTGTTAAATGAGATAGAAAATTTCAAACCTAAATTTGAACAAGCCGATCTCACGATTAGCGCAGAGGGACATGGAACGAAATTACAATTAGATGTAGATCGTTTTAAACAAATTATGGTCAACTTACTCGGCAATACCATTCGCTATACGGAAGCCGGTGGAAGAATTCATGTGCATACGATCGAAAACGATAAGACTTGGTCGGTGATTGTTGACGATAGCCCATTAGGTCTTACTGATGAGCAATTGGCTCATTTAGGTGAGCGTTTCTATCGAGCGGATGATTCTAGAACACGTAGTACTGGCGGAACTGGATTAGGTCTAGCATTATCGTGCAAAATTGCACAAGGCATGAAGGGCTCCTTGAAGTTTGACCACTCACCATTGGGTGGATTGCGCTGCATCCTCACATTTCCAAAGAAATCGTTTTAAATTGAAGAAGGGTGACATATGAAACATGTGATGCTGGTTGAAGATGAAGTAGAACTTGCTCAATTGGTGCGAGATTATCTTGAAGCAGCTGGCTTTGAAGTCAGTATGTTTCACGATGGTCAAGAGGCTTATGATAGCTTTTTACAACGTAAACCAAGTCTAATGGTTTTAGATTTGATGGTACCTCGTATGGATGGTCTCACGATCACCCGTAAAGTCCGTGAGCAGTCTGATTTGCCTATTATCATGGTGACAGCACGAACGGAAGAGATTGATCGTGTACTTGGTTTGAATATGGGGGCGGATGATTATGTGTGTAAACCATTTAGCCCTAAAGAGTTAGTTGCTCGTGTTCAAGCAGTGTTGCGACGTTTAGATCGTAAAGCAGAACCTGAAGAAAATAATTTATTCCGTATGGACAAAGGTCAACAACGAATTTGGTATCAAAACAAATCTTTAAATTTGACACCTACAGAATTTCGACTTCTTGAATTATTTTTAGAACACGTAGGTCAGGTGTACTCTCGTGCGCAATTATTGGATCATATCAACCCAGACAGTTTTGAAGTGGCAGATCGTGTGATTGATAGCCATATCAAAAACTTGCGCCGTAAAATCTCGGATGCCGCGGAAACAGGTAATCGCCATGAATGGGTTCAAGCTGTTTATGGGGTGGGATATCGTTTCGAATATCCTGAAGATTGATTCTTTGTGATAAAAAAAAAGCGAATCTAGAAGTTCGCTTTTTTTTGGTGCGTTGGTTTTGGTTAGGGTCTCTACAATTGGCCATTTCATATGCAACTTTCATGTAACTTTGTTAGGATATGAGCTTATTAGAGGTGGCTATCGCATTTTTATTTAAAGTAAGCTTCGACTCTAGCTTTTACTATAGGATCAACATCATCAACCATATAAAAACAATATCTATATTTTTCGATCAAAACACTAATATATTTTTGTTTATCAGGAACTGTGTGCTTTAAGATTATCTGTGCAGCTACGGTTATTAAGTTATTTGATTGGCGCATCAAGGTGATCAGCATCTCATCTTCATATCCCATAACATCTCTAGTAAATGACTGTTTTCCGGTATGTACTATGGAGTTAAGTTGCTTCAAATGATATTTTTTGAAATCACAAAGGGTGAATAGCCACCAAAATTATTGGCTGAGCAGGTAAGTTTGCAGCACCAAGCTTATCAAGCATTTCAGAAATCATTGGACATGTGTCGGATTCAAATTGCTCTTCAAATGTGTAACTAAATTGCAATTTTGATATTTGATGATTACTTGCAAGAAATAATAACCAATATGCTCTGACTACAGCTTCAAATTGTCATCTAAGTAGAATCATAGCTTGTGTTGGTAGATTTGAAGATAATAAACCACTTACTCCAAGCCCATGCTCAAATGAGATGTAAATACATTGTTTAACTAAGTCCAAACGCGGCCCACAATCGATAATGTCACTATTAATAATTTCTTGTTTTAGCTCTAAGATCATCTGAGTTGATAATCCAAAAAGTTGTTATATATCCATAATAAATATCGTACTCATAGAGTTGTAATGATATAACCCAAATATAGAATAAGTTTTTCGTATTACTACTATTTATTAATTTAGCGTAATTATTGTTATAGAAAAGCAATTTTTAACTTTATTCAAATGACTCTGAGTAAAGCGATATACTTTTGTTCGGCTTTTTTAAGCTTCGATACCACAAGATTATAGGAATTGGAGATCAAATCTTTGATAAGCTCTTCATCCAATTCAGATTCATCATAGATTGAAACCCAGTGTCGTTTATTCATGTGCCATCCAGATCGAATATAAGGATAAATATCTTTTAACATATGTCCATGATCTGGTTCGACTTTTAAATTAATCGCAGCTTTGCCTTGTAAATGAAATGCGAGCAAAAAGACTTTATCCATAATTTTATAAACATCACATCCCTCACCAAACGGTTGACTGACAGTGACTTCAGGAAGTTTTAAAGCTTGTGATGCTGCCAATTGATGTAAATGCATAGTCAAAACGAATGGTTATTGTGGATAATGATTAAATTATCCACAGAATGAGAGAGGTTTGTGAATAACTTATGATGAACAACTGACTTGAATTTCAGGGACATCACTAGCTAAAGGGCCTAAGTCTTCTGGTTGTTCAAGACGTTCTTGTTTGGTGTATGGTGTTTGAAGAAGTTTGAACAAGCGATCAACTTCAGAGAAATCATCACGTTCAGCAAGTTCAATTGCTTTCTGTGCCATATGGTTTCGTAGAACGTAGTGTGGATTGGCTGTTAACATCGCTTGATCGAGATCGTCAGTGTCTTGATTTTCTCGTATTGAGAGATATTGGTGAAGAAACCGCTCAAATGCGATACGATCAAGGCAATCATCTTTGATTTGTTCATACGCTTTATTCTGTAAACGAATAAAACTTTGGGTGTAATCAAGTTGTTCTGTTTGTAAAATATGTAGAAAAGCCATACCACAATCAAAGCTATCTTTATGAAAACTTGGTAATCCCATTTTTTGACTTAAACCAAGTTTATAGTGTTCCAGGAACGTTGGTTCATAGTGTTCTAAACAGTAAGACAAGTCTTGTTTCCATTGCTCTCGATCATAATTTTCTGGACAAAGATAAATGAGACTATTTAACCAAGTCCATAAATTCCAGTGCCCGATACTCGGTTGGTTCTGATACGTATAGCGTCCTTGGTAATCAGAATGATTGTTGATCCAATTAGGACGGAAACGCTCCATAAAACCATAAGGTCCGAAATCTAAAGTTGAGCCGGTAATATTCAGGTTGTCAGTATTCATGACCCCGTGCGCAAAACCAATCAGTTGCCACTTGGCGATCATGATCGCAGTACGTTGAATGACTTGAGTTGCAAAAGAAAGAACAGGTTGTTCTGTCTCCAAACATTCAGGGTAGTGCCATTCAATGCACTTTTGCGTAAATTCTTGCAGTAGATCTGGCTGAAATTGATTAATCCATTCAAAGTGACCCAAGCGAATATGTGTCTCGCACGTACGCAACATCATCGCGCCACGTTCAAGTTTTTCTCGTTGTACACCTTGATCTGATGATACAAAACCAATCGCATTACTGGATTGAACACCTAGGGCATTGAGGGCGTGTCCAGCCAAATATTCACGAATAACGGAACGTAACACTGCACGACCATCGCCTCTCCGAGAATAGGGGGTAGAGCCAGCACCTTTAAGGTGTAAATCGACCGTGTTGTTATTTTGGTCTAGGATTTGAGCAATGAGTAAACCGCGACCGTCACCAAGCTGTCCAGCCCATTGTCCAAATTGGTGACCCGCGTATACCATCGCCAAAGGTTCAAACTCAGCAAAAGTTTTTTGCCCGCTACAGATTTCTACCCAGTTCATCTTATCTTCTTGAGTCCACAGTAACTCATCTGCAAGTGCTTCATTAAAATGACCAGGTTTAGCCCCTTTTAGAGGAAGAGGTTGTTGATGATGATACAGTCGAGCGGGTAGTGTGTTATAGCGAGAATTGAACTGCATATAATTTTTCAAAATGT
The DNA here is from genome assembly GCF_056779765.1 of Acinetobacter sp. 24-47-62. Taxonomy (NCBI): domain Bacteria; kingdom Pseudomonadati; phylum Pseudomonadota; class Gammaproteobacteria; order Moraxellales; family Moraxellaceae; genus Acinetobacter; species Acinetobacter sp. 24-47-62. The sequence goes on from NZ_JBWYIN010000010.1 coordinate 81,461, forward strand.
GATGAACAACTTTGACTATAGCAAAATTCGATACATAAAACTGTGACTGCTACATTGGAAATGGTATCGAAAAAATAAAAAAAGCCCCGATCAACGGAGCTTTGGAGTAACTGAAGAGTCTCTTGAATGAGTTATTCAGATACTGGTGATTTCTTTAAATTACGAACCAATAAGTTCAATGTCTCTCTATGATGAGATAAACGTTGTTCAACCAATTGGAATTCAACTTTCAGTTTACTATCCATTAGGTGAATTTTTTCAGCAACAGCTGCTTTTTTGGCATTAATTTCTTGCTCTTTAAGCTTCGCCCAATCATTTAGAGTTTGCGTAAATGCTTCATATTCTTGAGCAATTTTTGTTTTAACTGTCACGATATCATCATTCACGTTATGGCCGTAGACAGCGAGATCTTGTTGCGCATATTTAAACTTCATTGCAAGCTCAGCTTTTTTAATATTAAAGCTTGGAATACGTCGTAAGTTTTTTGCTAACCCTAGTTTTGAACACGTCCAGATCAACCATTTAGTTGGGTCGTATTGCCACCATTTTACGCCATTGCGATAGTCGTATTGGAAGATATGATGGTAGTTATGATAACCCTCACCCCAAGTCGCAATAGCAAGAACGAAGTTGTCACGTGCAGTATTTTCATCTGTGTAAGGACGTTTGCCCCACATATGGCATAGCGAGTTGATAAAGAAAGTCACATGATGGCTTAAAATTAAGCGCATTAAACCACCCAACAATAACACTCCCCAGACATCACCAACTGCCCATCCAATAGGAAGAAGAATAGCGGCATGAACGACAATCACGAGAGGGATGTAATATTTATCCTGGAACATGACAATTTTGTCAGCCAATAAATCAGGGGCGTTTTTGTAATTTGCTTCAGCTGCTGGATAGTTGCGTAGCATCCAACCGATGTGCGCGTACCAGAAGCCATTGTTAATTGAGTAGGGATCTTTTTCTACATCATCAACATGACGATGATGGGTACGGTGACCTGAGGCCCAATACAAAATGCTGTTTTGTACAGCAAAGGTTCCCATAATCATTAAAATGATTTTGAGTGGTACAGTCGCTTCATAAGCACGATGTGCCCATAAGCGGTGATAACCTGCGGTAATGCCAAGACTACTCAGACCCAACAGCGCAAACATACTGATCCACGCAGCAAGCGAGAAATCATGATGATAAGAATAAAGTGGAATCGCAATAACGGCGACAATAGGTAAAAACACCAATGCAAATACTGCAATCCAGTTGATTGGGGCTTTGGGTAGGGGAGCATTCATCTCCAACAGCACTCCTAGAACCTTTAATAGGTTAAAACTAAATCCACTCACAAATTTGTGAGGTTAGACTCGTTAATACTAACATGGGCGAACATGTGTTCACTAGCATTATTGTACAGTTGTATTGTTTAAACCGTAACAGAATACATAATTGTATAAATTCGACTTTGGACGAATTTCAAAAAATAAATTAGAGAAAAATAATCACTTAAAGCTATGAATTTAAATATATTATAGGTGAGACATCATTAACTTGGGATAATCAGTAATTAAGCCTTGGACTCCTAAATCCTTAAGCTGTTTCGCACGATCTATATGATTGACTGTCCAAATACTAATATTTAAATTTGCGGAAAGTGTGGATGCAATGATCTCATTTGTAGCAAGTTCGTTCATCCAACCAATTTGACAACATTCAAATTTCAAAGCTTGATCAATGGCTGCATGCTTTATATCGGTTTCAACCAGTAATCCACGCTTAAACCTTGATTTTTGCTTTTGAAGGGCTTGATGAATTTTAGGATCGAAACTGGTGATAATGGCTGAATCTTCAAAGCCAATTAATTGTTGATCTAAGGCATCGACAATTTTTTCTGCGGCCTTCATCGATTCAACAGCTTTGACCTCAACTTCAATATGATTAAAATTATGAATAATTTTGAGGGTTTGGTCGAGTAGCGGTGTAGTTTCGACTTTATTCCATTCAGACCACGTTACGGCATGATTATACTGCGCTAAATCTTGCTCATTACATTCGTATAAATGTTTAGCTTGGCCCGTAGTACGAATAAAGTCATCATCATGCATCACGATCAGCGCATTATCTTTGAGTTGACGGACGTCAAATTCTACAGCGCTTATACCAATATCTTGAATATATTGAAAGCCACCGAGGGTGTTTTCAGGTGCTTCCCCACGCGCACCACGATGACCAATTATTTTCATAAAACACCCTGAAATTTCAGGGTGATTTTAGTGCTAAATCATGAATGAAATATGACGATTTTAAATCAAAATTTTGATCAAAAAAGCATTTTAAGTGGATGGGGCAATCAACATGAAGAACTTTTTACACTTTTAAGGTCAGGGCTCAATCGTCTCATTGATATTCTTTTGCCAAAGCACTTCTGAACCACCTTCAGCACGTTGTAGGGTACGAGATGCGACGAATAACCAATCAGATAAGCGGTTCAAAAGTTGCAATGATGTAGCTTGGATATTTTGATCACGTTGATGGACAGACATCACGCTGCGTTCAGCTCTACGGCAGACAGCACGTGCTTGATGTGCATAGCTACAGACTAATGTACCAGCTGGCAAAATAAAGTCTTTTAGCATGGGTAATTCTTCGTTCATACGATCAATATCTTTTTCTAAGAACTCAATTGATACTGGTTGAACCAAGTTAAAGCCCGGGATACATACTTCACCGCCTAAATCGAATAACCAGTGTTGTATCAGACTGAGTGATTTATCCCATTGAGTTTTGTTTTCAATGCTGCTTAAAACAATGTGCGAACGTAATACACCAATGGTCGCATTGAGTTCATCGACATCACCTAACGCATCGATACGTAAATCATCTTTAGGTACACGTGAACCATCTCCTAGTCCAGTCGTTCCGCAGTCACCTGTGCGTGTGTAAATTTTACTTAAACGGTGTCCCATGTTATTTCCTTAATATTTAGATATCGCAATTTAAAAAGGATAATGCCACAGCTGTGACATTATCCTCAAAAAGTATTCAGCTATAGGTTGATGAAATTAGTACTTGAACGTAACACCAACGGAAGCTTGGCGACCACCATTGATGTAATAAATACCATTCCCACTAGAGTATTCAGTTTCATATTGAACATCACCAATATTTTCAATATTAGTGAATAGTTTAATATTGGGGTTTATATTCCAGTAAGCATTTACATCGATGGTTGCATAACCAGGATTATTGTATTGAGTGCTGTAACTTTTAGACTTAGAGCTACCAACTATAGAAGTGCTAATTCCGTAAACCTCATTTTGTAAGCCTGCTGATAGTGTTGCTTTTTGACGAGGGCGCTTTTGCAAATCTTCATCTGTTTCTAAGTTTTTTGCTTGCACATAAGCGTAAGAAGCATTTAAGAATAAATCATCTGTATTCCATTTATAAGAAACTTCACCACCTGTAAATTTAGACTTATTTACATTTATGAGGGTGCTATTTTTTGAAGTAATCAGATTGTCTACTTCATTACGATATACAGATAAAGAAATTAAAGAGTTTTCTGTAACTTTCTGATCTAAACCAACTTCATATGAAAAGCCTTCTTCAGGTTTTAGGTTTGGGTTGCCACCCCAATTTTTTGCATATAAATCATTCATACTTGGTGCTCTAAATGAGCTACCAATATTGGTATAGATACTTGTAGATGGGCTAAAGTGATATCTTACAGCCCCTTGACCAACGGTATGTGAGCCGAAACGTTCATCATCTTCTAAGCGAATGCCAAATTGCGCATCGATATTATTTGCTTGGTATTGATGTTGAGCAAAATAGCCTGTGCTGTTGTTTTTACGACTATATTCAACATCATACATAGGATCCCAATCACTTTTAGATAAAATATCTGCTTCAATATTTTTATGAGTTACCCCCATTAGAATATTTTGAGAAGGTGTGAATTGCCATTTTCCATAAACTTCAGTTTCTTTAGAGGTATTGTGAACAAAGTCAGGCTTGTCCATTTGGTCTAAATCATCTTTAAACTGTGATAAACGGGCATTTAATTCAAGATCTGATGTGATTTTAACCTTACCCTTTAAGTTCACAATTTCATTTTGAAAATCTTGTGAAACTAAATTGCCGTTTAAGTTGTAAGCACCATTTCCTTCATTTTGGCTGTAATCTAAAGATGCAGAAAAAGCTTCTTTGTCGACACCAAATTTTGCGCTGTATCCTTTTTGATCATATGCATATTTTTGATTACTGTTGCTTAATACTTCAGTGCCATCAGATTCTAAACGTTGACCGCGAATTTGTGTATACAAACCATTTTCAGCAAAGTCGGCACCTACAATTGATTTATAAGTTTTGTTTTCACCAATTTCGCCTGTAACAAATGCACCTGTTTTTACCGGTGTTTTAGATACAAGTTGTATGACACCACCAATAGCATCAGTACCATAAAGTACAGATGCCGGTCCTTTAAGAACTTCAATTTGCTTCAGGTCTGTTGTGTCAATAAATTGAATTGATGCTGAACCCTGAGAGGGTGTATTTAAACGAACACCATCACGCATGACTAAAGTATGGTCAGACTCAGTTCCACGTAAAAAAATAGAAGCTTGCTGTCCATATCCGCCAGTCTGAACCATATTGATTGATGCATCATTAATTAATAAGTGAGGTAAAGATACAATAGGGGATTGATCTAAAACTTTAGGCTCAATAATTGAAATCCGCGCAGGCACATTTTCAATATTTTGTTCACTACGAGAAGCTGTAACCACAATCGTGCTTAAAGAAGATTTTGCAGAAGTTTGAGCTTCAGTCGTTGCTGTTACAGACGTTGAAAAACCCATCGCAATAGCGATTGCACCAACCAAAGCTGTTGGTTGACATTGAATAGACATAACGTGCTCCATACATTCACTTCCCCGTGAATGATTGAGTGGAAGAACACAACAAGCAGGTATCCGGACTCAAATGTAGTAACTGGATTACTTACATTTCCACCTTCCCACATATGACATGCAGTGGTGTAAATCTCTAAAAATCAGAAATCTATTGAGAAATGCTTTTCATTTTTTACCGTTGCGGGGGCAGTGTTGGATTTTCACCAACTTCCCTAAAGCGATTGCTTTGACTTGTTGCAATTTGAGCGCAGTATAAAGAGCGCTTCTCATTTAAACAATCTTCACACCGAATATTCTTGAGTGAACTTTACGCAAGATGAAAAAATTGCTTTACAATGAAGCGCCCAAAAATGATAGATCGGCTATGATGAGGGTCGATTAGAGCTAGAATAGATGCGAACTCGTGCAAAAATATGTGGGATTACCCGATTAGAAGATGTCCAAGCTGTTGTGCAAGCTGGTGCGGATGCCATAGGACTTGTGTTTTTTCCACCAAGTCCAAGACACGTAGATGTTGAGCAAGCAGCACTGTTGGTTCAAGCGATTCCTGCTTATATTCAATCAGTTGGATTATTTGTTAATAGTTCAGCCGAAGAGATCCAAAACATACTTAAAAAAGTCCCTTTAGATATTTTGCAGTTTCATGGCGATGAAAGTCCAGAACAGTGTAAACAAATTGCTCAAGCAGTGGGTCGCCGCTGGTATAAAGCAATTCAAGTAAAACCAGAACTAGATATCGTTGAGGAAATCAATAAATATCAAAAGTTTGGTGCGAGTGCTGTGTTGTTGGATGCATGGCATCCAGATTTAAAGGGCGGAACAGGCCACAGCTTTGATTGGACAACATTTCCAAAATTAAATATTCCATTGATCTTGGCAGGAGGACTAAACCCTGACAATATCGAGCAAGCAATTCTTACAACACAAGCATATGCTGTGGATGTGAGCGGCGGTGTAGAGTCCGCAAAAGGTATAAAAGACCAACAACTCGTAGAACGCTTTATGCAAGGAGTCCATCGTGGATCAGCAAACCGTTAATCAACAAGATCAAGTGATTGACTATACCCAATACCCTGATGCAAAAGGGCATTTCGGTATCCATGGCGGACGTTTTGTGTCAGAAACTCTAATGGCTGCACTAGAAGATCTAGAGCAACTGTATTTCCGAATGAAAAATGACGAACAGTTTTTGGCAGAATTCGACCGTGACCTCGCTTTTTATGTAGGTCGTCCAAGTCCGCTTTATTATGCTGAGCGATGGTCAAAGGAGTTGGGTGGTGCACAAATCTATTTAAAACGAGAAGACTTGAACCATACTGGCTCCCATAAAGTAAATAACACGATTGGTCAGGCTTTGCTGGCGAAGTTATCAGGCAAAAAACGTATCATTGCTGAGACTGGTGCAGGTCAACATGGTGTGGCAACAGCGACCATCGCAGCGCGATTAGGGCTTGAATGTGTCGTATACATGGGTGCAGATGATGTGAAACGCCAAGCGATGAATGTATATCGCATGCGTTTATTGGGCGCGACTGTTGTTCCTGTCGAAAGTGGCTCTAAAACATTAAAAGATGCCATGAACGAAGCCATGCGTGATTGGGTAACAAATGTCGATTCTACTTATTACGTGATTGGTACAGTTGCAGGTCCACATCCATATCCTCAATTGGTACGTGATTTCCAATCGATCATTGGTCGTGAAGCACGTCGTCAAATTCAGGAACAAGCCGGTCGCTTACCTGATGCCCTCGTGGCGTGTGTCGGTGGTGGTTCAAATGCGATGGGCTTGTTCTATCCATTCCTGAATGATCAAGATGTGAAAATGTACGGTGTTGAAGCAGCTGGTTACGGTATTGAAACTGGTAAACACTCTGCTCCATTAAATGCTGGTCATGTTGGTGTGCTGCATGGTAACCGTACTTATCTGATGTCGGATGCACAAGGTCAGATTATTGAAACACACTCAATTTCAGCAGGTTTGGACTATCCTGGCGTAGGCCCAGAGCATAGCTTCTTAAAAGATATGAAGCGTGTTGAGTATGTTCCAATTAATGACAATGAAGCATTACAAGGCTTCCGTGACTTAACTAAGATTGAAGGTATTATTCCTGCACTTGAAAGTTCGCATGCGATGGCATATGTGACTAAGTTGGCTCCAACGATGTCTAAAGATCAAATTATTATTGCGACGGTTTCAGGTCGTGGTGATAAAGACTTAATGACAGTTGCACGCATTGATGGCGTGGAAATGGTAGAAATGTAATTCACCCTTTAAGTCTCTCCCTTTGGAATGAGAAGCACTGCTTCGTAAGGGGAGAGGTGCTATTTAGAAAATCGCATTTAAGCCATTGGATGCGATTTTTTTTATGCGCTCTAGAAAAGCTAAAACATTTTCCTAAAATTTGATTTTTGGATCGGCGACATGGATGTAGCCTGTATTTCTGTGATACAGGGAAGTATCATCAGAAATACAAAATGGTTTTGTTACTTTTACCGAAAAAAGTAAGGCATTTTGGAGGGTGAATCTATTTGAGATTCAGGTTTGAAGACGTATTTCGTGGACTTACTTTTACGTTACTTTGGAAAAGCCCAAAGTAACCGAAGGCTTTCTGTTGAGCAGATATTACATTCTTGTAATACTGCTCAACGGGGGGCATCCATGTCGCCACCACGTATCCAATATCGTTGAATTAGTCAGGTTAATCTTTAAACCCTGTATAAAAATCAGTAACACAGCCAATCCATTCTTTTCAGTAGTGGCAAATCCAAATTCAGGTATGATTAATGGTCTTGTCAAAGCCAAAGGAAATCAACCATGCCAAGCCTATTTCTTGTAATGCTCGGTGGTCGTCATGCACATGCCAATACTGAAGTGCATGATGTGGTCTTGGCTGTTGGGGAATCACTGGAAGAAGTCTATCCTCAACTCAAAAATGCTTGGTTTGGTGAGCAGAAAGGCTTACATATTGATGCTTGGGCGAAGGTAAATGGAGTGGAATATAATGAGCAGCAATTCCAAATCCATTTTACAGATGCAGCTCCTAATGAAAACGAAATGAAACTCTGGTTGATTAATTTAGGTGGGTACCACGTTAATGAGTTCGGAGAGTTACATCGTTATGTATTAGTACCAGCTTTAAATACTGCATCGGCTAAAGAGCGTGGAAAATCATTCTTTGGAAAAGATTGGCATAAACAACATACGGACCGCGTGCTAGATGTGGATGACTGTATTGCCATTGATCATGTGCATGGTCGTTATGTGCAATTGATTGAGGGTCAATTTAAAGAAGGTTACTGGGAAAATACATACATCACGATCGGATAATTTTTAATAAAGAACAAATTTACTATCTATATGAATTTATGTGCTAAGAATAGCTAAATAAAATCTTTATGTGGAATAAGTGCTGGAATCCAGAGCTTGTCTATATATCAGTGATTCGAGTGATTACATATCAATAAAACCGCTATTAAATATGTAAAAAACGCATTTTATTGATAGATGAATAAAAGCTATGCTGTGCTTCGTTAAAATTAAACTACTAGCTGTACGCCATGTATTTATATACTGATTTCGATCAGCAACTGATCAATGAACGTGTTGCACAATTCCGTGATCAAACGGAACGTTATTTAGCTGGAAAGCTTACTGAAGATGAGTATCGTCCATTACGTTTACAAAATGGATTATATGTTCAGCGTTATGCGCCGATGCTTCGCGTCGCTGTACCTTATGGTTTGATGAACTCTAAACAGCTTCGTAAAATTGCTGAACTCGCTAAAGCGTATGACCGTGGTTATGCACACGTTTCTACTCGTCAAAACTTTCAATTTAACTGGCCAGCATTAGAAAATGTGCCAGACATGTTGCAAGAGTTGGCATCAGTCCAAATGCATGCGATTCAAACATCTGGTAACTGTATTCGTAATACAACGACAGACCAATATGCAGGTGTTGTTGCTGGTGAAATTGAAGATCCAAGACCGACATGTGAGTTGATTCGTCAGTGGTCAACTTTCCATCCAGAATTTGCATTCTTGCCACGTAAGTTCAAGATCGCAGTTTCTGCACTTGCTGAAATCGACCGTGCTGCAACAGCATTTCATGATATCGGAGTGTATATCGTTCGCAATGAAGCGGGTGAAATGGGCTATAAAATCATGGTTGGCGGTGGTTTAGGTCGTACACCGATCATTGGTGCTGTGATCAAAGAGTGGTTACCACGTGAAGACCTTATTGCTTACTTAGAAGCAGTACTTCGTGTGTATAACTTACATGGTCGTCGTGATAACAAATATAAAGCTCGTATCAAAATCTTGGTAAAAGCTTTAACACCTGAAGTTTTTGCTGAAAAAGTTGAAGCTGAATTTGCGCATACAATTAAAACTTTAAAAGTTGATGTAGATACTCTGGCGAAAATGGACCAGAACTTTACACCATTTGCGTACCAAGATTATGCAGATGAAGACTTCTCAGAACTGTTTGCTAAACATCCGAAATTCAAACAATGGTTTAACATCAATACCAATGCACACAAAGTGAAAGGTTACCGCATCGTAACAATTTCATTGAAACGTGCAGGCGTTGCACCGGGTGACGTGACCACTGAAGAAATGAACTTGATTGCTGATCTTGCAGATAAGTACACTTTTGGTGAATTGCGTACCACGCATGAGCAAAATATTGCCCTTGTTGATGTACCACAAAAAGACTTATTTGAGCTTTGGACGATTCTTGAAAAGAATAACTTGGCTCGCGCGCACATTGGTTTCTTAACTGACATTATCTGCTGTCCAGGTGGTGACTTCTGTTCGTTGGCAAATGCGAAATCTATTCCGATTTCTGAAGCTATTTCACGCCGTTTTGATGATCTAGATACAATTTACAACTTAGGTAAATTGGACTTGAACATCTCAGGTTGTATGAATGCCTGTGGTCATCACCATGTGGGTAATATTGGTATTTTAGGTGTCGACAAGAAAGGCGCAGAATTCTACCAAATTACATTGGGTGGTAATGCAGACCATGATGCCTCAATCGGTGACATCTTAGGACCATCATTTGCTGCTGAAAAAGTACCAGATGTGGTGGAAGAAATTTTGAACACTTATCTTGATTTACGTCAAGAAGGTGAAGAGTTCATTGATACTTACCGTCGTGTAGGAATTCAACCATTTAAGGAGCGTGCATATGCTTAATACCGCACTACAAGTGCTCTCTAAGGATGGCACGATTGCAGACAATACTTATCAACTGATTGGTGAAGATGGCGTATTGCCACAAGGTGATGTGGTTTTAACGGTGGAGCAGTTAGACCAGCTTGCCAATGTTTCAGGTAAAAAAGCACTTTACCTAACCGTAGATGCCTCACCTGAAAACAATGAATTCCCACTTGATCAGCTTGATGCAATTTTTATTGAGTTTGCAGGTTTTAATGATGGTCGTGGGTATTCATTTGCCGCATTGTTACGTCGCCAAGGCTTCCAAGGCGAACTTCGTGCAACAGGTGATGTATTCAAAGACGTGTTGAACTACATGAAGCGTGCAGGTTTCGATACTTTCGTGATTAAAGAAGGTAAAGACATTGCAGAAGCAGCGGCAGGTTTAAACGACTTTACTCAACCTTATCAAGCGTCGACTGCTGTACCAAAACCAAATTATCAAACGGGTGCTTAATTTTATTAAGTGATAAAAAAGCTGAACTTAGGTTCAGCTTTTTTTATTTAATGGAAACAAGATTTAGGTATTCATAGTTCAGCCTAAGCGCTATTCAAAATGACACATAGAAGGTCAAAGTTTAATCATATGTCTATTTAGAGCAGAATTTTTTAATTCATTCAGAAATATATAGCGACAAAGCCTTTAGTGCAGCGGTTTTTTATATGATTCAATTGATCGATTAACACTGATTTAAATGATAAATTTGCTCCAAAAAAGTGCAGTTTATTGTAGTATGTTAGTATTCATTTGATCATTTTTGGTGCGGGTTTTTCTACATTCAATCAGACTGTTTTGCGGTATATGTTTAGTACTCAGTCTAGTGATCTTGCCATCATTTAAATAGTGAAGCAGTTGTTATGCAAAATTTGATTCGTATTGGTATTGTCGGTTATGGCAACCTCGGTCGTGGCGTTGAAACGTCAATTCAAAAGAACCCAGATTTAGAGCTTGTGGGAATTTTTACACGCCGTGCACCTGAATCAGTGTCTCCTTGCTTTAGTGACACGAAAGTTTTTCATATGGATGACTTAAATGACCTTCAGGACAAAATTGATGTGTTGATCTTATGTGGTGGATCTAAAGATGATCTTCCAAAACAAACACCTGAATTGGCAAGTAAATTCAACACAGTAGATAGTTTTGATACGCATGCACGTATTCCTGAGTTTTTTGAAGCAGTGAATGAGCCTGCACTTACTAACAAAAAAACGGCAATGATTTCGATTGGTTGGGATCCAGGCATGTTCTCAATTAATCGTTTATTTGGTGAGGCATTACTACCAGATGGTGAAACCTATACTTTCTGGGGTAAAGGTTTGAGCCAAGGTCACTCAGATGCGATTCGCCGTGTGGCGGGTGTTAAAGCAGGTGTCCAATATACAATTCCATCACAAGATGCGATTGATAAAGTTCGTAGTGGTTCACGTCCTGTATTAACCACTAAAGAAAAGCATACTCGTGAATGTTATGTTGTGCTTGAAAATGGTGCTGACGCTGAAGCCGTAAAGCAGGCGATTGTGACCATGCCAGACTATTTTGCAGAGTACAACACGACTGTGAACTTCATTGATGAAGAAACGCTTCGTAACGAGCATAATCGTATGCCCCATGGTGGATTTGTCATTCGCAGTGGTAATAGTAGTGCAGAGCAGACTCAAGTAATGGAGTTTTCGTTGAAATTAGATAGCAATCCTGAGTTTACTGCAAGTGTACTTGTGGCTTATGCACGTGCATGCTACCGCATGAATCAAATGGGTCAATATGGCGCGAAAACTGCATTTGACGTTGCACCAGGCTTATTGTCAATGAAATCTCCAGAGCAACTACGAAAAGAAATTCTTTAAGTCTAATAATTCAAAGTTATGCTTTGAATTGAGATTATAAAAAGCCTCTACTTGGCTAGAGGCTTTTTTATTTCCCTTCCTTTTGTAGAGGAGGGGGGTGAGGAGGATTGATGATTTAAATCTCCCTAACCCCCTCTTTGAAAAAGAGGTGCTTTAGAAGCTTTAGATTAACTCAATCGCCACAGCAGTTGCTTCACCACCACCAATACACAGTGCTGCTATACCACGTTTACCACCTGTGCGTTTAAGTGCATGGATTAACGTTAAAATAATCCGTGAACCTGTAGATCCTACTGGATGTCCTAAAGCACATGCTCCGCCGTTGATATTTACTTTTTCAGAATCGAGTTTGAACTCATCAATAGGACACATTGTGACCATTGCAAAAGCTTCGTTTATTTCCCAAAGGTCGACCTCTGCAACATTCCAACCTGTTTTATCGAGAACCTTTTGGATTGCTCCGACGGGTGCAATCGTAAATTCAGAGGGATGTTGTGAATTAGAAGCATATGCCACTATTTTTGCTAAAGGATTTAAACCCTTTGCATGCGCTTGCTCAGATGAGCTGATAACCAAGGCTGAAGCACCATCAGAGATCGAGCTGGCATTGGCAGCAGTGATCGTACCATCTTTAGCAAAAGCTGGGCGAAGTGTTGGGATTTTATCGATGTTTGCGTTAAAAGGTTGCTCATCTTTATCTACAATGACATCACCTTTACGTGTTGACACAGTAACAGGGACGATTTCATCGTTGAAGTAGCCTTCAGTAATCGCAGTTTGAGCGCGTTTTAATGAACGTATTGCGAAGTCATCCATTTGCTCACGGGTGTAACCTTTGGTATTAGCCATATCTTGAGCAAATGAGCCCATCAAACGACCAGTTTCAGCATCTTCTAAACCATCGAAGAACATATGATCTTTGATTTCGCCATGACCCATACGGTAACCACCACGTGCTTTAGGTAGAATGTAAGGAGCGTTGGTCATAGACTCCATACCACCTGCAACCACAAAATTTGCAGAACCAGCTTTAATCATATCAGCTGCTTGCATCACGGCTTTCATGCCTGAGCCACATAATTTATTGATTGTCACTGCACCTGTCGAGTCAGGTAGTCCCGCTTTACGCATAGCTTGGCGAGCAGGGCCTTGTTTTAAACCTGCAGGTAAAACACAACCCATAATGACTTCTTCGATGTCTGCTGGTTGCAAGCCTGAGCGTGCGATAGCCTCTTTAATGGTCACTGCACCCAGTTCTGGCGCAGTGACACTTGATAAACTTCCCTGAAAGCCGCCCATTGCTGTACGTGCACCATTAAGGATGACGATATCAGTCATTATTCTCTCCAATTTATTTAGCTTTGTTTTACAGCTTGAGTATATGTAATATCAGGCCAATTAATATTGGCTATAGTGTGTAAAATGTGACTGATAAGTTGTCATTCACATGTTTTAGTTTCTTCAAGACGAGTCTGTCCCATCATTGAAAGTCTAACGATTAGATTTGATTTATTTGAATGTGCACAGTATTTGAAATGTCCCATTGATCCACGTGGTAAACCAGAGTCTGGTTGGAAGGTGATCGTATTCTTGCTGGTAACTCCACCTTTCCAACTGAAATCACCATATTGATAATCTGTCGAAGTTACTTGAATAAGCTTTTCGTGAGGATCGAATTGTTGATTGTGATTCTGATCTAGAAAGATGATAAACCCTTTATGCCATTGACTGTTGCTACAGGATTTTAAATCTTGAGAAGCACAGATCATCACAGGGCTTCGGTAACTTACAGCATTGGCTTTAGCTTGGCTGATGGCCTGCCGTACCGTACTAAGAATTTGAGCCCTTTCTTGATTTTCACGAAATTCATGATAATGAGGGAGTGCTATCATCACAAGAATACTAATGATAACGATCGTGAAAATGAGTTCTAAAAGGGTAAAAGCAAGAGATTTACAATAGGAATACATTTTAAAGCTTCTAGTATTTGTTAATTATTTGAATTTATAGATAATCTTGGTGAAGTTATATTATAAGCTGAAGTGCTAAAAAATGATTACTATCACCTTTGAATGCTGTTAATATACCAAAAATGAAAAGATAAGTTATTCATGCTGATAAATTGAGTAAAAAATTACCGAATTACAACGGAAATTGTAAGTAATTTTGTCAATAATTTACTTGATTAAAGTAATCAAACACTTGGAATTCACTTTAAGTGTTTGTATGATTCAACATGAGTAGCTTAAAAAAAATACTGGGGTATAAAAAAGCCTATCTCAGGAAGCCATAATTATTTTAGGCTGAGCTTGAAAAACAATTGTTATCTCTGGAGGATATCCATGAAATTGAGTCGTATCGCACTTGCTATGCTTGTTGCTGCTCCATTCGCTGCTGCTAATGCTGGTGTAACTGTTACTCCACTATTAGTGGGTTACACATTCCAAGACACTCAACATAATAACGGTGCTGCTGATCATTTATCTGACAGCAATATCGAATTACAAGACGATTTATTCGTTGGTGCTGCGTTAGGTATTGAGCTTACTCCATGGTTAGGTTTTGAAGCTGAATATAACCAAGTAAAAGGTGATATCGAAGGCACAATTACTGGTGCTGATCGTGGCGAGTACAAGCAAACTCAAATCAATGGTAACTTCTATGTTACTTCTGATTTAATCACTAAGAACTATGACAGCAAAGTTAAGCCGTACGTTCTTTTAGGTGCTGGTCACTACAAATATGAATACGATGGTGTAAATCTTAAAGATGATGAAGGTACTTTAGGTAATGCGGGTGTGGGTGCTTTCTGGCGCTTGAACGATGCTCTATCTGTTCGTACAGAAGCTCGTGCAACTTATAACATCGACGAAGATTTCTGGAACTACACAGCACTTGCTGGTCTTAACGTAGTTTTAGGCGGTCACTTGAAGCCAGCTGCTGAAGTAGTAGAAGTTGCTCCAGTTCAACCAGCTCCAGCTCCAGTTCAACCAGCTCCACAAGAGTTGACTGAAGATCTTAACATGGAACTTCGCGTATTCTTCGATACGAACAAGTCTAACATCAAAGATCAGTACAAGCCTGAAATTGCTAAAGTAGCTGAAAAATTAAACGAATATCCAAATGCAACTGCTCGTATTGAAGGTCACACTGATAATACTGGTCCGCGTGCGTTGAACGAACGTTTATCTTTAGCTCGTGCTAACTCTGTGAAATCTGCTCTTGTAAGCGAATACAACATTGACGCTTCTCGTTTAGCGACTCAAGGTTTCGCTTGGGATCAACCAATTGCTGACAACGCAACTAAAGAAGGTCGTGCGATGAACCGTCGTGTATTCGCTACGATTTCTGGTAGCCGTACAGTAGTTGCTCAACCTGAAGCAGCAGCTCAATAATCTTTACTAGATTATAAAAGACAGCTCTTCGGAGCTGTTTTTTTTACCCATTTTTTATAAATGTGATATATTTCACAAAATATAATCAACAACACAATGAGAATAAAGATGAAATATAGTTTAATAGCAAGCTTATGCATTGCTTTAACTTTGACGGCTTGTACAACGACAAAGATGCAATCAACTACTGGTGTACAAGACTTGGATCAAAAAATATTAAATGAATTAAAACAAGGTTTACCGCTCTACTTTAATCACAATTCCCGTCAAATTGATGTTCGGTATCAACCTTATTTAACAGTAGCTTCAAAAGTTTTGGCGCAGAATAAAAGTTTTATACTTCAAGTGGATGGACATACAGATAATCGAGGGTCAGTATCAGCGAATCAAAAAGTATCTCTTGAGCGAGCAAATGCTGTCCGTAATGAATTGGTGATGCAATATAATGTTGATCCTAAACAAATTTCGACTCAAGGTTATGGCCCAAATCAGCCAATCGCTGATAACACGACAGAAGAGGGTCGAGCATTGAATCGTCGAGTGAATTTAACCTTAAAAATACAATAAGATCAGAATCTAATAATAAAAAAACAGCTCAAATTGAGCTGTTTTTTATTAATCTTGTTCGACTTGAATTGGTTTTACATCCATATCTTGATATCGAATCAATTTGGTTTTGTACTTGAACTTATACACTAGCCATATTGCTAAGAATAAGAAGATCCCAATATAAGTGGAGATGACAGCAATCCATTCACCATCAAGTATAGCTTGATAATTTTGACCTAACACCACGATTGCACACAAAATAAAAGCGAACCACGGTGCAAAAGGGAAGAATTTTGCACGATATGCTAAATCTTCCAACTTATATCCTTGAGCCAAATAACCTTTCCTGAATCGGTAATGAGAGATTGCGATACCAAGCCATACGATAAAGCCACACATACCAGACATATTCAGAAGCCAATTAAATACTTCCTCTTCACCAATAAATGTCGTCAAGAAGCATAGTGCTGCGATTGCTGTCGTAGCATAAAGTGCGTTCATTGGTACACCGCGACCATCAAGTTTAGAGAAAACTTTGGGTGCACTTCCATTTTTTGCCATATCAAACAGCATTCGTGTGGAAGAGTACATTCCTGAATTTCCGGCAGAAAGGATAGCGGTAAGAATGACCGCATTCATGACACTTGCAGCGAAAGCGAAGCCTGCTTGTTCATAGAGTAAAGTAAAAGGTGATAATGCAATATTCTCATCTGAAGCAGCTTGCATTAGACGAGGATCATCATATGCAATCAATGTACCGATAATAAAGATACATACGATATAGAATAAGAGAATCCGCCAGAAGATCTGTTTAATCGCAATAGGAATGGTTTTCTTCGGATCTTTTGATTCACCAGCGGCAACACCAACCATTTCAGTACCTTGAAATGAGAATCCTGCGATCATCGCAACACCAATTAAGGCTGACAAACCACCTACAAATGGCGCTTCACCCTTCGACCAATTTGAGAAAGTTGCAACATTGGGTGTCATCATGATTTTGGCAATCATGAAAATACCAATGATGATAAATGCAATTATGGCAAGAACTTTAATAAGTGAGAAAAAGAACTCAGACTCACCAAAACCTTTGACTGTTAAGGCATTAATACCAAAAACGATAGCAAGAAAAATGGCACTCCAATAGAAACCTGGGATATCAGGAAACCAAAATTTCATGATGAATTGAACTGCAACGAGTTCAAATGCGACGGTTATCGCCCAGTTGTACCAATAATTCCAGCCTAGCGCGAATCCAAATCCACCTTCGACATATTTGGTGCCATAAGTGAAGAAAGCACCTGATGTTGGATTGTGTGTTGCGAGTTCGCCTAAGCTGGTCATGAGGAAGTAAATCATTACGCCAATTAAACAATAGGCAAGTAATGCACCACCAGGGCCAGCATTGGCAATTGTTGCACCCGAAGCTAGGAATAGTCCTGTACCGATAGAACCACCAATGGCGATCATATTAAGATGGCGTGCTCCAAGCTTTCGCTTAAGTTGACCGGTTTCGCTCATCGAAAGTTCCTTATGATTTCTTTTGAGTACTTGCAAACAGTACTTTAAAGCCTTGTTGATCAGTCAAAGTTTCACATTGACCAAAATTTTGCTCAATGAGAGTTGGGTAGTTTAAAAAACGATTTGCCACGATCCAAAGTTCACCACCAGATTTTAGATGGCGACGTGATGTCTTACAAAGATTCTCACTCGCATTGTAATCAGTGTATATACCCTGATGGAAAGGAGGGTTACTGACGATGGCATGTAAAAATAGTGGCGCATCTTCAATGCCAGTCACAGCTTTGATTTCGAGCTGTTCTGGTGACAAATTATTTTTTTCAAATGTTAGGCGGGTGGAGGCGAGCGCAAAAGCATCCACATCAAGCGCAAAAATACGATTTTTGGGATTCAATTTGGCTAAATATGCACTGATAATGCCAGCACCACAACCGAAGTCAGCGATTTTACCTGAACTCACTCGATTGAGGTAGGGGAGAAATACAGCTGTACCAATATCAAGTTTATTTTGACTAAATACACCAGGTAAAGCATAAATCTGTAATTCGCCATTCGGTGTTTGAATTGTATATTGTTGAGCCCAATTTTCTAAAGCTCGAGGCGTAGGAGTCTGATCGATAATTAATTGCCACATTTGACAATGACGAGCGCTATCTAGTTTGACACATTTTCCAAATGGAACGAGTTGTTTTGCTGCTCGTTCAACGCCACCTTTCTTTTCACCCACAAGAAAAATTGATCCACCAAGACCGAGTTTTAATACCACACTGTGTAGTAAGTAATTCAAAAGCTCTTTGGCTTTAGGCACAAAAACAATGACTTGATCATATTCTGCTTCAGGGATATCCGTCCCAAAATGAACAGGAATATTTTGATTTTGGAAAAATAGAAAGTCGTTATAATTCCATGTCCATACTGAAGCCTGAATATTTTTATCGAGCTGAGTGCTTAAGTCATCAGTTGGCGCATTGACTAATAATATTCGACCTTTCAGAAAGTTATGTTGACGAATAACAACTTCACTTTGAGGAACCATATATTTCTCCACAGAATAAAAGAGCCCAGACAATGCTGGGCAGTCTTTGATTCAATCTAAATTATTTCTTTGCTTCAGGTAGAACGAAGTTCAAGATCAAGGCTGCAATGCCGCCAGTTGCTACACCAGAGCTAAATATATTACGAATGAGTTCAGGCATATGTTCAAGAATCTGTGGAACTTGAGCAACACCTAATCCAAGAGCAAGTGAAATTGCAATAATAAGCAATGCACGGCGGTCAAGCTGAATACCAGAAAGGATATTAATCCCTGATGCTGCAACAGCCCCAAACATCACCATGACAGCGCCCCCCAGTACAGCTTGAGGAACAGCTTGGATGATGGCAGCCACTGCTGGTAGTAAACCCAAAATAACTAATAGCGCGGCGATCCATATACCCACATGGCGACTAGCGACACCAGTTAATTGGATTACTCCGTTGTTTTGAGCAAAAACAGAACTCGGGAAAGTATTAAATAAGCCTGCGAGTAAGGAATTTGCACCGTTGACAAGTACACCACCTTTAATGCGCTCCATCCACTTCGGACCATCAACAGGCTGATTAGACAACTTAGAGGTCGCGGTGATATCACCAATCGCTTCTAATGAAGTAACCAGATAAATAAATGCCATTGGTATAAATAAACTCCAAGAGAAGTCTAAGCCAAAGTGCATTGGTGTAGGGATTTGAACCAAAGGTGCATTTTCTAAGCCAGAAAAATCTAAATGCCCCATGAAGCCTGCTAACGCATAACCTACGATCAGCGCAATTAATATCGCACTACTCTTGACCCATGTAACATTTAAGCGGTTTAAGAGAATGATTAATGCCAAAACAGTACAAGACATAATGAGATTGTCTGTATTGGCAAAAGTATTATTCCCCATCGCTTGGTAACCACCACCCATTGAGATTAAACCTTCTTTAATCAAGGTTAAGCCAATGAGAAGTACAACAATACCAGTCACAAGTGGAGTAATGAGTTTTTTTACCCATGGTAATATGCGTGAAACTCCCATTTCAATGAATGAGCCTGCAATCACGACACCAAAAATTGAACCCATAACAGTTTCAACTGGAGTTCCCGCGGCAACCATTGCTGAGCCAATCCCAATAATAGGACCGATAAAGTTAAAACTTGTACCTTGAACAATTAGTAAACCTGCGCCGAAAGGACCAACCTTTTTACTTTGTAAGAATGTCGCAATACCTGAAATCACCAATGACATGGAGAGGATCATGTTTGTATCTTCTTTAGACACACCTAAAGCCAAACAGATCAATAGACCAGGAGTAACAATCGGAACAATAATGGCAAGTAAATGCTGAATGGCAGCGAGAAAAGCGATGAACGGTTTTGGTTTATCGTCTAAACCATAAACAAGATCGAGTTTCGGTTCTTGAGATTGGTCGGGAGCAGACATGGTCTATACCATCTAGATTAAGCGAAAGTGCCGACATTCTAATCGAGTTACATGGGTTTACAAAACCGAAACATAACCATTCGTCAAAAAAAATGAAATTGTAAAGAAACAGTCACTATAAAAGTTTAGGATTTTTCTGTATAATTTGCCCTCAAATTTAAAGCGTATCGAATTTACATGTCAGATATTAAAACTCTCCGTAATATTGCCATCATCGCACACGTCGACCATGGTAAAACGACTCTTGTCGACAAACTTTTACAACAATCAGGTGCTTTGGGTGAACGCGCGGGTGAGATCGAGCGTGTCATGGATTCAGGCGCTATTGAAAGTGAACGTGGTATTACCATTCTTGCAAAAAATACTGCAATCAAATGGTTAGATAAACGTACTGATACTGAATACCGTATCAACATCGTGGATACCCCGGGACACGCCGACTTCGGTGGTGAAGTTGAACGTGTAATGTCGATGGTTGACTGTGTACTTCTTTTGGTAGACTCACAAGAAGGTCCAATGCCACAAACTCGTTTCGTAACGCAAAAAGCGTTCGCACGTGGTTTGAAACCAATCGTAATTATCAACAAAGTTGACAAGCCTAATGCGCGTCCTGACTGGGTAATCGATCAAGTATTCGATTTATTTGATAACCTTGGTGGTACTGACGAACAGTTAGACTTCCCTGTGGTTTATGCTTCTGGTCTTCGTGGTGTAGCAGGTCCTTCACCAGAAGAATTGGCTGAAGACATGACTCCGTTGTTCCAAACAATCGTAGACATCGTTGAGCCGCCAGCAGTGGATGTTGATGGTCCATTCCAAATGCAAGTGTCTTCACTTGACTATAACAGCTTCGTTGGTGTTATCGGTGTTGGTCGTATCCAACGTGGTTCAGTAAAATTGAACACACCTGTAACGGTAATCGATAAAGATGGTAAAACACGTAACGGTCGTATCTTAAAAATTATGGGTTACCATGGTTTAGAGCGTATCGACGTTGAATCTGCTTCTGCAGGTGACATCGTATGTGTAACAGGTATGGACGAACTTCATATCTCTGACACGATTTGTGATCCTAAACATGTTGAAGCATTGCCACCGCTTTCTGTAGATGAGCCTACAGTATCGATGACATTCCAAGTTAACAACTCACCATTCGCCGGTAAAGAAGGTAAGTTTGTGACCTCACGTAACATCCGTGAACGTCTTGACCGCGAATTAATTCACAACGTAGCACTTCGTGTAGAAGATACTGACAGTCCTGACCGTTTTAAAGTGTCGGGCCGTGGTGAACTTCACCTTTCGGTATTGATCGAAAACATGCGTCGTGAAGGCTTCGAGATGGGTGTATCTCGTCCGCAAGTAATCTTGAAAGAGATTGACGGCGAAATGCAAGAGCCATACGAAAACGTAACATTTGACGTAGAAGAACAGCATCAAGGTGCTGTGATGGAACAAATGGGTAACCGTAAAGGTGAAATGACCAATATGGAAGTCGACGGTAAAGGTCGTATTCGTATTGAAGCAACTGTACCTTCACGTGGCTTGATTGGTTTCCGTTCAGAATTCATGACCATGACTTCAGGTACTGGGATCATGACCTCAAGTTTCTCGCACTATGGACCAATGAAACAAGGTTCTGTTGCAAAACGTCAAAACGGTGTGTTGATTTCTATGGTTCAAGGTACATGCTTGGGCTATGCATTGTTCAGTTTACAAGACCGTGGTCGTCTATTTGCTAAACCTCAGTTAGAAGTTTACGAAGGTATGATTATTGGTATTAACTCTCGTTCTGACGATATGGTTGTAAACCCAACTAAAGCGAAACAATTAACAAACGTTCGTGCATCAGGTACTGATGATGCATTAACACTTGTTCCTGCGATTGAATATACGTTAGAACAAGCACTTGAATTTATTCAAGATGATGAGCTTGTTGAAGTTACACCTAAATCAATTCGTATTCGTAAGCGTTGGTTGACTGAAAACGAACGTAAACGTAATAAATCTTAATTGATTTAAATAAAAAAACCGCTCAAAAGAGCGGTTTTTTTATATTTTGACTACATCATTTAAAATATGAAATAAAAGTTGTTGAATTGTTGTAGTTGATTTGGACAAGATCTTGTTTATTTAAACAGAGATACTTATGATTTTGGTGGAAAACCAACGAGTATAGACGGAAATATCATTAAGAATAATGTATATTATGTCACATTAATGCATAGAAAAATTTTGGAGAAAAAATGAGCATTATTAAAGAGTTTAAAGAATTTGCCGTGAAAGGCAATGTAATGGATCTGGCGGTCGGTGTGATCATTGGTGGGGCGTTTGGTAAAATCATCGATTCAATGGTGAAAGATGTCATCATGCCAATTATCAGTTGGATCTTAGGCGGTGATGTTGATTATTCAAACTGGTTTGTTGTATTAGGCGATAATCCAAATAACCTTACAACGCTTGCTGCCGCTCAAGAAGCGGGTTTAAATGTTTTGGCTTACGGTAATTTCTTGACGATTCTCATCAACTTTATCCTGCTTGCATGGGTGGTATTCTGGTTAGTGAAATTGATGAATAAAATGCGTCGTAAGCAAGAGGAGGAAGCTCCAGCACCTGAAGCTACTCCAGAAGATATCGAATTACTTCGTGAAATTCGTGACGAATTAAAACGTAAAGGTTAATGCTTTTACAATGAAAACGGCGCTAAATGCGCCGTTTTTTATATCTCATCATTTTTTTAAATCGCCCGAAATCCCCC
This sequence comes from Acinetobacter sp. 24-47-62, assembly GCF_056779765.1. Classification (NCBI taxonomy): domain Bacteria; kingdom Pseudomonadati; phylum Pseudomonadota; class Gammaproteobacteria; order Moraxellales; family Moraxellaceae; genus Acinetobacter; species Acinetobacter sp. 24-47-62. Next base: position 104,124 of record NZ_JBWYIN010000010.1, read on the forward strand.
TTTGTCAAAGGGAAGCTGGGAGGGATTGATTCTTAGCTCTTTCTTGCGAAGCGATGATTCTCATCTCCTAAAAGGAGAGGGAAATCCAGGAAGTTTAAAGATCCATACGAAATTTAATTTCGAGTAAATGCCAGCCGAATTGACTCTTAATTGGTCCATGTAATTCACGTTCAGCCAAACTAAAAACTGCCTTATCGATAGGACCAACCAATTGTCCTTTCTTCACCTCACCTAATTCCCCTCCTTTTTTTCCTGAGGGGCAAGTTGAATGTTGTTTAGCAATTTTAGCAAAATCAGCACCGTCTTTAAGCTTTTGTTTAAGTTGGATACACAGGTCTTTATCTTTGACTAAAATATGCCGAACAATTGCTGATTTCATTTGGATTTTACCTTTGATACAGGATTCTTTGAGGCTTGAGGTCGCTTAAGCGGTTGACACTCAGGGCAAAAAACAGAAGCACGTTGCCCGAGTTTAATATTTTCTAAAGTTGTTTCACAGTTGATGCACATTTCACCAGCGCGCCCATAAGCCAATAGCGTTTGTTGAAAGTAGCCATTTTCGCCCATGGCATTGGTGTAATCACGTAAAGTAGATCCGCCTAAATCAATTGCTTGTTTAAGGATTCGTTTTATTTCAATGACAAATTTTTCAATTTGTGGCCGTGTAAGACTAGAGGCGGGTTGTGCAGGATGAATGCCCAAATTAAACAGACTTTCAGTTGCGTAAATATTTCCAACACCCACAACAATGTGGTTATCCATAATTGCAACTTTGACTGCAACACTCTTATTTTTAAATTTCTGCTCTAGATAGTCAGCATTGAAAGATTCACTTAAAGGTTCAGGTCCAAGCGTATCTAAAAGTTTGGATTGAGCATGATCATCCAGCCATAAAATGCAACCAAAACGACGAGGATCGTGGTAGCGTAATTGGATATCATCGAATTGAATGATGAAATGATCATGCTTTCTCAACGCATCACGTGAATCACTCAAACGAAAGCTTCCAGACATTCCCAAGTGCCATAACATGGTCACATTTTCAAATTGTGCCAAAATATATTTGGATCGACGTGTTAGCCCTATCAGTCGTTGACCGACCAATTGATTTACATCATTTGGTATAGGCCATCTCAGACTTGAATTATTGACTTGAACAGAAAGTACTTTTTGATTCAGCAAAGGGAGCAAGCTGGTTTTCGTGGTTTCAACTTCAGGTAATTCAGGCATGGAAACTCTGTTAAATGGGCGAGTAGAAAAATATTGGGTTAAATGAGGATATTGCAAGCAGCATCGAGTGAACTACAAGATATTACGCTTGAACAGAATATGATACACAATCCATCTAGTGCCTTCATGGTTAAGTTTTAAAATGTTTTTTAAAGCATTCAATGATGAAATGAACTTAGATGATTTATCACGTAAATGCGTTGTACACTGCTACAAATAAATCAATTTAAAATCAGGGAGATTCAGTGTGGCAAAATTATTTGAGCCAATTCAATTCGGAAATTTATCACTCAAAAATAGAATTATTATTGCTCCCATGTGTCAGTATTCTGCAAATGAAGCAGGGGAGCATAGTTTTTGGCATGAACAACAATGGGCGAGTTATGCATTGTCGGGAGCTGGATTATATATTATTGAAGCAACTGCGGTACAAGCTGTAGGTCGTATCAGTTTTGCAGATTTAGGGTTATGGAATGATTTACAACGTGCACAATTAAAAGCATTGATTGATAAGGTAAAATCGATTGCTCCAACGCCAATCGCCATTCAGTTAGCGCACGCGGGACGTAAAGCTTCAACTGATAAACCATGGTTGGGACGTGGTCAATTCTCATCGAATCATGAACATGGCTGGCAAACGGTATCTGCAAGTGATTTACCATTTAATCCAGATGATCAGGCTCCTCATGAATTAAGTATCGAGGAAATCAAAAAAATTATCGATGACTTTGCAACTGCAGCAGTCAGATCTGTAGATGCAGGTTTTGATCTCATCGAAGTCCACGCGGCTCATGGTTATCTATTACATCAATTTATGTCCCCTTTATCTAATCGAAGAACAGATGAATATGGAGGAAGTTTTGAGAATCGCATTCGTCTAACTTTAGAGGTTTTTCAGGCGATCAAAAATGCTGTTCCAGACAACTATCCAATCGGTGTTCGTTTGTCTGCAACAGACTGGATGGAGCAAGAAAAGGGATGGAATATTGATGACTCAATTGGGTTATCAAAGGCATTGGAAAAACTTGGTGCAGTTTATATCCATGCATCATCTGGTGGATTACATGTCGATCAAAATATTCAGATTGGTCCTAATTACCAAGTTCCATTTGCGGAAGCAATCAAGAAACACGTAGACATTCCAGTGATTGCTGTTGGGCTGATCACTGAACCTGAACAGGCGGAAGATGTCTTACAACAAGGCAAAGCTGATGCAATCGGGCTCGCAAGGGCAATACTATTTAATCCAAGATGGCCATGGCATGCTGCTGCTCAATTAAAAGCAGAGGTTGAAATTAGTCCGCAATATTTACGATGCCAACCGCATGATGTGAAATCATTATTTAAGCCATATGCTGATAGATAAAATAGGCATAAAGGTATACTTAAAAAGTCATCCTGGGTAATTACGGCTGTTGTATGATAATTTGACTAACTCATACAATAGCTAGGGATGCTAAGTCATGGTTTTATCGGTCATTATTCCGATTTTTTTACTGCTTTTTTCGGGATATGCCTCGGTTAAACTGAATTTACTTAGCAAGGAACAAGTCTCTATTGTTGGTACATTCGTCATTCGAGTCGCTTTACCTGCTCTATTTTTACAAGCGCTTTCATCAAAAGATCTTGGTGCAATATGGCAACCTGAACTTTTTTACAGTTATATTGTGGTGACCGCCTTTGTATTTGCAATCGCTTTAGGGATTTTGGTAAAGCATTTTAAAAACAATTTAAGTGATGCTGCCATCCTCTCGATTGGAGCGTCAATGTCTAATACTGGACTACTTGGTACGGCCATTTTAAGTCTATTGATTGGTCATATTGCGCTTGCTTTTACTTCTTTAATTGTAATTATCGAAAGTGTTTTTCTTGTTCCAGCAGCTTTATTTATTGCGGGGTTGCAAGCTCAAAATCAGCAAGCAGTACTCAATACATTAAAAAATAACTTTATAAACTTATGTAAAAATCCATTGTTTATTGGTGTGGTAATCGGAATTTTGTGCGCGGTTTTTCAGGTTAAACTGCCGCATTATATAGATCAAGTTTTCTTAATGATTGGTCAGACGGCATCTCCTTTGGCGTTATTTGTGATTGGCGGGAGCGTCGTAGGTTTAACCTTAAAATATGTCAACCAGCAGAGTCTTTATATTGTTCTATCATCCAACTTTATTTTTCCAATACTCATGTATTTGACTCTACGATTTATTGCTCAAGCACCGATGGATATCGTGTATGTAGGGACATTGATTGCAGCTTTACCTACACCTGCATTATTTGGAATGCTGGGACAAGCATATGGACTCAATGATCGTGCAATTACACCTTTATTGATGAGTACAGTCATTGGATTTATTGTGACTGCTGGATTAATTATTTTATGGTGGTAATTGAATAAAACTTAGAATTTAATCATAAATCTCCTTTTCATATAAGAAAACCCTATCTTGCGATAGGGTTTTTGTATTTGAGCATCGGTTTAATATTTAAATTAATGCTTAAGATTTAGCTTTCGTATTTGCTGCAGGTTTTTTTGCATTCTCAGCAATCAGTTTGTTCACGATCGCTAGATTTTCTTTGGCTTGAGGAATATTTTCATCTGCTAAAGCACTAAATATTTTTTTTGCCTCAGGTAGGTTTTGCGGAACGATATTTCCGTTTACGAACATGTTACCAATGGCCATAAGCGCAGGGATGTATCCTTTTTTACCTAAATCTTGAATGCTCGCTAAACCTTTTTTCACAGGCGCTTCAGTTTTGGTTTTGAAGCCTAATGAAATATCGTATAAAGCACGAGCATGAATGGCTGGATAACTTCCTTTCTTAATTAAAGGATCAAGTTTTTGCAAAGCGAGCTTATCAGATTGTTCTTTACCTTCAGAGAACAGTAGAACAGCAGATTCAACAATCGCATCTTCAAAACCTTGAGCTGCAGCTTTATCTAAGTATTCACGAGATTTTTTTTCATTTTTGGTCAGACCCAAGCCGCCAGTGGCATAGTTTTGCGCCAATACATAATTGGCTAAAGGATAGCCTGCAGTGCCAGCTTGTTCATAGAGTTGTACTGCTTTTTTGTTGTCTTGTTTGGTTCCTTGACCAGCTTGAGTGAGATATGCCAAGTTATAAGTCGCTTGAGGATTCCCTGCTTTTGATAAGCGTTCAAGTTCTTGGTAGGCCGCATTGTAATTCTTTGCTTGAATCAGTTCCTGTACTTTGCTGAATGCAGGATCGACTGGTGCGGCAGCGAAGCTAAATGAGGTGGCAACAGCGAGTAAAGCACCACATAATATTTTTTTCATAATTGTTTTATACCTATCTTAAAAAGCAACCCTATTTATTTGATGTAAATAGAGTTTTATACCATTTCATCATAGTCCGAATTATGTGAATGTAAATATAGAATATGTATACATCCTTCAAATTTATCTTCGCTTTGTGAATAAAGTGTGTGTATTGCAGTATAAGCATATAAACGACACTGGATTTATGTTGTTCAGCCTTGAATATATGGATTTAACCAAAATTTTAATCCACTAGTAGTTCTTCGATGTTTTTGCTTAAATACGCATTGTGCAATGAGGTGGTCAACGATGTTTATAAAAGGCATTAAACGTAATTACGATAAAGTTTTTCAAGATGATTCAATCCCAGATGAACAAAAGATAGATGCGCTCTTATTGAAACTTGGGGAGCAGTATTTGGTGAGTCAGGAGAATCGAGTGTATGTATTCCAAAAAGGTGATTTAACCGTAAAGTTTGATGCTAAACACGCGAGAGCATTTCATTTTAAAGATTATGTGGTGAAGGATATGAATAAACTATTTCATGGCTTTTAGAATAAACCTCCTAGCGATATAGGAGGTTTTTTTATGAGTCATCTCTCAATCGATTGAGAGTTAAAATCTATTCTATCTAATGCCTTGGTCTTATTTTCATATCTTTATCAATAAAAACTCTTTATTATAAAACGATACGAAACGTATCGTTTTATTTCGGGGATTTCATGGCAAGCGAAGACAAAAGTGCACGACGCCGATCATGTATTTTAGCTTCAGTCAAACAGGCTTTGAATGAAGTGGAATATCACCAACTGACAGTAGAAGACATTGCTTCACGTGCTGGGGTGGGAAAGTCGACTATTTATCGATGGTGGTCACATAAATCTGAATTGGTTCTGGACACCTTTAAAGAGCTCACACTCTCAATTTTTGAGTTTGAGCCAGAGCTCGACCTTGAACAAAATCTTAATCAACAATTGCTTCGTTTGGCTAAGGCTTTAGATCATCCAGTGGGACGAGCGATGTTGGTGGTTATGGCGAATCATCGTGAATTGGCTGCAACATTCTTCAAGCAATATTTATTACCTAAACGAGTTCAACTGCATCAACTGATCCAACAGGCGATTGAGGCGGAGGAGCTGATTGAACATGATCACTATGATTTGGTACTTGATCGACTGTATGGTCCTATTCATTACCAAATTATTTTTTTTAATCATTTGCCTGATGAGCACTATATCCGTCAATTGGTCAAACTGAGTTTAGATCCATTACGTCCTCACGCCTAAACATTAATGCGACAAGAGTAGATTTTCATGAGTGTAACCACCGAACGATTTTGGAATCGTTCATTTATCTTGTGTGTATTAAATAATTTATTTGTTTTTATTTACTACTTTGCCATGTTGGCTGTCCTTCCGATTTACATTGTGAAGGATTTAGCGGGATCAGTTGAAGAAGCAGGATTAGCGTTAACGCTTTTTCTCGCCTCATCAATAGCAGTACGACCATTTTCAGGCATGATCATTCAAAAAATGGGTAAGCGACTCACTATGCGTGGATCGAGCACGTTTTTTGCGGTCTTTGCATTTGCTTATTTATTCATTGATAACATGTGGTCATTGTTGCTTATACGATTTTTACATGGGATATGGTTTAGTGTGCTGACCACTGTGGCTGTTCCAGTCGCGAATGACTTTATTCCTGAGCATCGTAAAGGTGAAGGCATGGGCTATTATGTGATGTCAACTAACCTAGGTGTGGTATTTGGACCGTTAATTGCGCTTACCATGATTCAATTTTATAGCTTCCAAATTTTATTCGGTGCTCTCGCGGTGCTCATCAGTGTAGGTCTAATTTTTAGCTGGCTATTAAATATTCCAGCGAATCAGATACCTCAGCAAAATAAAATGAATAAAAAAGGTTTTAAGCTAGACGATTTTCTTGAGCCTAAAGTTTTTGCTGTAAGTGGTGTTGCTTTACTTACAGCTTTTGCTTACTCGAGTATTACCAGTTTTATTACGGTTTACAGTGAGAGCAAACAGCTGCTGGCGTATACCAGTGTATTTTTTATATTGTTTGCGGTTTCGATGTTAATTGTAAGACCTTGGGTTGGTAAAATTTATGATCGTCAAGGTCCGCGTGCTGTTATCGTTCCTTCTTTTATATTTTTTGCGATTGGACTTGTGGTCGTAACACTAGTCAATAATCAGTGGATGTTGTGGTTATCTGCAATTTTTATTGGAATTGGATATGGTTCAGTATTTCCTTGTTTGCAAACGCTCACCATTCAAACCGTAGATAAACATCGGATGGGGCATGCAATATCAACATTCTTTATTTGTTTTGATATTGGTCTGGCAGTTGGTTCAGTTGTAATGGGATTGGTTATTGCACAATGGAGCTTTGAATTTATGTACTGGTGTTGTGCGGTATTGGTCATATTAAACCTGATCATTTACCGGAAATATGTTCCAAATCCTCAGCCTATTAGTTAATAAAAAAACCTCCTAAATGGAGGTTTTTTTAGATTATTTTACTGTGGTCTAGCCACATCACCATTTAAATACTCAGGCAAATCTAAAACAGTCACGTCTAACTCTGCTAATGCTTCAGGACGTGCTACCACCAAAGCGATATAACCGTTTTCGAATGGCGCACTATTGACGACTTGTACACTTTTATCGAGTTGTTCAGCTTCTGCAGGTACAGCACCTGTACCCTGAATTAAATGTAACCACGCTTTCGGTTTAGCTTTAAACCATAAACGTGCAATCACTTCCTGACCCAAGTAACAACCCTTGTCATAGTGAACGCCTTCACGTTGATGTAAACGAAGTTCTTGGGGTTGGAACACGTGTTCAATGGCTTGATCAATGTAAGCTTGACCCTGTTGAATGGCCTGAACTTGCCAAGCGGCAATATCTGTTACTTCTGCTGAGAACTTTGTGGTGTCACCTTGAAGCGTAGGATAGACCTGACTAGCTTCTTCAAGTTTCATTTTGGAAAAAGCACCGAATTTTTTAATGTGTTTGGAAAATTCTTCAGCTTGATCTTGAGTGGTGACAATGACAAAGCTTTCAGGATTCAGCTTTGTTAACCATAAACCAAAGTGAATTCGACCTTTTAAATCACAAATTGCTGTGTAGCGCGTGATATTTTCCTCAAGGCGTTCAACATGCAACGTCACTTGACCTTGTAAAAATTTTTGAGCATCCACGCCATTAAGCGTAAATGAGGAGAAAGATAAATTGTTCATTTTCTATGCTCGAATCTGAATCTAATACTAAAGAATTATCCCAATTTTCCACTATTTTTCAAAAAAAAGCACATAACTGCTTATTTATCTGCGTTATTTGAAACAAAATATTTCAAAAACCCTGTTTTTTATACCTAAGTGTATGAAATATATAAGATTTGGGAAATGGACTTTCAGCAGTGTACTATGCCAACACAAATGATGAAGTCTCATCAACAACAAAATGTTTAGAAAGTTTAGAAAAAAGATGCTCAAGGCAAGGCAGGAACGCGATGAATAACAACTACCGTAAACCACTGCAAGGTACCCAGCTCGAATATTATGATGTGCGTCAAGCCGTTGAAGATATTCAGCCAGGCGCATACGCAAAACTCCCATATACTTCTAAAGTGCTTGCAGAGCAATTGGTACGCCGTTGCGATCCTGCAATTTTAGAGCAGTCTCTTAAAGAATTAATCTTTAATAAACAAGACCACGATTTCCCTTGGTATCCAGCACGTGTGGTTTGCCACGATATTTTAGGTCAAACAGCATTGGTGGACCTTGCAGGTTTGCGTGATGCGATTGCCGATCAAGGTGGAGACCCATCTAAAGTCAATCCAGTGGTACCAACTCAGCTGATTGTCGATCACTCACTCGCAGTCGAGTACGGTGGTTTTGATCCTGATGCATTTGAGAAAAACCGTGCGATTGAAGATCGCCGTAATGAAGACCGTTTCCATTTTATTGAGTGGACAAAAACAGCATTTGAAAATGTAGATGTAATCCCTGCGGGTAACGGCATCATGCACCAAATCAATTTGGAAAAGATGTCACCTGTGATTCAAAACCGTGGTGGCGTAGCTTTCCCTGATACGTGTGTGGGTACTGATTCACATACCCCACATACCGATGCTTTAGGTGTCATTTCAATTGGTGTCGGTGGCTTAGAAGCTGAAAACGTGATGCTTGGCCGTGCATCTTGGATGCGTCTCCCTGACATTATCGGCGTAGAACTGATTGGTCAGCGTAAGCCGGGTATTACCGCAACTGATATCGTATTGGCTTTAACTGAGTTCTTGCGTAAAGAGCGAGTCGTCGGTGCTTATTTAGAGTTCTTTGGCGAAGGTGCGGACACCATGTCGATTGGTGACCGTGCAACGATCTCGAATATGACCCCTGAATATGGTGCAACGGCGGCGATGTTCTATATCGACCAAAACACCATTGATTATTTAACGCTGACAGGTCGTGAGCCTGAGCAAGTGAAGCTTGTAGAAACCTACGCCAAAGAAATTGGTCTTTGGGCAAGTGATATGACCAAAGCTGAGTACCCACGTGTACTTCGTTTTGACCTATCTACAGTGACTCGTAATATTGCAGGGCCATCAAACCCACATGCCCGTGTATCGACAAGTGATTTAAAAGCCAAAGGCATTGCGGGTAATTTAGATGCAGCACGTGCTCAGGAAGCAGAAGGCTTAATGCCTGATGGTGCAATCATCATCGCTGCGATTACCTCTTGTACCAATACCTCTAACCCACGTAATACGGTTGCAGCTGGCTTGCTTGCTCGTAAAGCGAATGAACTCGGCTTAGTGCGTAAGCCGTGGGTGAAATCATCTTTTGCACCGGGTTCTAAAGCCGCAGCATTGTATTTAGAAGAAGCAGGTGTACTCGGTGATTTAGAAAAACTCGGTTTTGGTATCGTGGCGTATGCATGTACCACATGTAACGGGATGTCAGGTGCGTTAGATCCAAAAATCCAACAAGAAATTATCGACCGTGACCTCTACGCAACGGCTGTTTTATCAGGTAACCGTAACTTCGATGGTCGTATCCACCCGTATGCAAAACAAGCATTCTTGGCATCTCCACCTTTAGTTGTGGCGTATGCGATTGCAGGGACGATTCGGTTTGACATCGAAACTGATGCGCTAGGGTACGATAAAGACGGTAACCCAATTTACCTCAAAGACATTTGGCCATCTGATGAAGAAATTGATGCACTGGTAAAAGTTGCGGTAAAACCTGAGCAATTTAAGAAAGTGTATATCCCAATGTTTGATTTGGGTGAGAAAGTTCAAGCTGCAAGCCCATTGTATGATTGGCGTCCGCAAAGTACTTATATCCGCCGTCCGCCATATTGGGAAGGCGCACTTGCAGCACCACGTACTTTAGCCAATATGCGTCCGCTTGCGATTTTAGGCGATAACATCACCACAGACCATTTATCACCATCGAATGCGATTATGATGGATTCGGCAGCAGGTGAATATCTACATAAAATGGGCGTGCCTGAGGAAGACTTTAACTCATACGCAACGCACCGTGGTGACCATTTAACGGCACAACGTGCGACCTTTGCCAATCCGAAATTGTATAACGAAATGGTGGTACGTTCGGACGGTACGATTAAGCAAGGTTCAAAAGCGCGTGTAGAGCCTGAAGGCGAAGTGATGCGTATGTGGGAAGCCATTGAAACCTACATGAACCGTAAACAGCCTTTAATTATTATTGCAGGGAAAGATTACGGACAAGGTTCAAGCCGTGACTGGGCTGCGAAAGGTGTACGCCTTGCAGGTGTTGAAGCCATTGTAGCTGAAGGTTTCGAGCGTATTCACCGTACCAACTTAGTCGGTATGGGCGTGTTACCGCTTGAGTTTAAAGCAGGGACTGACCGTAAAACTTTAGGTTTGGATGGTACAGAGCTGTATAGCGTGATTGGGAATATTGCACCTCGTTCGACTTTGACTTTAGTTATTGAGCGCTCAACGGCGGATGGTAAAAATCAAACGATTGAAGTGCCTGTAACGTGTCGTTTGGATACCGAAGAAGAGGTTTCTGTTTATGAAGCGGGTGGGGTGTTGCAACGCTTTGCGCAGGACTTTTTGGAAGGGAATTTGGTTTAATGAATTAAACTGAAAGTATTTGAGATTATTGTAAAAAGACCCTACATTTATGTGGGGTTTTTTATTTGAGAAAAAAATGAGTCATTATTTTGATATTGCATTTGCTGCGGTTAATAATAGATTGTGTTTTATTACAGGAGCAGGCTTTACAAAAGCGATTACTGATCAAAAAGCTCCAACTTGGGAAGATTTATTAAAAGAATTATGTAAAAAATGCAATGATCATGAAGAGCTTGAACACAAGTTATTTCATAGTGTTTCCAAGGGGAAGTGTCCAGAATGCAAGGAAGAATACGAGTTTTCTGTTAAACGTCCTTCGTTGCCTTTAGATGAAATAGCAGAAATAGTAGCTTTAAAGTTAAGTGAAAAAGGTTTGGATATTTATGAGGAAATAAAAAAAATCATAGAACCTTTAAAACTTTCTGGTCAATATGAAAATATAGAAAAATTTTTTAAAGAGCAGTCATTTAGAGTCGTAACTACCAATTATGACAAATTAATAACACAGTTATGTGAAGAGGGGCAATGTCAGACTATTTCTCCAGGGATGTTAATTCCAAGATTAAGATCTAAGGTTAAAGTCTATCATGTTCATGGATCAATTGATGTTCCAAAAAATATGATCGTGACCTCTAATAATTACTTTACATTCATGAATTTGGAAAGTTATTTTTCACGTAAATTAAGTACATTGCTTTATGAAAATACAATAGTAATTCTTGGTTATGCTTTAAATGATAACAACCTTAAATCTATATTTAATAATTATAAGGAATTTTCAAAAGCTACAATGACCTCACCTAATATTATTTTAGTTACTCGGCGTAAGATAGAAAAACATATTAAAGAATTATATAGAAATACTTATAATATGCGAGTAATTGATGGCATAGAAATTGATGAATTCTTTAAAAAATTAAATAGTCATATACCTAAAGCTGAAAAATGTAAAACAAGTTCAATGCAAGCTATCAATAAAGTTATGGATGGTAATCATAATACAACTTATAAAGGAGAATATTTAAGATCGGCAGATTCTTTTTTCGAAATATTTAATGCAATGATATCATCTGGGTTTAATTTTGGTACTAAAACAGCTCAATCTAAGTTTTTGGATATTTTTAAAAAAGAAGAAAATTTTGACAAATGAGCCTAGTGCATGGAATCAATATCGTGATTTAGCCAATTGGTTAACTTATTTTTTAATGAATATTGATATATCAAAGTTTCAGAATAAAGATAATTTCCTAGAGATTATTATCTATTCATTTGAGACTATGAGTGAAAGATTATTACTTGGTTATTCTTGGGAAGCTTATTCAATTTGGAAACAACATTGGGATGATATTTTAGAAAATAATAAAAATTTAATATCAGAATATATTAATGATAATGAATTAAAGGTTTCCTTTATTAGTAGTAATCATATATAAGCAACATTTATCATTTCGCCCAATCGCCATCATCATTTGTCGAAATGGACAATAAAAAGTCATTCACACTTCGTTATAGTGGGCACACCATTTCTAAAAATATACGGAGAACAAAAATGGTTACAGCTGGCTCTAAACCGGGAACAGGTTTCTATTTTTGCGTTCAATGTGGGCATCGTGCTTACTTAGAAATTGGTACTGATCGTTTACCACCGTGTACCAAATGCTTAAGCAATCAATTTAAAAAATAATTCGCTCAAGCAAACACACTAAAACAGACACCACTGTTTTAAACAAAAGCCCTATTACACCATAGGGCTTTTTTGTTACCTTAAGAAAATTAAAAACATATAAATAAAAAGGTTTGCTATGGAAACAATACTCGGTTTATGTCTTGGTATAGGATTGAGTGCTGCATGTGGCTTCCGCGTATTTGTTCCCTTATTGGTGATGAGTATTGCCTCCCTCATGGGATGGTTTGAACCGATGAAAGGCTTTGAATGGCTTGCGATGCCATCGGTTTGTATTGCATTGGGTGTTGCCACCATTTTTGAAATCGGGGCGTATTACATTCCTTGGATTGATAACTTACTGGATACTATTGCGACGCCTGCGGCATTGGTGGCGGGTACACTGACCACGATGGCGGTCAGCTCTGGCGAAATGTCGCAATTTGCAAGTTGGGCTGCTGCAATCATCGTCGGTGGTGGAACAGCAGGAGCAGTGCAACTTGGGACAGTTGCAGCACGGGGTGTATCGACCGCAACCACGGGTGGCGTGGCAAATCCTGTGGTTTCTACAGGTGAGTGGGTCAGCGCATTGGTGATTTCCGTATTGTCATTCTTTATACCAGTATTGGTAGTAATCGTTTTACTAATTGGTGTGGTTTGGACAGTACGTTGGTTCAAAAAGAAAAAGCAGCGTCAAGCTGATGCTCAGTAAATTTATAAAAGAAGTATTAAAAATCTCGGATAAAGAATGAAAAATATATTGGCATTATTTCAAGTTTTAATTGGGCTTTACTTTTTGGGTGATCTGATTAGACAGAATCCAAAGATTGATGGTTTTTTACAAAATACTGAAAAAAATTTTTCAAATTGGAATCACAAGCTCAAAGATTCAAATGCAAAATCAGGCTTATTTTTGTTGAAGAAGATTCATGGTTACTTATCTATAATTTTTATCATTATATTTCTCGTTATCCAAAAATTATGGCCTTCACAAATTTATTTGCTTCATCTTCTGTCCGCTGCATTTGTTGCTTGTATATTTGTTTGGTTGTCTTTGACCTGGACAATTGATCATAAAAACATGATCCTTTCGATGGCAAAGCAAGTTGCTTTTTTAAGTGTAACGCCTTTTATTGCAGGAATAATGGACTATCTTTTTTCATTAAATTTTACAGCAATATTTGTTCAGATATACAACACGCTCGCACAGACACTGCATTTGGAACCGAGCGGGATGCATCATCCAATTATTATGGGGCTTGTAGGTAGTCTTATTTTGACAAGCTTATTTGTCATCTATTACATAATAATGTGGGTGATTTCGCTACCAACACTACTGATTTTTCTATTATTTATGCTGAGTGCTCAGAGAATTGCCAGATTAATTAACAGTATTGCGCCTAAACAGCCTTTAATGGGTTTAGCTGTAATATTGTTTATCATTCTGACGTTTGTTCAAGCAAATATCTAAATTATTCAGTGGATGAATTGAATTTACAGACTTCTGAATAAACTATATCTTTGATTTTTAAGTGAGATTGTTTAAATATTTAAAAACCACGATCAATTTTACAACTATTTTAGCTCAGCATTGGTCTAAAGCTTGCTTTAGATTTATAGCACTTAAGCTCATTGAAGACTGAAATAAACTTATAGGATCACCCTGTGAATACAGTACAAGAAAATCCCGCGCAAAACTTCCTTTTAAAGTCCACATGATGGCAGGCTGGCCGTTGTTACTACTGATTATTGGTGGTGCTGTGGGTGGTTCACTCGGTGCAATTGCTTATACAATTAACCTCAAAATTTATAAATCTGAATTATCTGAACTACAAAAAGTAATAGCTAATCTTATGTGTGGCATGTTTGCCATGATGTTGTGGTGGAGCATTGCATCTTGGATTCAAGCCAGTCTCTAAAATGGAAGGTCAACTTGAATTTTAATTGCAATATTTAGCTAAAAATCGCTAAAAAAAGTGTATCAATGAACCTATTTGGGAAAAAATATTATATTTATAAGGTGATATGAAATATTTTTTTATTCGATGCTAAAATTCGTTAATCTTAGGAAATTAATCCCGACGCAGTCTCGCTATTATATATCTCAAGGGTGTGACGGGATCGAAAAGAGTAGATTGCTACCAGTTGCGTACGGCGTGCGTGTAGTACTTACCCAAAAGGTCTTGATTCGGCTTAGGACGCTATAAACCAGAAGTTTATAGGCAATAGGGTTATAACTTACAAAGTTATAATAGTTGAAGTAAACAACATGTTTTCCCTGACACCCTCAAAATTCTCTTAAAAAAAATTATAATTCTCAATTCTCAATTCTCAATTCTCAATTCTCAATTCTCAATTCTCAATTCTCAATTCTCAATTCTCAATTCTCAATTCTCAATTCTCAAATCGCTCATCTTATAAATTGACACTGAGTTGATCAGTTGCTATTTTTCCGCATCCCAAAGAAATGCTCTGTTCACATGCCTTTAGACGATAATTTTGTATATATGCCACCTCAAGGTCCGCTTAACATCGTCTATGAAGATGATGATTTGGTGGTCATTGATAAACCAGCAGGATTATTGTCTGTGCCAGGACGCTTGCCTGAGCATCATGACAGTGCGTATTTAAGAGTGATAGCTCAATATCCAAATGCAAAAATTACCCATCGTTTAGATATGGCAACCTCTGGAATTTTGATGTTTGCAAAACATCGCGATGCTGAAGTGGCTGTGAGCAAAATGTTCCAAGCGCGCACCGTGAAAAAAAATTATGTGGCACTGGTGCAAGGTAAAATTGCACAACAGGGACAAGTAGACTTGCCTTTAATTACGGACTGGGAAAACAGACCGAGACAAATCGTTCATTTTGAACTTGGAAAATCAGCCTTAACACTGTTTGAATTGGTCGCTTATGATGCGCATTTAGATGTTAGTCGTGTCTTGTTGACGCCAATTACGGGGCGTTCACATCAATTACGCGTACATATGCAAGCCATAGGTCATCCGATCACAGGTGATAAACTCTATCATCCAAACCCTAAACTCAGTGATTTAGGGCGTATGGCTTTGCATGCGAGTTATTTAGAGTTTCAACAACCGTTGAGTGGTATTGAAATTAAAATTGTGAGTGAAGTTCCATTTTGAATGAAACGCTTCAAGCAAAATACGTATTGTGAGTGCCTAACTAAAATTTAACAATTACGATCATATAAAGTTAAGAACAATTTCTAATGAATTCTTCTCCAAAATGAAATAAATATAGGCTACTCTAGGATATTGTATACGCAATAACCACAATAAGGATGAACGTATGAGCCGTGATTTAGAACAATTTCCAAATGATGATAATGGCGATGTACTGTGGCAAATGTTCCAGGATGGAGATGATTTAAGCGAGCCGCATGAGATTGAGTACTCAATTGCTTTTAGCTCTAAAGACAAAGCTGAAAAATGTGCCTTGTTCTTGCTTCAGGAAGAACAAAAGATCAGTTTATTTATTGATGAAGAGTCTGAATCCGCAGAATGGATTATCACGATTTATGTGTATATGGAGCCAGAATACTCAGATATTGTGGATTTAGAAGAGTGGTTTACCAAAATAGCCAATGACTATGACGGTGAGTACGATGGATGGGGATGTATGGCATATGTATATGATGATGAAGATATAGAAGATGAGTTTCAAAGCTAAACAAGGCTAGAGCCAATAAAAGAACCTAAGTGATTGAACTTAGGTTTTTTTTATTTAAACCTTATAAAATTTAAGGTTTTTTTCTATTCGCTAGATGAAAGTGGTATATTGAGCAAAATTTTTTATTTTTTGGATTTTTTATGTCTTTGCCAAATTGCCCAAAATGTTCCTCTGAATATACTTATGAAGATGGGGACCTCTTGATCTGCCCAGAATGTTCACATGAATGGAAAGAAGGAGAGACACTCGAAGAAGTGGTTCAGATCAAAGATGCAAATGGCAATCTTCTTGCAGATGGCGATACCGTAACGGTTATCAAAGATTTAAAAATTAAAGGTTCATCATCCGTAATCAAAGTCGGTACTAAAGCAAAAAGTATTCGTTTGTTGCCAGATGCAACGGATGGTCATGATATTGATTGTAAAGTAGATGGTTTTGGCGCAATGAAACTTAAGTCCGAATATGTAAAGAAAGCATAAGCTCTTATAATGGCTTCAGTGAAACTGGGGCCAATTTTTTTATGTGATAATAACTCGTCGTTGGTTTTAATTTGATCATAATGATAAGTTTTAATAAATAATGGTTGTTTTTTATCAATTTAAATTGAATTTTAGATACAAATTAGAATAAAAATTTCTTTGCTTGGCACAAAATAACATTACAGTTTTTCTTTAAAAGTGTTAACTTCATCACACTAATAACAATAAGGTCACATCATGTCTATTCAGATTGAGGGTAATGTTGTTGCTGCTCATGAAGTATTAGCGCAATTAAAAGAATGGGATTCAGCATTAGTAGGTAATAATGTTGATGCGTTAATCGAACAATGTGCGCAAAATGTAAGTATGTTTGATGTCAGCACCCAACTTGAGGGAGCTGAAGCTTATCGAAAAGAATGGCAAAAATTTAGTCCCTATTTCTTCGATGGAATGCAAATCACTCGCCGTGATATAAAAGTGCATGCGAGTGATCATTTGGTTGTATTACATTGTCACTCTAAAGTGGAACATAAAGCCTTAAAAGGTCAGTTGCAAATGCCTTGGTGTCGTACAACATTATGTCTACAAAAAACCAATGAACAATGGGTGATGGTACACCAACATATTTCTATGCCTGTAGACTTAGCAACGGGAAAGGCTATCATTTTGAAGGATAAATCAAAATTAAGGCTTGTGGTTTAGCTTATCTTGAGCATTTAGATGGGCTTAAACAGTGTTATCTTTCATGAATGAGTTAAGTTCTGGAGACGTGTCATGGGATTTTATGATTTTTATCGTTTGAGTTCTCATGCGGTGATCACCAACCCAGAGGGACAAGTCTTATTACTGAAAGCAAACTATGCCAATTACAGTTGGGGGTTGCCAGGTGGTGGTTTAGATCAAGGTGAAACCATACATCAAGCTTTGCTCAGAGAATGTAAAGAAGAAATAGGTTGTGATGTAAGCATCCAATATTTATCAGGGGTCTACTATCACGCACATGTAAACTCACATACCTTTATCTTTAGATGCATGATTGAAAATAACGCCCAAATTCAACTCTCTGAGGAACATACGGAATATGCATGGTTTAGTCCAGAGCAACTGTCTGAAGTTCAACGCACTCGCGTTCAAGACTGTCTGAATTTTCAAGGTGAAGTTCGGAGTTATTCATTCTAGAATTTAGAAATTAGACAGTTTGCATAATGTTTTGAAAATGATTGAGCTTAGCAATGATTTCATCTACTTGTTTCAGACGTTTCACCTCATCCCATAACAGTTTTGCTTCAGGATAATGTTTAGACATCATACCTAGCCATTGCTTATAACGTCCGACCATATTCATTTCTTTTTTATAAGAACCATTTAAGAAGCGAATTTGGAGTGTAATTAAATCGCTCCATTGTAATATCGCTTCGTCTTTATTTTGTCGGATGCATTGTGTGACATCGGGTGTTGTCACTGCTGCACGACCAATCATTAGATCTTCACAACCTGACTCTAGTAAACACTGGCGCGCATCTTGGTTATTCCAGATTTCACCATTGGCTATCACATTAATGCTAAGCGCATGACGAATGGGTTGAAGTTGATCCCAAAAGGCGGGTGGGGTGTAGCCATCTGCTTTTGTTCGTGCATGAACGGTAACCCAAGCGGCACCAGCATCTTCTATCGCATGTGCATTTTCTAGGGTGAAATTACGATCCATATAACCTAAACGCATTTTTGCTGAAACTGGTATTTCAGCAGGCACTGCATCACGTACAGCTTTAACCAGTTGATACACTGTTTCAGGTTCATCCAATAATACAGAACCACCTCGATGCCTGTTTACTGTTTTAGCTGGACAGCCAAAATTCATATCAATTGCAGGTGCACCTAACTCCACCGCTCGAACGGCATTTGCAGCCAACATGGTTGGATTATTCCCTAAAAATTGAACATGAACGGGTGTTCCTGCTGCTGTTTTGCCATCGTTCAATAATTCGGGACAGTAAGAATGATAGATGTGATCTGGAAGGACAGAATCAGTGACACGGATAAACTCAGTTACACACCAGTCGAAGCTGCCGACATGTGTGAGAACATCACGCATGATGGGATCAGTTAAACCTTCCATGGGTGCTAAAACGAGTTTCACTTGGTCACCTGAATATGGGAAAAACGGTGTTATACGGTGTTTTGTATAGCTTGTCTAGTCAGAAATTTCACACAAAAAAAAGCCCAAACTTATGTTTGGGCTTTTCGCTTCCAATTATTGATATTTAGCCCATTGTAGGTCTGCATTTTTAATGGCGATGAAATCATTGGCATTCACATCATCAACTTTATTTAAATTTTTATATTCATTTTTGGGAATATAAATATTTGTACCAGCACCCATTGTATTGTGTTGTTGAACACTAGTATACGGTGGGACACCTTGAGAGCTGATATTACCAAAGATTCCATTTTTTTCACCGATACCACATGCTGCACTACCTTCAACATTACTTCTTGCTAATACGTCACCATAAATTTGTGCACATGCACCAATACGCACAACTTGATTAGACATCAAGGCAACTAAACCAAGTTCTAACTTTGTTATTTCTTTATTATCAATAGTCACTGTATCAAGCGTACCGTTAGGTAATCTATTGGTATTTTTATACATCGTATTCGCATCTTGGCACAAATTCACTGGCGTCAAGAATTTGTTCGATAAAGTTGCAGGTGTTGTTGCAGGTGGACTAACACTAAACTTAGTATTAGACGTAGTGCCTAAGTTACGTGAACAAATTAAGGCATCTGTTGCATTTGGATTTCGCGTAATATTACGAGGCGAATAAATGCGAGGAGACATCGCAATCGCATCAATATCACCTTCAGCAAGGAAAGTATTGGTGAATACAGAATCAGTACTATCCGCCGCAAGATTCGCTTTACCAGAAATAATTAATTTACCTTCGAAATACAGAATACCTGGAGCAAAACTTGCGTTATCGAATGTAGATGTATCCATTGAACGAATATACCAAGTGTCTGGTAATGTATAGTCATAATCTTTAGGCCAGCCAAATATATAACGATCTTTACCATTAAGACCATTGAAGTCTAAGCTGACCCGTGGAAGATATCCAATAATTTGACTCGTACAATAACCGCTCTTATGCTCAGTACGTAGCCCTAAACTATTGGTCATGACCTGTTCTTCATGAATAGTTTCACAAATAGCACCGACATAATCTTTGCTATTCAAGGTGTATTTCCCTAAATAGAAACCTCGTGAGCCTGAGTTTGAGTTATCAGGGTCAATTTTCATGATTTGAGTTTTATTTCCTGAAGCATCTACAGCAAACTGTTTGTGAATATTATTAGTAGCGTCATACTCATACATGTAAGTGATTTTAGAGCTCTCATTGCGAAGATGATTTAAATATACGCGAGCAGCGCCATATTCACGTACGAAAATATAGTTTGCATCGTTTCGATATTGACGAACATCGACTCTGGTTTCAAACGTCATATTTTGAATTGCTTCTTGAATACTGGCTATGGTTTCAGAAACGTCGTATTTAGGAATATCTGGAAAAGTACTGAGCTGAGGGATGCTTGTGAGTTTTTCATAAATTTTTCCACTAATTGCATTCTTAAATCCTTCAACTACACCATTCTGGTTTGAAGTACTAAAGTTGGCAAGATAGACATCACCTTTTACGTCTTCAATAATAAGACCATCTAATAAGCGTAATGGACCGTTAGAATACACATTTCCACCAATCCAACTTGTACTTAAGCGGACTCCAGCCTTGTACACGCCAATCCCTTGTTTCGACTGATTGTGAGCATAGGCCGATTGTTCAATTTTGGAGAAGGTATCAAGGTCAATAAATTCTTTGGCTCTTACACTGCCCTTAACGTCACTACTAGAAATATTAACTTTACCGCCTGATGTAATATCACCCGTAACAACACTAGTTCCGATCATTGTTACGTTGCCACCTGCCATGACATTTCCGTTGACTTTACTAGAAACGGAAAGATTGACATTCCCTTGGTGTGTGGTGATAGAAGACACTTCAACATTCGTGCGTAGTGTTACATCTTTATTGGTATGTAAGTTTGCAGCATAGCCACCTTCTGTAAGACTAATATTTCCGTCAGTGGAAATATTTTGAGCTTTAGAACCAAGAGAAAGTGTGACATTACCAATTGCTTTAATATTTTCTGCTTTGACATTGGTTAACAGTTTAACCCACTCACCAGAAGAAATATTGCCAAAATTTCCGCCGTTAATAATGTGAACATAGCCCTCAGCATTGATGTTAATTACAGCCCCATTTCTTGTACCACAGGCATCAATTAAACAATCTATATAGACATTTCCACCTTTACCATCTTTGTCTTTCTTAACGTTAATAGTTAAGTTTTTAATATTTTTGATTTTGAAACCAGCTTGTAAGGACAGGCTGCCACCATCGACATTCAGTTCGACATACTCATCTGGTTTAGTTGGATCTTCGCCGGAAATGGTAGTGCCAGACATAAATGTTTGACCAGTGAAATTAATAACACTCTTGTACTTAATCAGGTCTGCTGCAAGATCATAGATTGCTTGTATCGTAGTAGCTGATTGAGCTGACCCACTTTTCGACAGAATATTTGCGATTACAATACATTTGGTTCCAGTAGAACCATCTGGGTTATTGGTTAAACCATTGCAACCTTTTACATCTTTTACTTCAACCGTGACATAACGTTGGTTGGTATCATCATTTAAAAGCTGAATTTCACCTGTATTTAATAAGCTTTGGCGAAAGTCATTGATATCGGTATCCTTATATTTTTTTAATAAATATTCACGAAAGGCGCTAACACCTGACCATCCCATGAGTTGTACGTTGGTTTGTGCATGCGCAGCTACATTTGCTTCTTTGTTGGAGATGAGTGATTTTGCAACAGTCGATGTTATGATCATCACTGTAAGCCCGATGAGCAAGACCAAAAGAATAGTGGCCATGCCTTGCTGCTTTCTTAAACTATTCATCTTTAATCTCGCTCTTAAAGGTTAACAATGTTATTAAGACAAACGGTATTACTCACTGTTTGACCAATATTTGAATTTTGCATTTCATCTGCGTATTGACGATTAGCAGTAATCGTCAGTTGGCGCGTACCTTTGGAGTTGTTTTTATCAATTCCAAAAGGTGTACAATTTCCCGGTGTTAATACAAAGTTAAAAACGGTGCCTGTTTCTAAGGTCTTAAAGGAAACAATATGCTGTTTTTCATCAGGTTGGCTAAAAGTTTCTATATTTAATACTGCTTCAGACCCACAGTTATTCTTTTTAAGAAAGATTAAGCGATATGTATCACCTTCTTTTTCTTGAGTTAATGCTTCACAGTTGTAATTAATCGTTGTATTTGCAGACATTAAGCTTGTTACAGGATCTGGATTCATTCGCCAGAAAACAGCAGGTAAATTTTGAGTGTCCACTCCTACAGCAATATCTGATGTTTTTCCTGAACCATAGCCTGCATTTTGAACGAGCTTCTGTGCAACTGATAATGCTGTTCGTATTTGAGCATCGTATTCCGAATCACGAGAAGAACTAATACCAATTTGAGTCGTCTGTTTAAAAAGCATGAGCATCATTAGCATGCATAACATTGCAATGACTAATCCAACCATCAACTCAACGAGCGTAAATCCTTTTTGACTCATGATTTATCTCCCGACTCGATAACAATCTAAGCCTTCCATACTGTCTTCAGCGCAGGTCTTGGCATTAGATTGATTTGTACTCGCAGCTAACACAGGCCATGTAATTTTTGTACCTGCGACACCGCTCGTTTCACTAATATTTTCAGAATTCAAATTGCAATAAATGTAGTAGGTATTACCATTTAATGTGAACGATTTACTTTCGGTAGATTGGTTATTGAATGAAGCACAAACATCAGTTGAGTCAGTTGATATAGTGATGGTTTGTAAGCGATTTTGCAGTTCGTTTATCACTATATTGTCAATGTTCATATATCGTTGCGTGTTCAACATTTTGCTGATTGCTAAACCGCTACCAAAAACAATAATCGAGAATATAAGTAAACCAACAAGAGACTCCAACAATGTGAAACCACGTTGATTAGTTGATTTGAATGTTTGCTGATTCATTATTCTTCTCAACTGTAACGGTTAAATTTAAATTTGAATTGCACGTTGCTGATGCTGAACTTGCAGCAACCAACATCCCATTCGAGTTAAAAGATAGACAATAAAACTCTGTATTGTTTACTTTGAAAAATACATTCGATGCATAGGGGATTTTTTGAAGGATATAGTTTTGGTCAGGCGAGTTGCCGTCACTTGTTGAACACGCATCAGTATTGTCCTTAGCAACACGAATGACTCTAATTTCTTGATGGGTTTTATCTATACAAACAGATGCTGCTGCAAGTGAAGACTCTTGATTATTCGTGTTTCGAATTGCTGCAGAACGGGCTTGATAAGTCGCATTTTTAATACCTGCTAGCGCTCCATCAACATGACTTTGATCTACCCAAGCTCTGGTTAAAGAAGTACCTACAAATAACAAAATAGCCAGTACAACGATCGTAATCATTAGTTCGATCAGCGTGAAACCAAGTTGTTTTCTATAACCAGTATTTTGCATATTATTTCACCCAGTCAGTATATGAACCACAACCGGACACGGTACGAGTTCCATCATTTTTGAGTGTTAATGTACAACCTAAAACTCTTGCTTCAGTTCCTATTGCCTGAACCGCATAATTCACACCATCTGATGAAGTGTACGTAAAATTAAATGAATCAGAACTCGGATTCCAAGTTGTAAATTTAGTTTTTACTGCATTGGTATTTGACAAGGTTTCTTTAGGGTAGTTTAGTGTTCTTTGATATGCATTTTCAGCACCTAATGAAAGTGCGATTAAATTTGATTGAGCTTCTTTGATTTTGGCTTTGGTGACGTAGTTTTGATAACTTGGTACTGCAATTGCGGCCAAGATTGCAACAATAATGATGACGATCATTAATTCGATTAAGGTAAAACCTTTTTGCAATTTCATACATACCCCAAAATAATCATCAAAAATATCCATTTACTAACTGTAACATTAGTTACTAACCTAAATAATAACAACTTATAGGGGATTAATGGGGGCTATTAAGCGATGAACAGATTATTAATATTAATTAATTAAATAATTCAAATAATATTAACTATTATTTATTAAATCATCAAAAAGGTTTAATGTATTTTCTTATTTTAAGTAATTGATTTTTATCAATATTTTTATATGAAAATTTTATTTATACTTAAAATTTATTTACCTATATTTTAAATGTATTTAAAATATATAAAATTTAATATGATGTGATATTTATTTAATTATTATTTATTGTGATTTAAATCACACAATTATTATTTTCCTAGAATCATTTCTAATACAAATTTTGATCCAATAAAGCCTATTGCAAGTAAAATAAAACCAATAATGGTAAAGCGTCTCGCTTTTTGACCGCGCCAACCAAAACGATAATGTCCAAATAAAAGTGCACCGTAAACAAACCAAGAGACAATACTAAACGCTGTTTTATGTGCCAAATGCTGTGCAAAAAAATCATCAATCGTAAAAAAGCCGAAGATAAGTGCAGTACTTAATAAAATGAAACCTGTAACAAGCATATCGAATAACAAAGATTCCATTGCTTGATAGGAGGGTAATAGATTTACCCAAACACGATGTTTCTGTTTGTTTTTTAACTCACGATCTTGTAACCACAACAAAACTGCGTGAATTGTTGCCATTAATAGCACTGCATAAGCTGAGAGTGACAAAATAATATGGACATCAAGTCCAAACGTGTTCTGTTTAAGTGTAAGTATAGGCTGGCTCAGGGAATAGCCTAAAATTAAACCCAATGCAGCTACTGGTATTCCAATCAGATTTAGCGCAAGTACAGGTCGATAAGTGCTATAAAGCAGGCTCAATAACAGCATGAGTGCTGAAGTAAATGAAAGGAGATTAAAAACGTTATAGTTAATGCCGAAAGGCGTTTTCATATCTACCAATAAGACGACAGCATGCAAGATCAAGCCTAATCCAGCTACGAGACTGATAAACCAATGATTAGGGACACGTTTAGTCATTAAATGGGTAAACAAATACCAAAAGGCAGTGGTATAGGCGATCAATGCTAAAATTGTGTAAACCAAAGGGAGGCTAATCATGTCAAACCTTTTTATGGATGCTGAATATTCATCTAATAAGATATAAATTCCAAACGAACTACAGTATCCTATAGCATCTTATGCATAAATTTTCTATTTTAAGAAAGATTTTTTTGCAACAACCATTTTAAGCGGATTTTGCAATGTTTGATACCTTAACAGAACGACTCACGCAGAGTTTAAGAAATGTTACTGGCTCTGGGCAACTGACCGAAGACAATATTAAAGATACGTTACGCGAAGTGCGTATGGCACTTCTTGAAGCCGATGTTGCACTTCCTGTAACTCGTGAATTTATCGCGAAAGTTAAGGAAGAGGCATTAGGTCAAGAGGTGATGTCACAGTTATCTCCAGGCCAAGCATTCGTCAAAATTGTTCATGATGAACTCACCAAAATGATGGGTGAGGCAAATGAAAGTCTTGATCTTGCTGCAAAGCCTCCCGTTGTTGTTTTATTGGCTGGTTTACAAGGTGCAGGTAAAACGACGACTGCTGCAAAATTAGCTCGTTTTTTACAAGAGCGTCAAAAGAAAAAAGTCGCAATGGTTTCTGCCGACGTCTATCGTCCTGCGGCGATTAAGCAGCTCCAGACTGTAGCAGGTGAAGTCGGCGCGATTTTCTTTGAATCAAGTGCTGATGAAAAGCCAATTACGATTGCAAACCGAGCAATTGAACAAGCCAAAATTCAATTTGCGGATGTATTGATTGTCGATACTGCAGGTCGTTTACATATCGATGACGATATGATGGGCGAAATTAAAGAATTGCATGCAGCGATTAATCCTACAGAAACACTGTTCGTTGTAGATGCAATGACCGGTCAGGATGCTGCAAATACAGCAAAAGCATTCAATGATGCATTGCCTTTAACCGGTGTGATTCTTACAAAAACTGATGGTGATGCGCGTGGTGGTGCGGCACTTTCTGTTCGTGCAATTACTGGTAAGCCTATTAAATTCTTGGGGATGGGGGAGAAACTCGATGCCCTTGAACCATTCCATCCTGAGCGTGTAGCACAACGTATCTTAGGTATGGGTGATGTTCTTTCTTTGGTCGAAGAGCTGGAACGTAAAGTCGACAAAGAAAAAGCTGAAAAAATGGCGAAAAAACTGCAAAAAGGCGGCAGCTTCAACTTTGAAGATATGCTGATGCAGTTTGAACAAATGAATAAAATGGGCGGTATGATGGGCTTCTTAGACAAGTTGCCTGGCATGAGTAACTCAGGAATTCAGGATGCGATTGCTCAAGCAAATCCTGAAAAGCAAGTGAAGAAAATGGAAGCGATTATTCAATCGATGACCATCAAAGAGCGTCGCAATCCTGACTTGATGAATCCAAGCCGTAAAAAACGTATCGCAGCAGGTTGTGGTATGGATGTTGCTGAAGTCAATAAACTGATCAAACAACATGCCCAAATGGCAAAAATGATGAAAAAATTTGCGAATCCATCGGGTATGGCGAAAATGATGAAATCATTAAGCGGTATGCAAAAGAAATTTGGTGGCGGCGGTGGCGTTGGTCCGTTATTTGGTGGAAAAGATCCAAAATAATTCCCAAAATTTAAAAAGGCGCTGTGGCGCCTTTTTTCATGCTACATAATTTTGCAAACTTACTATTTAGTTTAAAAAATAATCAATTCATGGTGTTGAGAATACAGTCAAGAGTGCAAGAAAATGACACAGGTTTATGTTGTGCATGGATATACGGCAAGCCCTGAAGAAAATTGGTTTCCATGGATACAACAACAAGCTGATCAGTATGGTATTCCATTAAAAGTATTGAGATTAGATCCTTCTGAGACGCCACAATTAGGAACGTGGGAACAACAAATGAAAGAGCAAATAGCTCAAATTGATGATCAAACAATTTTTGTTGCTCACAGTCTCGGGTGTATTGCAACTTTACATTACTTAAGCCACGTACTTTTAAACCAAAAAATCAAAAAAATAATTCTAGTTGCTGGTTTCAATGGACGTTTAGGGCGGCTTGAGCAAGTCAATCCATTTATTGATGCTGCTGATATAGATTTTGAACTCATTCGTGACCAAGTTCATGATCGCGTGGTCATTTATTCTGAAGGTGATGAGCGCGTTCTGCCTAAATTTAGTTTCCAGCAAGCTGAAAGTATTGATGCACATGTCGTTGCTGCTGAACATCAAGGCCATTTTATTGATTCAGAAGGTTGTACGGCATTGCCTGAGGTCTGGGCTGAGATTATTCGAGATTAATTCAGAAGCTATAAGCTCTCACTGACGTGTTTAACGTGATGTCACCCACATAGTGATTTCTGCTCTAAAGACAAGCGCTTGGTTTTGATCATGGACTTCGACACACGCTACAAATCTATTTGGTATGGATTGCCCCGCTTGAATTGGCGTCAGAGGATAAGCAACTGCTATTAAATTGGTCGTAGCTTTTTTAATATATTTGACTTGCATACCGTCGGGTATCCATCGATGACTTGGTGGAAGAGTAACTTCTGTCATTAGGCCACCAGTAAGCTCTGCCAAATTACACAATGCGATCGCATGTACAGTATCGAGGTGATTTAAAACCCTTTTTTCTTTAGACATCTGGACCTGACAAAAATCTGGTCTCAATTCAATAATTTTCGTGCGAATAGACTTGAAATAAGGTGCTTTGAGTTGGATCACTTGATTGAAAAGTATTTTCCCAAAGGGCAGTTCCTTCGCGATATTCCAAACGTTTAACGTCCTGTTATTCATGTTGTTCAGCCTGTTTTTTTATATTTTGGATGTGTGTACTGACACTGAGTGAATAATTTTTTGTTTTAAGAGACACTCAGTTCAGCAGACCTGATGACCAAGTTATGTTTTTTGTTGCGTGACAGCAAGATAGCGTTGTAAGCCTTTTAATAATAAATCGGTTTCAATTTTCGGGTCATAAGATTGTAAATATTGAGCAAAAAGTGCTGCATCTCCACCTGTAAGGATTAATTTTCTTGGAGATGTTGTTAAAACTTTTTCGATCATACTGACCAATCCCAATAAAATACCATGATGAACAGCATCCATTGTATTTTGCCCAGGACTTAACTCATCAAATGCAGCATCAGGGATTTTGATCCCTTTGGTATTTTGAATAAGTGAGTCTCGTTGTAGATAGAGATTAGGTACGATATATCCCCCTAAATGTGTAAATCCATTTGCTAAATCAATTGTTAAGGCCGTTCCACAACTGATCACGCAATATTTCTCTTGAGGATCGGTGACGACCGCTAGAACTTGTAGCCAACGATCGATACCCAATTGATTCGGTTCTGTATATCCACATTGGAGTCCTGCATATTCTTGATGAACTTTAGCGACGACAATTGGGATATCCAGCAGTTTTAAAATTTTGAGTATACGATCGTTATTTTTCTTGTCTTGAACAGATGAGATACCGACTTCTGATAGGTTTTGAGATTTAAAGTGTTGGATGAGACCCAACATTAAGTCCGCAGGAGATTGTAGATGAAGCTCCGCCACATGCTCCAAGATTTGCTCACCTTCCGTGATCCAATATTTTAAACGCGTATTGCCTATATCTAACCAAAGACGTTTCATCATGTATTCGCTGACCTATCTTTTCTTTATTTTTTTAAGCGTAAACGCCCTTGATACAAACCGATTAAACCTTGTTCAGTCAAAATATTAATTCGACCATCATCTCCAATACCTTTAAAGATACCTTGTACTGTTTTATTCACTTGCTCAAACTCTACAGTCTGATTCATAAAAGCAGCATAGTGATTGAAACGTCCCGAGAGGTTATAACTTCCATGCTCAAACCATTGTCCAGCTTGCATGATTGCGAGATAAAGCTCTGAAATAATCTTAATTCGATTTGGATGAGCTAAACCCAATTGCATGATTGATGTGGTTTGCTGTTCGATTGCTGCATCAGAAACAGGCAATAAATTAATACCAACACCAACAATCGCCTGATGTGGGGTTACAGGCTCTACCAAAATGCCACCCCATTTGCCTTGCGCACTATAAAGGTCATTTGGCCATTTGATTTGTAAATGATCCAATGACTTAAATGAAGGAATTTGCAAAATATTAAGTGCAATCTCAAGGGATAGTCGACCATCTAAGGGTGTTTTGGTTTCTAGCAATGTGCTTAAATAAATATTCCCGACTGGGGAAACCCATTGTCGTTGATGTTGTCCACGTCCCTGAGTTTGAGTCTCACTGCATACAAGAATACCCTGTACACCTTTTTTGATGAGTGCGCGTACTTCATCATTGGTTGAAGTGGTGCTCTGTTTTAACAGTAAAACTTCTGGAAGTTGTTGAGCTTCAGTTAAAAGCTGACTGAGGTGGCGAGTCTCTAAATCCATGTTGAATCTGAGAAGAGTAAAAGATTTATGGAGTTAATCATATATTTAGCTATTGGTGCAATCGCTGGTTTTACTGCAGGGTTGTTTGGCGTGGGCGGTGGATTAATCATCGTACCCATTTTATTTATTGTATTTACCCAAATGGGTTATGACCCAACTGTCATTATGCACATGGCGCTTGGAACATCATTAGCTACGATTGTGGTCACATCGATTAGCTCAGTTATGGCACATCATAAAAAAGGTGCAGTGCTATGGTCAGTATTTAAAAATTTAGCGCCAGGTTTGGTACTGGGTTCATTTTTTGGTGCTGGATTGGCCAGTATTATCTCTGGACCAATGCTGCAATTGATTATCGGTTGTTTCGCAATTTGGGTTGCATACCGTATGTTCCGTGGTGCTAATGTGGTGGTCGATCAATCTAAGCAACTACCTTCTGTACCTGCTCAATTGGCTGCGGGAAGTGGAATTGGGGTGGCTTCAGCAATTTTTGGGATCGGTGGAGGAAGTTTAACCGTACCTTATTTAAATCATCATGGGGTGGTGATGCAAAAAGCTGTTGCAACATCTGCTGCATGTGGACTGCCGATTGCTTTAGCAGGTGCATTTGGATTTATGTTCTACGGACAAAAAGCACCTGCTGAAATCGAAAATGCCATTGGATATGTTCATGTTTATGCATTCATTGGCATTAGTGTAATGAGTTTTATCACCGCAAAAGTAGGAGCAAAAGTTGCACATAAACTGTCAGCAGCGATGTTGAAAAAATGTTTTGCATCTTTGCTTACAACTGTAGGGATTTATTTTATTTATCAAGGCGTATTTTGAGAAAAATATGCCAAATCATTCTCGAAAATAATGATGTGTATTGACTTAAAAATTTGATAAATTGTCAGACAAAGACATAGTCAGTATGATGCTATTGGTATAAAAACAATAAAATAGCATCATGCTTGATGAAGTGTGAGTAAAAAAATAAATAGGAATATTATGCAATTGGAAGAAGTGGACAGCCTTTCAGAGCAAATAGCCAGACATATAAGTGAACAGATTATTAGTGGCGAATTGGTCGAAGGTGAACGTATACAAGAATTGCGTATCGCTAAAGAATTAGACGTGAGTCGAGGTTCGGTACGTGAAGCTTTATTATTACTTGAACGCACGCATTTAATTGAAATTTATCCAAGACGCGGCGCAATTGTGTCAGAAATGTCTGCCCAACAAGTGCGAGCTTTATTTGATACGAGTGCTCTTATGTTAGGGCAGATCGTCCAGCGTATGAGTGAAACTTGGCGTAATCATGAAGCTGAGGCGCTTCAGCAACTTTTGCAATATTTAATTGAACAAGTTAAACAAAGTAATACTGAAAAATTTTACGATGGTGTATTTCAATTTTTAGCTAAGCAACAAGATATGGTAGCCAACCCTTACTTAATGAAGTTTTATCGCGAACTGTTGCCATCTATACGTCGTAGTTATTTTTTAACCTTAAATACTTCGCGTAGAGAGCTCCAAGAAGCACTTGAATTAATTAAGCTCGTGATCGATGCAATTTTGATCCGAAAATCACAACAAGCTACTTTATTTATGGAAGATTTTTGCCGACACTTGCGCAATCTAGTGTTAGAGTCACTGACACGAATGAAACAAATTGAACTAGCTTGGGCGCGGAGATCGCGCAGATAATCAGGACACTATGCGATTAAGCAGCTTAAAACTCTCTGGCTTTAAATCTTTTGCGGATAGCAGCACCTTACAATTTAAAGCCAACCGTACCGCAGTCGTGGGACCAAATGGTTGTGGTAAATCCAACGTCATCGATGCAATCCGATGGGTGATGGGAGAGTCAAGCGCACGCCAGTTACGTGGTGGAAGTATGCAGGATGTCATTTTTACTGGGACAGCAAAGCGTAAACCAGTGGGAATGGCGAGTGTAGAATTACGCTTCGAAAATACCTATGGAAAATTAGGTGGAGCATATAACGCTTATAGTGAGTTGGCGGTACGTCGCCAAGTCAATCGCGATGGTAAATCTGAATATTTTCTTAATGGTACAAAATGCCGCCGCCGTGATATTACAGATATTTTTTTAGGAACAGGCTTAGGTCCTCGTTCGTATGCGATTATTGAACAAGGCATGATTAACCGTTTGGTCGATGCAAAACCAGATGAAATGCGCGTTTATATCGAAGAAGCTGCTGGAGTATCACGTTATCAAGCACGTCGTCGTGAGACGATGCAACATTTAGAACATACTCATCAAAATTTAAGTCGTCTAAATGACATTGCTGTTGAATTAAAATCCCAATTAAAGACACTAAAGCGTCAAGCAGAAGCTGCACTTCAATATAAAGCTTTAGAGACTGAAATTCGAACTTTGAAAGTTGAGATACTTTCATTTCAATGCCATCAAAGTGAACGAATTCAACAAGAATATACAACTGAAATGACTGAATTGGGTGAGCAATTTAAGCTTGTTCGTTCTGAACTCACCACTGTTGAGCATGATTTAACAGCAACAAATGAGTTATTTCAGCGATTAATGCAACAATCCACACCACTTCAGCAAGAATGGCAACAAGCTGAAAAAAAGCTGGCTGAATTACAAGCCAATTTGGATCAAAAACAGCAATTGTTTGCTCAAAATACTTTAACTTTAAAGCAGCTTGAAGAGCAAAAAATACAAACCAAAGAGCGGATGCAACTGATTGATATTCAGTTGGAAGATTTGATCCTCCAGCAAGAACATCAAGCAACAACATTGAGTGATACTGAATCAAATGCACAGCTTGATTTACAACAATTCAATGAGCTGAAGGCAAAGCAACTTGAAGCGCAAAAATCATTTTCTGAAATAAAAGCATTGGTTGAAAAGCAACAACAGCAACGTGCACAAATGTTGGCGCAGAGTGATCAATTGGCTAAAAATGTGCTTCGAATTGAGCAGCAAAAACAAACTTTGCTCGAACAAAAATCTCAAAATCAAGCACAGTATGAACAGGATGATATTGACAATCTCCTGCATGAAAAAAATGATGTACAGATTGAAATCGTTCGTCTAGAAGAAAGAATTGAGAAATTAGAAACTCAATTGAAACGTGATCAAATCTCATTGACTGAGCAAAAAAGTAAATGCACAGATTTGAATTCACACATACAGATTTTGAAATCTGAACAAAAACAATTACAACAGCTTGTGGTGAAAGTCAGTCGACATGCATCGAAGAGCAATGATCCTTTAATGCAAATTTTGAAGCTAAAAGATCAGGCGAAACCATTTGCAGCATTGGTCGAAAAATTTCTGTCAAAGTGGCTGCATGCGAATACGTTAAAGAGTGAAGATTTATTTCAGACCGAATCTGCCCGTCAATTAAAAGTTATTCAGCAAGATGTATCTGGGACTGTACTTGGTTTACCCACATTAGCGAGCTGGATTGATTTCCCCCAAAACTCATTATGGTTAAACGTTGCGATAGCTCAAGATTTTGAGCAGGCGCTTCAATTACAGCCTCAATTAAAACAAGGTGAGTCTATTTTAAGTTTGGATGGCTATCATATGGGTCCTGACTGGATGATTGGTCTGTACTTTGATGAGTCGAGTCAAGATGCTCAAGGAGCACTTAGCCACCGAATTCGATTAGATGAAATTGATTCAGAGTTGACACAAATGGTGAAAGCGCATGAGTCAATGACGCTCGAACTCGCTGAGATGCAATTAAAGCTTGAACAAAAAAATAGTGAATGTACGGAGTTGCAAAAAGCGTTAAAAAATCATCAAGCCCTTGCTCACCAAGTTGAAGTGAAGATTGCAAAACAGCAAATGGCTCAGCAGGCTTTCGAGTCGCAAAATCTACACATCGAGTCACAAATTGCTCAACTTGATGCGCAGCTTGAAGAAGATGCGATGCAAAAAGATGATTTGGAAATCGATTTACATGCATTGATGCTTAAAATTGAACACAATCTTCCACACTACAAAACCTTAGAGTTTCAAGTTGAAGAATTGAATGATCAGGTTGAGCATCTTCAGGACTTAGTCTACAAAAAACAACAAGAGTTAGAAACAAACCGCCGTACTCATACGCAAAATCAGCAACAAATTGAGCTGTTGGAAAAAGATGCAAGTTTTCTAAAAACGCAATATCAGCAGATCATCACTCAAATTACACAAGCTAAAAATTTCGTGGATCCGATTCAATTAGAATTACCCACTTTGCAAAGCCAATATGAGGTTCAAAAGCAGCAGACTGAAAAGTTACAAAAGACTTGGTCCTCATGGCAAGTCGAACTTAATGAAATACAGTCTAAGCAACAAAAATTGACGGAGCTACGGTTAAATCATCAGCAAAGTGATGAGCACTTTAGAACCCAGTTAGAAGAGAAGCGTTTAGCATGGCAAGTGGCTAAATCTGATTTACAACATTATGCTGAACAATTAAAAGAGCTTAATGCAGAATTATTAGAAAATGTGAAAATTGATTTGAGTCAGCACCAACAGCAGTTAGAGCAGGCACAGCGTCAGTTTGACAAAATAGGCGCTGTGAACTTAGCAGCTTCAGAAGAGTATGAAGAAGTATCAAAGCGCTATGAAGATTTAAGCCATCAAATTGAAGATCTTGAAAAAACAGTCGCACAATTAAAGGATGCGATGAAAAGCATTGATCAAGAAACTAAAAAGCTATTCATGACTACCTTTGATCAAGTAAATGCGGAATTGCAAAACTTATTCCCAAAGGTGTTTAATGGTGGTGAAGCAAGTTTAAGTTTAGAAGATGATTGGCAATCTGGTGTAAAGCTAATGGCTCGACCACCAGGAAAGCGAAATAGTTCTTTAGCATTGTTATCAGGCGGTGAAAAAGCACTAACAGCACTAGCATTAGTTTTTGCTATATTTCGACTGAATCCAGCACCATTTTGTGTATTGGATGAGGTTGATGCACCGTTAGATGATGCAAATGTTGGACGTTTTTGTAATTTAGTAAAAGAGCTTTCTGAACAGGTCCAATTCATTTACATTACACACAATAAAGTTGCGATGACGATGGCTACTGACTTACTTGGTGTAACAATGCCTGAGCCAGGAACATCGAAGTTAGTCACTGTTGATCTAGAAGAAGCGAAAGAATACGGTTTAGCTGCGGAGTCTTAATATGGAAATCAGTACCATTATCGGAATTGTGATCGCAATCGTGATCTGTTGCATAGGGTTGTTTATGATCCTGCGCAAGCCGAGTGATGCAGCACCGTCATTAGATGCTGAATTACATATAAATGAACAATGTAATCAACCCGTCATTCCTCGTCATGTTCGTAGTCTTTTACAGGCGCAAGCCGCACCATTGGCTTCTTCTGAGCGTGTAGAACCAAGTTTGAAAGACATTGAAGCGAGTGATGTGGCTCGAGTGGATCAAACAGCTGATCAGCATGCTACAAAGACGCCTGAAAATATTCAAAAAACTGTAGAAGTGGTAGATACAGTGCAACTGAATACTTCAGTAGACCTTGCAGAGAAAGAAAGTAAATCTCTGCTCGACTCCAGTAAAAACTCGGACAGCACTGAGACTGACCCACTAGAAAAAAATACAGAAACAGTCGAGAGTAAAGCTCAGTCGATTGATGGTGTAACAGACACTCAAAGTGCAGATCTTATTTCCAAAGATTCAATCGTAGAAACTACAATTGAAGACTCTAAAAAAGTTGAGCCAAGTTTTGTATTAAATCCGAATATTCAAACTGCTGAAATCAAAGAATTTGAAGAGGAAAGCAGCATCTTGGATGTGCATTTACATGAACAGCAACGTTTTGATGATGAAAGTGCTTTAGCAAATGCCGAATACATTATTAGTTTGAATATGTATCCGAACCCTCGAAAAGCACTTTCAGGTGATAAAGCTTTGAAAGTGTTAATGAAATATGGATTGCGCTTTGGCGAAATGAACTGTTTCCATCGTTATGAAACTCCTGATGCAGTCAGCCCATTGCTGTTTTCCGTACTCAGAATCACAGATCAGGGTCCTGCAGGTTTCGATTTAGAAACATTATCCGGTGAACAAGTTCAAGGTTTAGCATTCTTCTTAGCATTACCGCATCATAATGTTCAAAAAGGCTATGACAGTATGGTTAGTATTGCAGGGCTTATTGCACGTGAAACAGATGGTACCGTCTATGACGAAAATAATCTTGAATTTACACCGCAGTTAAAAGAACACTGGCGCCATAAAGCGATCGACTATAGATCAGGTCAAGCTGTTTAATCCCTAGGTGACTTACTGAATTTGTGTAAAGTCATTTATACTGTTTAGGTTGAAATTATTGGGCGGAATTTTCCGCCCTTTTATATGGTGAAAATATGGATCAGAACGCTGTCGTTGCGCAAATGCGCCAACTCATTCAATTACTGGCTCGGCATAACCATGCTTATTATGTGATGGATCAGCCGATGATTGAAGACAGTGAATATGATCAATTGTTTCATCAACTAAAAAACTTAGAAGAACAATATCCTGATTTAGTACAGGCGGATACACCGACCAATAAAGTGGGTGATAAACCTTTATCTAAGTTTGAAAATATTACACATACTGTTCCAATGTTGTCTTTGGGTAATGTGTTTAATCAGGATGAACTTTTTGCCTTTGCACGCAGAATTGAAGAGCGTTTACCGAACCAAAAAATCCAATACGACGTCGAACTTAAATTTGATGGGCTTGCGATCTCGCTATGGTATGAACACGGTGTGTTGATTCGAGCGGTTACACGTGGGGATGGTGAAACAGGAGAAGTCATAACCCAAAATGTAAAAACAATTCGTAATTTGCCTAAAGTACTCATGATGTCTCAAGGTGTACCACCAGCGTTGTTAGAAGTTCGTGGCGAAGTACTAATGCCTAAAGCTGGATTTGTAAAGTTAAATGCTGAAAATGAGGCCAAAGGTGAGAAAACTTTTGCTAACCCAAGAAATGCAGCAGCAGGGAGTTTGCGTCAACTTGATCCGACCATAGCAGCATCACGACCACTTGCATTCTATGCTTATGGTATTGCGCAATGCATGCCACATCATGGTCTGAACACGATGTCAGAGAGCTTAAATTGGCTTGAACAGTTGGGCTTTGCTGTTGGGGAAAAACATTTTGTTTGTGACAGTATTGAAGAGGTTCAAGCGGCTTATGAATCTGTAAATCAGGAGCGTCCAAACCTGTCAGTTGAAATTGACGGGATGGTGATCAAAGTCAATGATTTGAAGCAACAACAACAATTAGGCTTTTTAAGTCGTGAACCTCGATGGGCAACAGCATATAAGTTCCCTGCAGTGGCTGCGCTAACAACGGTTGAAAATATTGATTGGCAGGTAGGGCGTACAGGTACTTTAACGCCTGTAGCGCGATTAAATCCTGTATCGGTTGGCGGAGTCACAGTATCAAACGTGACTTTACATAATATTGGTGAAATACATCGCTTGGACGTGCGCGTTGGAGATACGGTGAGTGTCTATCGTAGCGGAGATGTTATTCCTAAAGTTGAAAAGGTTTGGCCAGAATTTCGACCTCTAGAAACCACTGAAATTCAATTGCCAGAACAATGTCCTGTATGTGCTTCTCCAGTTGTGATGCCCGAAGGCGAAGCTTTAGCACGATGTTCAGGGGGGCTTTATTGTGCGGCACAGCGTATAGAGGCGATCCGTCATTTTGTATCACGTAAAGCAATGGACATCGAAGGTTTGGGTGATCGTTGGGTTGAGTCTTTATTACATCTTGAACTCCTCAAAGATGTTGCAGATATTTATCACTTGCACGAGCATCGTGAAAAATTACTGACTATTGAAAAAATGGGTGAGAAATCTGTACAAAATCTCATAGACTCAATTGAAAGTAGTAAAAAAACAACATTAGCGGCATTTATTTACGCACTAGGCATTCGAGGAGTAGGCGAGACTACGGCTCGAATGTTAGCCAATACTTTCCAGACTTTAGATGCGCTGAAATCTGCTGATTTAGAAGCATTGAAGAAAACCCCTGATGTAGGTGATATTACTGCAGAATGGATATTAGACTTTTTCAAAGCTGAACATAATATTGAAGTATTAAATCGATTAATTGAGGCTGGAATTCATTGGGATGCACCGATAGCACCGACTCGACAACCTTTAAATGGTGAGAGCTGGGTGGTGACTGGTACTTTAAGCAGTATGGGACGAGATGAAGCGACTCAACTCTTACAGGCATTAGGTGCACGTGTGAGTGGTAGTGTATCCAGTAAAACGAAATGCTTGGTTGCTGGTGAAAAGGCAGGTTCCAAACTTGAAAAAGCAGAAAAACTAGGTATTCCGGTGATGAATGAAGCTGAGTTTATTGCATTTATGATTGAGCATGGTCAGCTCACTGAACCTGAGTCTTAAGTGTATCTTGCACATAACGAAGGGCATCAATAGATGCCCTTTTTTCTTGAGTAATTAGATATTAACCACGTTTTTTGATAATGCCATCGTCAAGTAGCTGTTGAAAATGTTCTACGATACTTGTCTCAACGTCACGATATTGCATGCCTAATTCTTGCTTACTACGCTCAGCATTGAAGTAAATGGGGTAACCCACATTCAAGTCAACGAATTTTCGCGTATAGCCGAACAGAGGAGCGAGTAATTTGAATAAAAACTTGGGGGCAATCATTCGTGGGAAAGGATAGCGTCCACCAAAATGTTGTCGTAATGTTTTAGCCATTTCGAGTAGCGTCATCGTTTTAGCATTAATAATATATCGTCCATGTGC
Source organism: Acinetobacter sp. 24-47-62 (assembly GCF_056779765.1). Classification (NCBI taxonomy): domain Bacteria; kingdom Pseudomonadati; phylum Pseudomonadota; class Gammaproteobacteria; order Moraxellales; family Moraxellaceae; genus Acinetobacter; species Acinetobacter sp. 24-47-62. The sequence continues at coordinate 141,963 of NZ_JBWYIN010000010.1, forward strand.
TTTAGGGTGAAGTGCTGCTTGGATATGCGCATGAGCGACATCTCGAACATCGACTAACCCATTCCACATTGGAGGAACACCAAATAAAGTCATGCCATTTCCAAATTGTTGAATGACTTCAACACTTCCAGATTGTGTAGAAGGTGTGAGTGATGGTCCAACAACCAATGAGGGATTGATACACACTAAATTCCATCGAGATTGTGCCTTTTGCATATCCCATGCTTTGCGTTCTGCTGCGACTTTAGAGTAAAAATAAGGTTGGTGTTCGGCACTACTGGTGGTATTCCAATGGCTTTCTTCAAACTGGTTCTGCTCAGTTTTCAAAATATCCACTGCATCGCCATAAGTTGAAGCAATACTAGATGTGACAACCACACGTTTTACTGTATCTGTACGATTGACACTGTTCAGTACATTGGTCGTACCTTTTAGTGCAGGGTCAATCAAGTCTGTGACTGGATCTTTAAAGTTAGTCACTAAAAAAGGTGACGCCATATGGATCACAATTTCACAGTCTTTCATTGCTTCATCAAACGAACCTTCTTCTAAGAGATTTGCTTGAAATAACTTTAAAGCGCCTGAAGTTTGAGATGCGATTTGTTCTAAATGTTGAAAACTTGAACTTTTAGTTAAGTCTCGTACAGTGGCGTGAACGGTGTATCTTTGTTCTAATAATTGTTTAATTACCCAACCAGCAATATAGCCAGTTGCACCTGTCACCAAAATCGGGGCAGTAGTCGTCATCATTGTTATTGCCTGATGGTCAAATAGATTCATTCTAAAATTAAAAAAAGGATTTGTCCTTGATCATTTTCAACATCAACTCAAATGTAATGAGAGTCACTTCGATTGGTTACAAAATTAAATAGAGCTAAAATTTGTTTAAAACTGCTCTCGAATTTTTTTAACTGTATGCAAGGGGTTATTTTTTAAGTAAAAAATAAGTGATTCAAACTGCAAATGCGTATGTTTCTCATTTTAATTATATAAAAATCATAAACTTACACATTATATTTTTTGCAAAATAAGCTCTGATTGTTCATAATGTTGCTATTAAAGAATGGAGTGATTGAAATGCGTGGCAATCCAGAAGTCGTAGATTACTTAAATATGTTGATCGGTGGTGAACTGGCTGCTCGTGATCAATATCTCATTCATTCACGTATGTATGAAGATTGGGGTCTCACTAAGATTTTTGAGCGTATCGATCACGAAATGCAAGAAGAAGCACAACATGCTGATGCTATTATTCGCCGTGTCTTATTCTTGGAAGGTACACCGAATATGAGTCGTGATGATATTGAAGTAGGTGAAGACGTCGTTTCATGTTTAAAAGCTGATTTAAAGCTTGAGTACGAAGTGCGTGAAAAATTAGCGCAAGGTGTAAAGCTTTGTGAGGAAAAAGGCGATTACGTGACACGTGATATGTTGCGTCAACAAATGTCGGATACCGAAGAAGATCATACTTATTGGTTGGAAAAACAGCTTCGCTTAATTGAACTAATTGGTTTACAAAACTATATTCAGTCTCAAATGTAAGTTAAAACCCAGCAAGGCTGGGTTTTTTTATATCTCAATTTTGCTTAAATTGACTCATTTTTAATAATTATCTAAAAATCAAAGTGAAATTGAATGATTTGCTCAATGAGTTATTGTGCTTGGCTTTATATACTGACCGAAAACGATCAGCTAAGGATTGGCAATCATGAGTAAAATCTTATTAATTACCGGTTGGGGACTCGGAACAAAACCACTCGAAAACTTAAAAACTGCTTTGGATATGGCAGGATTTCAAATCGATCTGATTAATATCTTTAATGCACTCGACCCTGTTGAATTATCTAAACATGTTGAGTTAGCTAAAAAAGTCGATGTCATTATAGGGTGGTCTTTAGGCGGGCAATTAGCAACATTGCTCACCCAAAAGGTTTTCGAGCTTTCAGGTCAGGCAAAAACGTTAATTACTTTAGCATCGAATCCTTGCTTCGTTGCCAATGAACGCTGGTCTACAGGTATGCCGCTTTCTACTTTTCAAAGTTTTAGAGAGTCTTTTGAAAATGACCCCATGACCACTTTAAAGCGATTTTGTTATCTGGTCTCACAGGGCAGCCAAACTGCTAAACAAGATTGGCAATCTTTGCAAAATTCAATTACGAGTGAAGAGCTAGATTTAAAAAAGCAGGGCTTGGATTTACTATATCATCTTAATACTGTCGAGATATTGAAAAATTATGTCGGAAAACAATTACATGTATTTGCTGATGATGATGGATTAGTTAGTAACAAAGTTCTAGATAATATCCGAAAGATAGATGCAAAGTTTTTTAAATTCGAAATTATCCCAGGCTCTCACTGCTTTTCAATTTTTAGAGCTACACAACTAAGTGACAAAATCGTTCAATATCTAAGAAAGAATGAGAAATCCTGATGAATATTGTCTAATCAGGCAATTCATAACAAAAATAATTCGCGTTATGCTCTGTCTAGATTAATAAGGAAATTCTTCCAGGATGGTTGACGAATTCGATTTAGCACACTTATGGCACCCTTATACTTCGATGTTAAACCCACTGCCGACATATAAAGTAAAAAAGGCTACAGGGGTGATGATTGAACTTGAAGATGGCCGTCAACTCATTGATGGTATGTCATCTTGGTGGTGTGCCATTCACGGATATAACCATCCTCAACTTAATCAAGCTGTGTCGGATCAATTGCAGCACATGTCACACATTATGTTTGGTGGGCTTACTCATGATCCTGCGATTGAATTAGGGAAGGCATTATTAAAAATTACACCACCTCAATTAGATAAAATATTCTATGCGGACTCAGGTTCTGTCGCTGTTGAAGTCGCACTAAAGATGGCAGTTCAATATTGGACCGCACAAAATAAGAAAGATAAAACCAGTTTTATCACGACGCGTTCTGGTTACCATGGTGATACATGGAATGCAATGTCAGTATGTGATCCAGTTACTGGGATGCATCAGGTCTTTGGTTCTAGTTTACCTTCTCGTTATTTTGTTCCTGCACCGCAGACTCGATTTGATGAAGATTGGAATCCAGCAGATATTCTTGTATTGGCAGAAACTTTAAAAAACCATCATGCCACTATCGCTGCCATGATTATTGAGCCGATTGTGCAAGGTGCTGGAGGCATGCGTTTCTATCATCCTGAATATTTACGCGAAGCCAAGAGGCTATGCGATCAATATCAGGTGTTAATGATATTTGATGAAATTGCCACGGGGTTTGGGCGAACAGGTAAATTATTTGCTTGGGAACACGCTCAAGTTGAACCAGACATCATGTGTATTGGTAAGGCGCTGACCGGTGGGTATATGACTTTATCTGCAACACTGACCACACGACATGTCGCTGAAGTGATCAGCTCTGGTGAAGCTGGCGTATTTATGCATGGACCTACATTTATGGCGAACCCCTTGGCTTGTGCTGTCGCCTTAAAGAGTACTGAGCTTTTATTGTCACAAGATTGGCAGTCCAATATTCAAAGAATAGAGCAAATTCTAAAACATTATTTACATAGATTAGATGATCAAGCGCATATTCAAGATGTTCGTGTGCTCGGTGCTATCGGTGTTGTTGAGCTTAAACAAAATGTTGATATGAAAACGCTGCAACAGCGTTTCGTAGAACGAGGCGTGTGGATTCGTCCTTTTGGAAAATTAGTTTATGTCATGCCACCTTTTGTGATTTCAGATGTCGAACTTACTGAGTTACTAACGCAGTTGGTGAGTGTTGTGATGGAACTTGCAGAGGAAATGAGATGAATCTGTTGGACTACTACGCAGAGCAGTTAGACTCATTAAAACAAACTGGAAATTTTCGGCAGTTTAAATCCATCGTTCAGCATGGAAAATGGGTTGAGCTTCAGCAACAAAGAATGTTGAATCTATCGAGTAATGATTATTTAGGGATTGCGTCAGATCTACAAATAAGAGAAGCATTTTTTGATCACTGTTCAGCAGATTCAAAAAGAATGAGCTCTTCATCTTCAAGGTTACTCACAGGAAATTATCCTGAATATGAGCAATTTGAATATGACATGAGTCAATCATTCAATCAAAGGGCAGTTCTGTTATTCAACAGTGGCTATCACATGAATATTGGTATTCTGCCTGCGATTGCTGATAGTCAAACTTTAATTCTCTCGGATAAATTGATTCACGCCAGCATGATTGATGGGATTCGCTTAAGTAAAGCGAAGCTGATACGTTATCGACATAATGATCTGCTTCATTTAAAGCAATTGATCGAGCAATATCATGATGATCCCTTGTATCAAAGAATCATTGTGGTAACTGAATCAATTTTTAGTATGGATGGTGATGAAACTGATTTAACTGCGTTGGTGAGTCTGAAATATCAGTTCAGTAAAATCATGTTATATGTTGATGAAGCACATGCTATTGGTGTTCGGGGAGAGCAAGGGCTCGGTTGTGCTGAACAATATGCTGTCATAGATGATATCGATTTCTTGGTAGGAACATTTGGGAAAGCACTCGCATCTGTTGGTGGATACATTGTGTGTCATCCAATCTTAAAAGATTATTTAATCAACAAAATGCGCTCTTTGATTTTTAGTACCGCACAACCACCCATCAACATGGCTTGGACGCATTTTATTTGGAATAAAATGAAAAAAATGCAGGAGCAACGTGCTCATTTAAGTGATTTGAGTCTGCAACTGCGTCAATATATTCTTGAGCAAGGTTACGAATGTCCTTCAAGCTCGCAGATTATTCCTTTAATTTTAGGTGATTCTCAGCGTGCACTTGAGCGCGCACAACAATTACAACAATCTGGTTTTTATATTTTGCCGGTTCGGCCACCAACGGTTCCACAAGGAAGTTCACGCCTGAGAATTTGTATGAATTCTCAGCTGAATCAAGATGAATTGGAGCGTTTGAAAGAACAATTATGAATGACTCTATGTTGAACAAATTTATTCAAAAAGAAATGATTGCTACTCGATTTGCAAAATCGCATTGGACTTATGCAGATCAGGCACGTATTCAACAAAATGTAGCGAAACATTTAAGCGAGCTGATGCGTCTTTATGTTTCATCTTCTGAGCTTGCTAAAGTATTTGAAATTGGATGTGGAACTGGAAATCTAACTCAAGAGATGCTTCATCATTTTAAAATGGATCAAGTCATTTTGAATGATTTATATGCTGATGTTGAGCATACCATCAGTCATCATCAGCCTGTCGAGTGGCGTATTGGTGATGTCGAAAAAATTGAGTTACCCAAAGACCTTGATTTATGTGCCTCAAGCTCTGCATTACAGTGGATGTCTGAGTTTGAAAGATTGATACAGAAAATTTATTCGGCTTTAAAGCCCAATGGTTATTTTTGCTTTTCAACTTATGGGCCTCAGAACTTAAAAGAAATTAAATCCTTAACTGGACAAGGATTAAAATATTTTGATCAAAGCCAAATTAAAAGCTTACTAGAGCAGAACGGATTTGAAGTGATGCACTGTGAACAACAATTGGCTCAATTACACTTCGCGCACCCAAAATTGGTCCTAAAACATTTACAGGCCACAGGTGTGACGGCAACCTCACAGGGATTTCGTTGGACGAAGGAAAGTTTGAATCAGTTTTATCTAGGTTACCGACAATTTATTGCGACTGATGAGCAAGAGAATCTTGTATATCCTTTAACGTATCACCCTATATTTTTTATCGCACGGAGTAAGTCATGAGTGCTCAAATCTACTTTGTGAGCGGTATTGATACTGGAATTGGAAAAACATACGTCACTGGTTATTTGGCAAAAATTTGGCGTGAACAAGGGCGGAATGTCATTACTCAGAAATTAATTCAAACGGGTAATGTGGATGTTTCTGAAGATATTGAAAAACATCGTGAAATTATGGGATGTGGTTGGTTAGAGGAAGATACTCAAAAACTCACTATGCCTGAAATTTTCAGTTATCCTGCATCGCCTCACTTAGCGACACGTATAGATGGGCGAAGTATTGATTTCGCTAAAATTGAACAAGCGACTCAACAGTTGTCCTCTTCATATGAAGTTGTTTTACTTGAAGGGGCGGGTGGCTTGATGGTCCCTCTAACAACACAATATTTAACCATTGATTATTTGGTGGATAAAAAATATCCCATAATTTTGGTGAGTTCGGGGCGTTTGGGAAGCATCAACCATACTTTGTTGAGCTTAGAGGCACTGAAGCATCGTGGGCTTGAGTTATATGCTCTAGCATATAATTTGAATGCTGAATCTGACGATGAGCTTATTTCACGTGATACATCTACCTACTTAAAAAAGTATTTATCACAACATTTTCCATCTGCTAAATGGTTTGATATTCCTGTTATTGAATAAATGAAAAAAACCGCTCTATTGAGCGGTTTTTTTAGGGATTTCAAAATTAGAACTTCTTAAAGCCTTTGTTAATACCAAAAGGTTTGCGTTGACCGAATTTATTTTCGTTGCGTGGTTTGTAATCAACAGAATTGCCGTTTACTTCACCTTTGTTTTCAGGACGTTTATTGCGGAAATCCTGATTTTCAGTGCGAGGGGCACGATTGTTGAATCGATTCTCAAATCCTTCTTGACGTGGTGCACGTGCATTGAAACGGTTTTCTGAGCCTTCTTGACGCGGTGCGCGATTGTTAAATCGATTATCACTGCGGCTTTGATCAGCACCACCTTGACGGAAGTCACGGCGTGGTTCTTGATGCTCGCCTTCGTCACGGCGTTGTTGGCGTAAATAACCACCACGACGTGCTGCAAGTGGTTTCTCTTGCATACGTTCATTGCGGCGTTTCGCCATACCGTAAAGACCAGTACCTTGACGTGGTTTGAGCTCAACAGACTTAGTTAAGTTATCAATGTCATTTTTATCAAGTTCAATCCAACGACCTGTACGTAATTCACGTGGCAGAATGACTGTACCATAACGTGTACGTAATAGACGGCTGACTTTCAAGCCTTGTGATTCAAAGATGCGGCGTACTTCACGGTTACGTCCTTCTTTTACAACCACTTGATACCAACGGTTAATCCCTTCACCACCAATTTCAGAGAATGACTCAAATTTTGCTGGACCATCATCGAGCATGACACCATCTGTCATGTTCTTTTTCAGTTGAGGGGTCACTTCACCCATCACACGTACAGCGTATTCGCGTTCAATTTCACTAGATGGATGCATTAAGCGGTTTGCAAGCTCGCCATCGTTTGTGAAAAGTAATAATCCTGTTGAGTTGATATCTAAACGACCAACCATGACCCAACGATCACCCGGAATTGATGGTAATTGATCAAATACAGTTGGGCGATTTTCAGGGTCGTTACGTGAACAGATTTCACCTTCAGGTTTGTAGTAAATCAATACACGACGACGGATTTCATCTTCAATTTGGAACTGTACTTTACGACCATCGATACGAAGCTCATCGGTTGGTTCGATACGTTCACCTACTTGAGCAACTTGACCGTTGACACTAACACGACCGGCAGCAATGACTTCTTCCATATAGCGGCGAGAACCCAAACCTACACGTGCCAATACCTTTTGCAATTTTTCACTCATAACAGCATAACCTTAGAAATAATCATCAACAGTTCACCTATTTACGACTTGGGTGCGTGAGCATCCAATGCCATAAAAGCTTCCTTGGCATCCTGTAGGGGAGGCAGTTGATTTAAATCACTTAAACCAAAAGCATTTAAAAATTGTGGCGTTGTAACCAACAACGCGGGTCTTCCTGGAAGTTCCCGGAAACCAGACTCTTTAATCCAGTTCCAATCGAATAACGTTCTGAGTTGCTGACTGTTATTCGTGACTCCTCGAATTTGCTCAATATCGGCTCGGGTAACGGGCTGATGATAAGCAATCACTGCTAGAGTTTCTAACAATGATGGTGATAATTTAGTTGGACGTTCTGGCCAAGTTTGTGCAATCACTTGTCGATACTTAGCACGAACTTGAAAGCGAAAACCTTGAGCTGTTTCAGTCAGCTCAATTGAACGACCGTGTTGTAACACTGCAAGCTGTTGCAAATATGCGCGCAGTTGTTGTTTGGAAAATTGGTTTTGAAATGCCTCTTTCAAGCGTGCAATAGAAACAGGCGCTTCACTGGCAAAAATAATAGCTTCGAGCTGCATGAGCACTTCGTGGTGTAACTCATCAACTTGAAAGGAGTTTGATTGATCAATGGTCATATCATTACCCCTTGAATTGCCAGCGGGGCTTCAATACCTGATGCAATAATTTGAACTTTTTGCTGACGTGTTAGCTCTAATATTGCCATAAACGTCACCACTAACCCCATACGACCTTGACTTGGTTTTAAAAGTTGATCAAATTTCAAAACCTCACCTGATTTTGTCATCTGTTCAATATAGGCAATACGTTCTTCAAGCAAAACAGGTTCTTGAGTAATCTGGTGTGTAACAGGCTCTGGGCGATTAAAAATACAAAACATAGCATCGCGCAGAAGAGAGGCTTCATAACCCTCATTTACTGTATTAATTTGTCCAAGGCTAACGTTGGGTAGAAAAGTATCACGGTCCAAAATAGGCATTTGACCGAGACGCTCAGCAGCTTGCTTGATCCTTAAATATGTCTCTAAGCGATCTATTAATTCTTGTTTTGGATCTTTTTCAATTTGGATTGATTTAGGTTTAGGCAGCAGTAAGCGTGATTTTAAATCTGCTAATAATGCCGCCATCACCATATAATCTGCGGTTAACTCAATATTGAGTGACTTCATACTGTCAATATATGACAAATATTGCGTTGCAATCGGAGCTATATCGAGCTGAAGTAGATCGAAACCATTTTTTTGGATGAGGTAAATTAAAAAGTCGAGTGGTCCTTCGAAATGTTCTAATAGAATTTCGAATGCTGCAGGCGGTATATATAAATCTTCAGGAATCGTATCTTGCCACTCATCTAAAACACGGATGTGTGGAAGTGCGTCCATGGGATTATGGATAGCTTGAGTCATTACAATTATTAGCCACGCGAATTTTCAAAAGCATGTTGGGCGATTCAGGAGATCACATATCGAAATCAGTAAAAGGACAGTGATTCGAATAGCATAAAAACAATATGGGTATTCTAAATTAAATCGAGTGCTGAATATATCTTTATCCGCAGTTTTACGATAAAAAAATTGAAATAAATAGGTGGTATTTTTTAAGGTTATATGGATGTATTTAGTGTTTTAATTGATAAATGTAAACTGGTATTCATTGTTAGCGTGTGTTCGACGAGAAGTAAAAGAGTATGAATAATTTTCAAAAAGTAGAACAAAATGTATATAAACAAAGTGTAGGTATAAAAGTTCACTCAAATACTCACCCTATAAACTCATTCAAAGCGTTGAGTGGAACGTATGTAAATTTATATCCTTTAAATTTAATTGAAAATATTGAAGAGCTTGCGAGAAATCTATTCCCAATTAAGATTACAGACGAGTTTATTTCAAGCTTTACCTATTTGCCTTACGAAGCGCCAACTTCGATTGAAGACTTGTCATATAAACTCTCATCGCAATTTGGTACACAAGGGAATATTTATTATGTTATTCGCATAGCGAACAAACCAGTGGGGTGGATCGCATTGATGAATATCGGGTTGGATGATGGAGTGGTTGAAATTGGGAATGTATACTTCTCAGCAGATTTAAAACGGTCTAGAGCTGCTACAGAAGTATTATTTTTACTGTTGAATGAGTGTTTTACTTTAGGATTTAGGCGTATAGAGTGGAAGTGTCATGAGTTGAACTTAGCTTCCAAAAAAGCCGCACTACGATTCGGTTTTCAATATGAAGGAATGTTTAGACAACATAAAGTGGTCAAGGGAAGAAACCGAAACACGCTTTGGTTTTCAATGTTGGATGAAGAGTGGCTGACTTTAAAAGAAAGTTATTTAGCTTGGCTTGAACCAAGCAACTTTACGCAAGAGGGTCAACAAATAAAGACCCTCCAAGCAATCTATAACGAAAAATCAGCGTAAATCAAATAAAGAGAGATGAATGGTGAGGCATTTTACTCAAAAGCACTCACATCACCCACGCCACGGCGGATAATTTCAGGTTGACTTCCTGAGAGATCAACAATACTTGTCGTAGTTAATGTACCAAGTCCACTATCAATAAAAACATCAATTCTTTTACTTAATTGTTGTTCTATTTCATATGGATCATCCAAAGGCTCAGTTTGACCTGGAAGAATCAGGGTGCTGGTGAGTAAAGGTTCACCCAACTCTTTAAGAAGCATTTGACAGACTGGGTTGCTCGGTACACGTAAACCAATGGTTTTCTTTTTGGGGTGCATCAAGCGACGAGGGACTTCACTTGTCGCTTGCAAAATAAAGGTGGTAATCGCAGGTGTGTTATTTTTAAGCAAACGATAAGTTGCATTATCCACTTTTGCATACGTTGCAATATCTGAGAGATCCGCACATAAGATCGCATATTGATGCTTAGCACCAAGATCACGGATTTGAGCAATTCGTTCCATCGCTTGCTTATTACCAATTTGGCATCCGATGGCATAGGCTGCATCTGTTGGATAAACCACGACATCGCCTGCACGTATTCTTTCTACTGCTTGAGTAATAAGTCGAGATTGTGGATTGTCAGGATGTACTCTTAAATGAAGCATTTTATTTTCTCCTGATTATTTTTTCGTATTATTGCGTGCATGGACATTCACTTCAATGTCATGAGTATATATTTACTAGACTTAATCTAGCGATGCACGAGAAAATTCATGCAAATGTAATGTTTTGCCACTTCTGAGACACTTACAGATGCACTGAATAAAGTGTTGAGCATCTCTTGGAAGCTGAGCTTCACCTGAAAAATAGCGTTGTACTTGAGCATAAACATTGTCTTTAAAAGACTGCCCATCACCACCTTCACCCGTTAAATTGTCCAGAGAAACGCGGAATTTTCGACTAAAGGCTGTGGAAAACATCCATTCAATTGCTTGAGGTTTAATTTCGACTTGTTCAAATAGGGCTTGTTGTTCAGCAGTTCGACCATCTGGTGCGTACCAATAGCCAAGATCAGGAAGAGTGCGACGATGATCTCCTGCGATTGTCCAATGGCTTATTTCATGTAAAGCACTATTGAAAAATCCATGTGCGAATTGGATGCGAGCAGGTTGTTGGTCTGAGGCAGGGAAGTATTCAGGTTCAAAGTCGCCTTTGACTAATGTGACATTTAAGTGGGAAAACCAATGATTAAAGTGTAAGATAAGCCAGTCTACCTGTTGAGCTTCTGTTTGCAGATTTACCCAAGGTGCGAGTTGCACGCGGTCTAAGTGATCGGTCAAATTTGAGGTCGAAGGATAGTGTAACTGTAATGAAGTTGTGACTTCAGGTTGCGGCTGCAACTGATGCATGACTTGATTAACCCAAATGATCTGTCTGAATAAGTGCAAAATTGTATCTTAATCTTTGACAGAGTACTTATGAATTTGTAGAATTGCCGCCTTAATTATGTCAGCAAATACCTTTCCGGCACAGATTGAGCCGTTTAAATGGGCTGAACAGGGCTTCACATGGTCAGGTACACTGCCATTGTCGCGCTTTGTTCGTATATCCCGTGAAGCTGTTGGGTCAATTGATAATCAATTGATCAATATAGACTGTAAGCTATCAATGGATGCGTATCATCGTATCGTTTGGCTTGATGGTAGTGTTGAAACGAAGGTTCCAATGGAATGCCAACGTTGTTTGGATACTGTTGAATTACCTCTCGAATTGGACTTTCATCTGGCTTTAGTCGATGATGAGTCACTGATAGAGCGCTTGGATGAGGATGCTGATTTCATCGTCTTAGGTGAGAGTGAAGCAACGACAAAAGGTTCATTTGATGCACCTGCAACCGCTGATTTACTTTCTCTCATAGAAGATGAATTGTTATTGTTGATTCCTTTGTCACCAAGACATGCGTCTTGTGAGCATAAGCATCAACCTGCCCAAGAAGAAGTTGTTGAAGAAAAACGAGATAATCCGTTTGGTGTTTTGGCAGCTTTGAAGGGTAAACTTAACTAATTTTTGTGTTATACTCTTAGGTATAAGACAATCGAATTTGTTCTGATCCATTTTTTCGATCTTTGTAAGGAGCCATCATGGCCGTTCAGCAAAACCGTAAAAGTCGCTCTCGCCGTGACATGCGCCGTTCACATGACGCTTTAACCGAGAATGCATTAACAGTAGACCAAACGACTGGTGAAACTCACCGTCGTCACCACGTAACTAAAGATGGTGTCTACCGTGGTCGTCAATTATTCGCTAAAGCAGCTGATGCTGAATAATTGGTGATGTATTAAGCGTCAAGCTTAGTAGAAAAAATGGGAGCGTAAGCTCCCTTTTTTTATTTCTATTTTTTGTTGTATTTGGCAATTACCAAAGCTTTTTTTTAATGATAAATTTCGCTCCATCAAATCAGTTAAGACTTGAGTTTGATGTTCAAGATGATCGAAATGAATCAAAATAGAATAGTCAAAGCTCTGAATAAAGGATTTTTATATGTCTGCTAAACGCCTCGAGCAAGCCGTTCTTGCGACCAAAACTGCATTTGTTTTTCCTGGACAGGGTTCTCAAAAAGCAGGAATGTTAGCGGAGCTTGCAGAACAGTTTAGTAGTGTGCAAGAAACGTTTGCTGAAGCTTCTGAAGCACTCGGCTTTGATTTATGGCACATTGCGCAAAGTGGTGAAGGGTTAAACCAAACTGAATTTACACAACCAGTGCTACTCACAGCAAGCATTGCTTTATGGCGTGTATGGTTAGAGCTTGGTGGTGTCGTTCCTAAATATTTAGCGGGACATTCACTAGGTGAATACAGTGCATTGGTTGCTGCAGAATCTTTAAGCTTAAAAGATGCAGTTAAATTGGTGAACTTACGCGGTAAGTTGATGCAAGATGCTGTCCCTCAGGGTCAAGGTGCTATGGCTGCGATTCTTGGTCTTGATGATGCTAAGGTTGTAGAACTGTGTGCTCAAGTCACCGCTCAAGGTGAGGGTTCAGTGGAAGCTGCAAACTATAATGCACAGGGTCAAGTTGTGGTGGCAGGTGATACTGCACAGGTTGAAGCGTTAATAGCTTTGGTAAAAGAGCAAGGTGCAAAAGCAATTGCGTTACCAGTATCAGTACCATCACATTGTTCATTAATGAAGCCAGCGGCAGCAGAGTTTGCCAAAGCTTTAGCAGATGTTGATATTCAATTACCTCGCATTCCAGTGATTCAAAATGTCAATGCACAAGTGGCTGACAGTGTTGATGAATTGCGTACAGCGTTGACATCACAACTTTATGAGTCTGTCCAATGGACTAAAACACTTCAAGTATTGGCTGATCAAGATGTGAGCTATGTTGTTGAATGTGGTCCTGGGAATGTATTAACAAATTTAGCAAAACGTTTAGAACATGTTGAAAAAGCATTGCCTTTAGATACTAAATCTCGTTTAGAAGATGCTTTAAATACTGTATTAGTTGCAGAAGGGAAAATTGCATGACGCAGGAACGTAAAGTCGCGTTAGTGACAGGTGCAAGCCGTGGTATTGGTGCTGCGATTGCACAACAGCTGATCGAAGATGGTTTTTTTGTCGTAGGTACGGCTACATCTGAGTCTGGTGCTGAAAAATTATCTACACAATTTGCTGAACATGGTGTAGGAAAAGTACTTGATGTTCGTGATGGAGCTGCAATTGATGCACTCATTACAGATATTGAACAAAGTTTTGGCCCTGTACTTGTTCTTGTGAATAATGCAGGTATCACTAAAGATAATCTACTGCTTCGTATGTCTGAAGATGATTGGGATGATATCCAAAATATTCACCTTAAAGCAGTATTCCGTCTCTCTAAACGTGTATTGAAAGGTATGACGAAAGCGAGATTTGGACGAATTATCAATATTAGTTCTGTCGTTGCGCATTTTGCAAATCCAGGTCAAGCAAATTATTCAGCTGCGAAGGCTGGGATTGAAGCTTTTAGCCGCAGTTTGGCTAAAGAAATGGGCAGTCGTCAAATTACTGTCAATAGTATCGCGCCTGGCTTTATTGCAACTGAGATGACTGAACAGTTAAGTGATGAAATTCAGAAAAAAATGAGTGATCAAGTGGCATTGAACCGTTTTGGTCAGCCTCAAGATATCGCAAATGCAGTAAGTTTCCTTGCTTCTGATAAAGCAAGTTACATTACTGGTACGGTATTACACGTGAATGGTGGTTTATACATGGCGTAATGCGATGTATAAACTTTCAAATATATCAAGATTCAATTAAACTATAGGCATTATACGCCGCCACAAGCAATGAGGAGAATTCCTGTGAGCGATATCGAACAACGTATCAAACAAGCAGTAGCTGAACAACTTGGCTTAAAAGCTGAAGAGATTAAAAACGAAGCATCTTTCATGGATGACTTAGGTGCTGACTCTCTAGATCTAGTTGAGCTTGTAATGTCTTTCGAAAATGATTTCGACATTACTATTCCTGATGAAGATTCTAACGAAATTACAACTGTTCAATCTGCTATCGATTATGTAACTAAGAAATTAGCTTAATCATCAGATTCAGTTCTTTTCGAACTTAAAAGCTACCTTTATGGTGGCTTTTTTTTATTAAGGAATAAATTGCAATATTACATTAAGTTACCTTAAGTTTAAGAAAGATAACGGCGTTAGGTATAGTTCTTCTGTATAAAAATTAAGGGATCTAAATTATTTGATCACCAAACTGAAATAACAATAGGAGAATAACAATGGGTCTTTTTGATTTTGTGAAAGGTATTGGGAAAAAGAATACCGCACCAGCTGAGCAACAAGCTACACCAGCAACGCCAGCAGAGCCATCTGCTCAAGAAATTGCGAATAAATTATTGGGGCATATTAAATCACTTGGCTTACCAGTAACAGGACTGTCTGTGACTTATAATGCAAGCAGTGATTTAGCGACTGTAAAAGGACAAGTGCAAACTCAAGCAGATCGTGAAAAGATCATCTTGGCTGTGGGAAATATTGATCATGTTGCTCAAGTCGATGACCAACTTACTGTTTCATCTCCAGAGCCTGAAAGTAAATTCTATACAGTAAAATCAGGGGATAATCTTTCAAAAATTTCTAAAGAGTTTTATGGTGATGCAAATCAGTACAACAAAATTTTTGAAGCAAACCGACCATTACTTAAAAATGCAGATGATATTTTCCCGGGACAGGTTCTAAGAATTCCAAACTAAAATATCAATGAATCTAAAAGACCGAGATTTAAATCTCGGTTTTTTATTTTAAAGTAACTTAATAACTTAAAACTGATTCTTAAATTATCAATATAAAACAATATTTTAACGGCTAGAAAATTTCTATAAATATATTTTAACTTCCACATTGCAATGGTGTTTTTGGCCATTTTTTAAGTTATTTCGAAGTAATAAGAATAAAAAAATTGAAATAAATTCATTAATCCTAACTTTATGTTTTATATAGGAAAAATAAATTAGTAAAAATAAGTGTTTGAAAATAAATAAAATTTAATTTGTTTCAAGAAATAAAATATTGTTTCATTGGGTTTTATTATGTAACTTTAATTAAGTAATAGTGTAATTTTGTTTCTGGTGTTTTTTTGCAATATTTAAAAATTTTATGTCTAACTTATATAAAATAATAAATAATGAGATTTTTTTCACTATTAGTTTATAAATTGTGACTTTGTTTAAAATTAAATTTTATCAATAAAAACATTGCTTTAAGAATCTCGAATGGAGTGTAAAAAATTTTTTTTAACTATGAATTTTTGTTGATTTTCAACTGACTTTTTATGACGTTTACATTGATTCTCAATCTGATAAAAAAATAGAGGGTTAAAGAATATCTTAATAATACTGGGTGACGTCATGAAAAATTTAGAAATATTATCAAAAAACGATGGGGCGGTTTTAGAAAAGACTACTGCTAATAAAATCGTATTAAACCAGAACTCAATTGTGAAAATTGATGCATCAATCGAAGAGGTCTTAAATTTTCAGAAAGAAGGAAATTCTTTAGTTATTAATTTTAAAAATGGCGAACAATTAGTTGTAGAAAGTTATTTTGATGATCCCTTAAATAGTCATAATATTTTATTTAATGACAATGGTCAGCTTTATTGGGTTGAGTTCACAGATGCTGCCAATGAAATAGCTTCGACTATTAAATATTATCCAATTGATGATATTTCAGCACTTATCGCTGGAAACTCAAGTACAGCTTTGACAGGGTTAACTCCATGGTTAATTGCAGGGGGATTAGCTGCTGGAGTAGTTGCTATTGCAGATAATATGAGTGATTCAGATAAAAAATCTAATTCTGTATCGCCGGAACCAGAACCACCAAATAACGATGAATTAGAAGAAGCAAAACAGCTCGTTAATGATGCAGAGAAAGCTTATCAAGATCTTAAAGATTTGATTGAAGATAAATTAAATGATGGGTTAATTACTCCTGAGGAAAAAGCTGAATTAGAGGAAGCATTACAAGATGCAAAGGATGCTAAAGATGCTGCTCAAGATAAAGTCGATAACTTGGTAGATGGCGAGGAAAAATCTGATTTACAAGATCGACTAGATGATTTGGTTGATGAAGAGTTGCCACCAATTAATGATCAAAATGGTGATGGTGTACCAGATGATCTCGAGCAAGCTTTACTAGATGCTGAAGAAGCTGTAGCCAATGCTGAACAAGCGTACGAAGCATTAAAAGATTTAATTTTAGAGAAGAATGAAAACGGCCTGATTACACCTGCTGAAAGAGCGGAATTAGATCAAGCTAAAGAGGCTTTCGAGAGTGCCAAAGCCTTAGCAGAAACTAAAACAAATTTATTACCAGAATCAGTTCAATCTCAAAAAGATGCTTTGCAGGAACGTCTTGAAGATTTAGTGGATATCATCCTACCTGAAATTAATGATGAAAATGATGATGGTATCGTAGATGATATCGCTGAAGCACTCATTGAAGCAGAGTTGGCTGTTGCGGAAGCTGAAGCAAAGTATGCAGCTGCTGAAAATGCTTTAACTGTTGCAAATCGTGATGGATTAATTAATCCAACAGAGCTTAATGCTTTACAGAATGCTTTAGAGCAGGCACAAATTGCTAAGTCAACTGCTCAAAGTAAAGTAAATGCTCTACCTGAATCTGTTCAGGAACAGAAAGATGCCTTTCAAAATCGATTAGATGATCTGACTGACATAAGTTTGCCTGAAGTAAATGACGCAGATGGTGATGGCATTGTAGACGGCTTACCAGAAGCGATTCAGGAAGCGCAGTCAGCCGTAGAAGCAGCTGAAGCTAAATATGCTGAAGCTCTTAATAATTTAGCTTTGGCTCAAAAAGATGGCTTAATTAACCCGCTTGAACTCAGTATTCTTGAACAGAAAGTACAGGCTGCACTTGATGCAAAAGAAGTTGCCCAAGATAAGGTAAATGTATTGCCAAATGGAGCGATTAAAGATGGTTTACAGGATCGTCTAGATGCTCTTGTAAATATTGACTTACCTGAAGTCAATGATGCAGATGGTGATGGCGTACCAGACGGCGAAGATATTACACTTGAAGAAGCAACAGAGGCAGTAGAGGCGGCTGAAGCAGCATATGCTGAGGCAGAGCAAGCACTAGCAGATGCAGAATCAGATGGTTTAATCACGCCAACAGAACTTGCTGAGCTGACTCAAGCACGTGATGATGCACTTGCTGCTAAAGAAGATGCACAAGCGAAAGTTGATGCACTTCCAGAAGGAGCAGACAAAGACGCATTGGATGCACGCTTAGATGATCTAGTCGACATCACCTTACCAACAGTAAATGATGAAAACGAAGATGGCGTAGCAGATGAGTACGAACAAGTATTGGCAGATGCCGAAGCAGCAGTAGAGGCAGCAGAAGCAGCATACGCTGCGGCAGAACAAGCACTGATCGATGCAAATGCCAATGGCCTCATCACCCCAACAGAACTTACTGAGCTGATTCAAGCACGTGATGATGCGCTTGCTGCTAAAGAAGATGCACAATCGAAAGTTGATGCACTTCCAGAAGGAGCAGACAAAGACGCACTGGAT
>NZ_JBWYIN010000011.1:0-158595 GCF_056779765.1 Acinetobacter sp. 24-47-62
TGCCATCCGCAGTTTCAGTAGCAGTATTACCCACCGCATCTTTCGCTTCAGCTTTAACTGTATATTCACCTTCTGGTAATTCTTCAGTCGGCGTGTACGACCAGTTACCTTCTGGATCTACAGTCGCATCACCTGTTGCTACAGGGTTGCCATCTTTGTCTAAGATTTCAACTTTTACTGTTGCGCCTGGTTCAGTCTTACCATTAATTTCAGGAGTTGTATCACTAGTATCTTCTAGAGGATCGATTGTAATTTCCGGATCGATTGTATCAACTTCAACCGTAGTTTTAGCAGGTTGACTTACATTTCCTACCGCATCACGAGCTGAAGCCTCGACACTATATGTACCATCTGGTAACGCTTTAGATGGCTTATATGTCCAGCTACCATCGGCTGCAACATTCACAACTGCAGATTGAACAACCTTGCCAGCCGCATCCTTGATTTCAACACGTACTTGTGTTGCACCATCTTCAGTTTTACCTTTAAAGGTAGGCGCATCAATGTTCGTAAGTGGTAACTCTTCAATCGTTACTTTAGGTGGAGTAATATCCACAGTAAAGCTTGAAGTAGCGACTTTACTATTACCAGCCGCGTCATATGCTGTTGCTTCTAGTTTATAGTCACCTTCAGCTAATGTTACAGGTGATTTAAACTGCCATTTACCGTTGGTCACTGTAGCAGGACCTTCTGCGATAATCTTACCTGAACTATCGCGAATCACTACTTTTACGCTCTCACTATCTTTAGTGGTTCCCGTAAATGTAGGAGTTTGATTTTTAGTTGTATTCACTGGATTATTCTCCGATTCCGAAAGAGTATTTGCGATTGCAGCAATTGCAAAAGTTGATTGATTCGTTGCTGTATCCCAACCCTCAGGTTCAGGATCAGTAGGGATTGGATCGATGTCTATGTCTGGAGGAGTTAAGTCAACATTGAATTCTTGTTTTTCTTCTTCACCTTTATTTCCTGATTTATCAATAGGCGTTACGATAACTTCGTATTTACCTTCATCCAGGTTTTTCTCAGGTGTATATTCCCATTTACCATCTTTATCAACAGGAACAGTATCTTTATCAACCACGTTTCCATCTTTATCTTTAATTTCTATTTCGACATTAGATTCTGGCTCACCTTCACCTGATAATTTAGGTGTTTCTGAGTTTGTTTCACCCTTATTTCCAATTTCATCAATAGTGATGTCTGATGGTGGGACAGTATCAAGCGTGATTGTCTTAATCGGTGATTTATCACTTTCTTGACCACTTACAGTTTGTGTGACAGAAAGCTCATAGATACCATCTTTTAAATCTTGATCAGGTGTAAAACTCCAATCACCATTAGACAATGCAACAGTCTCACCAATTAGTTCATCGCCATTATAGATTTTGATGATTGCACCAGGTTGAGCTCCAGAACCTTTGATTTCTGGACGAGCATCATTTGTTACACCACCATCAGCAACTTCACCAATATGCTCTGGCACATCATCAATGACGATTGGTGCATTTAATAATGCATTTGGCTTTGGCTGAGGGTTAGGTGTAGGATTAGAGTCAGAACCATTATCTGCGACTGCTGCAATTGCACCAGCTGCACCAGCACCAATTAACCAAGGGAGAATACCACCGATAAAATCATCGGAATAAAGAAGAGGTTCGATTTCTTCGATTGGGTAATACAGAATTGTTTCTGCAATTGAGCCATCTTCATTGGTAAATTTAACCCAATAAAGTTGACCACTTTCATCTTGGAATACGAGGCTGTTATCAGCAAATGAAGGATTGAAATAGTTTTCAATCACAATCACTTCACCATTACGCAAATTGATTAGAGCATTATTATTATCACGAGTGATTGAAGCTACATCATCTTTAGATACTTGAACGACAACTACAGAGTTTTCGTTAAGCCCCACTTGACTAGAGTTGACATTCTCTAATACCTGATGACTCTCTTTAGATATTACGGAGATATTAGCCATGGTAAATTCTCACTTATAAATTTTATTTTTATCGATCTTTCTACATCTAAGATACAAAAAAGATAGACACTATTATCTATAAGTGAGATTTATATCACATTTTTAAGATTTAATGCGAATAGATTTTGCGTCTTTTATCAGCTTTTTGTAACCGCTCATCCACAATAAAAATATATACTTTATTTACAAACACTTATGACAAAAGAATTAATATTTTTCTTACTTTTAGGATATTTCAGGTCACCAAATTTCAAAGGCTTACTTATCATAATTTCTGCTATATTTAGTTTAACTACATACGGTAACTTGTCCACCTAACATTTTAATGTTAGTAAACTAGTATACTTTTCATTTTATATTGAAAATTAATACTTACTTTTTAGTAAGTTAAGAAATAAATTTTGCTTTAAATATGATGTAATTTTCACATTTTAATTTTATATTTCATCGATAAAATTCTGCGTAACTGAATAAAATATTTAAACAATATCACTGTTATCTTCTGCATTGATCATGCTTAATTCATAAAAAAAAAGAGCAAGCACTATCATGCTTGCTTCAATTAAATATAATTTTTTAGAAATTTTCTGGATTTTCTAATTTTTTCACCTCTTCAGCTTTAGCTGGATGATGGACGATTGCCACACCATCATCAGAAGTCCGATCTAATATCACTTCAGGATTATAAATCGTAATAATCTCATTACCTTTACTATCTTCACCAACAATATATTTAAATCCTTTACGATTAAGCTTATTACATAATCGCTGATATAGTCCCTTTAAGCCCTCTTTTTCCTCATTAGGATTGTAATAGAAAGCATTCATAACTGCTGGCAAACCTAAACCACATACTACGCCCGATAATAAAACAACAATAAAGGTATAACCAATCAAGATACTACTGTATTGCCTTAACTCTGGGACATTAGCAACCGCGAGAATTAGAGCCAATGAAATTCCTCCTCTTACTCCACCCCATGATAAAATTGCTAGGCTACCGTTATAGCTTTTCTTACGAAACGATGGGAAGAATGCGAAAGCCAGAAAGTTCGCAGCAAAACGAGAAATATGTAAAATTACAAATGCGATAATACCGCCAAGTATCATGCTGGCATTAAGATCAAGAATAAACAGCTCTAAACCAATTAAAGTAAATAAAAAAGAATTAATGATGCCTTCGACTGTATGCCAAAAGTGATTTACTTCTTGGATTTCACGATTTTGTAAAATTTCTTTCCATTTATTACCAACAATAAGTCCACCAATCACACATGCGATTGGTGCTGATGCATGAGCAAATAAAGCAACCAAATATGAACCACAAGCCAGTAAAGCTGTCGTTAGGATTAATGATTCCATTTCATGCTTCCCGCGAAGCAATCGTAAAATCCCCCAACCAAATATCAAACCAATAATTACAGCTACCACAATTTCATAAAGGAGTGTTTGTAGTGTCAGCAACAGACTAAAATGCTCGCCTTCAAGCACATTCAACAATGTCATAAATACAGCGATACACATTGCATCATTGAACAGTGATTCACCCTCCAATTTCACCATTAAATGATGTGGTGCACGTACAGAACTGAGTACCCCTTTGATTCCGATTGGATCTGTAGCCCCTAAAGCAGAACCGAGTAATAAAAGTACGAGTATTGGTACAGGGTTACCAATCAAATATTGAAATCCAAATAATAATCCACCAAACAATGCTGCACACAAAACCAAAGCAATAGTGGCAAGAATACTAATTGGCTTCCAATATACTTTTAAATCAGACACTTTAAATTTCAATGCCGACGATGTAAGAATGAAGCAAATAACACCATTTACGAGAAAATCATAAAAATCAATATGACGTACTGCTTCTTCAATATTCGCCAAATTAATGGTGATAAAACGATTATCCCCTAATAAATTGGCAGCCCATTGTAGAATAAAGACAAAAATTGCTGAAACAATTGGCACCCCTATCGCTTGGGGAAAACCTAGAATTCGTTTATTGAATATGGTGGTGGCAATTGAGAGGGCAAAAACCACTGTAAATACTTGGAGAAAAAAAAAGTTGCCCATTTTGCACTCTATGATATGTTTTATTTAAATGAGATCATTTAAATTTTAAATGAAAAAACTATAGCCATTTATTTATTTTATATAAAGAATGATTACTCGCAATCCCTTTTTTTAAAGATGTGTAGCCTTCCTAATAAATTATTACATTAGCAGGCTACATGTTTTAACTTTGCAAAAAATCAATCGATTCTGCTTGGTACATTTAGATTGAGGCATTGAATGTATCACATTGATTCACATCACCTGTTTTCATGCCACGATCGAACCAATACATTCTTTGTTGGCTTGTGCCGTGGGTAAAGCTATCAGGAACCACATGTCCTCTAGCCTTTTTCTGAAGATAATCATCACCAATCTTATGCGCCGCATCCATTGCCTCTTCAACATCACCTTGCTCCAAGAATTGGGTTCGTTGATGTGTATCTTTTGCCCACACACCAGCTAGACAATCAGCTTGCAATTCCAAACGGACTGATAATTGGTTCCCTTGAGCTTCAGTAGCTCGTTGTCTAGCTTGTTGGACTTGAGTTGAAATACCTAAAAGATTTTGAATATGATGTCCGACTTCATGCGCAATCACATAAGCTTGTGCAAAGTCACCAGCAGCATTTTGTGTAGATAATTCTGATTGATTTCGTTCACCCGATATACCCATTTGCTGACGCATATCTTTAAAAAAATCAGTATCAATATAGATTTTTTGGTCTGCAGGACAATAAAATGGCCCCATCGCTGACTGGGCTGTACCACAGCCTGAATTGACTACACCACTAAACATCACTAGTTTCGGTGCTTGGTATTGCATTCCCTGTTTTTGAAAAACGGTGGTCCATGTATCTTCAGTATCAGCGAGTACCGTACCAACAAATGCCGCTGTTTCTTGTTGCTCGGGTGTTGGGTTTTCAATCCCTATCGCTTGTTGCTGATTGTTAGAAGTCACTTGTTTAGTTGCCTGATAGGCTTGTTGTGGATCAACCCCAAAAAATTTCCAAGCAACAAATGCAACAACTAAACCGAGAATACTAATTCCACCAGCTTTAGCCCCACCGCCTCCACGGCGATCTTCTAAATTACTACTTACTCTCCGGCCTTTCCAACGCATAATCTCAGCCCTTTTAAATCATATAACTTTTTATAATACGTTATTTCATCAAACTCTAAACTTTTCTAGCGTTCCATAGTTTTTGTATTCCTGAAACAACGACCAAAACAATAAGTCCTGCAATAAAACCTATGACAAAGTTTAAGAGCGTCGGTGTTAAAGCACCGATGATACTGCCTACATTTGGAATATGTTCAATATAATCGACAGAATCTTCAGTAAAGTGATGAAATAATGGAATGGTATGATTAATAATACCGCCACCAACCAAGAACATCGCGATTGTTCCGACAATGGTTAGTGTCTTCATAAGTTTAGGCGCAAAAGCAAGTAAGCCCTGACCAATTCTTTGTTTCAATGCAGACGTTTGTTTGACGAGATAAAATCCCAAATCATCAATTTTAACAATCATAGCAACCAAACCATAAACACCAATCGTCATTAAAATTGCGATGACTGACAAGACTGCAACCTTTATTCCAAAAGTAGCTGCTGCAACTGTACCCAATGAAATCACGACAATTTCAGCAGATAAAATAAAGTCTGTTCGTATCGCGCCTTTGATTTTATCTTTCTCAAAAGTTGCTAGATCTACATTTAAGTTTTCGAGTTCTTTTTCGGCCTGTTCAGATGTTTTTGCTTTTTTATGGTGTAATGAGTGAAGTACTTTTTCTACACCCTCATAACATAAAAATAATCCACCCAACATCAATAAAGGATTTATAAGCCAAGGCGCAATCACACTAATTAATAATGCTAATGGAACCAAAATTAATTTATTAACAAATGAACCTTTTGCAACAGACCAAACGACAGGCAATTCACGGTCGGCTTTTACACCACTGACCTGTTGAGCATTAAGTGCCAAGTCATCACCCAACACACCGGCAGTTTTTTTTGCAGCCATTTTACTCATGAGCGCAACATCATCAAGAATGGTGGCTATATCATCTAATAGCACCAATAAACTATTTGCCATTATTGTTATCCTTCTTTGTTTTTTGGAATTTTATTCTTCTATTTCAATCTATTCTGTATCAACATTATTAATACTATCTCAAATAAGGTGTTTTTAATTCGATTCTTTCGATGCTTTATGCTGACATAAAAAAAAATAATGCCGTACAATATTGCGAAATTTTAAAAATTCAGCCCTAGTGTTGATGACTTTGGTATAGAAAATGAGTAATCAAGATAATCGCCCTGTTATTTTGACAGGTGACCGTCCAACTGGACAACTTCATTTAGGCCACTTTGTCGGTTCTTTACGTTCACGAGTAGGTTTGCAAGATTCCCATCACCAACATCTATTATTGGCTGATGCACAAGCTTTTACAGACAATGCTGATAACTTCGAAAAAGTTAGACGTAATATTATTGAAGTTGCAACTGACTATCTCGCTGTTGGGATCGACCCGACAAAAACAACAATTTGCGTTCAATCAAGCTTGCCAGCTTTGAATGAGCTGACCATGCTTTATTTAAACTTTGTCACAGTTTCAAGACTAGAACGAAATCCTACGATTAAGTCTGAAATACAAATGCGTGGGTTCGAGCGTGACATCCCAGCTGGATTCTTATGCTATCCAGTTGCCCAAGCAGCTGATATCACTGCTTTTAAAGCATCGATTGTGCCCGTGGGTGAAGACCAAATTCCAATGATTGAACAAACAAATGAAATTGTTCGTCGTTTAAATCGTCAGATTGGTCAAGAGCTTTTGCCTGAATGTAAAGCTCTGCTATCGAATGTTGGTCGACTACCAGGATTTGATGGTAAAGCTAAAATGTCTAAATCATTGGGCAATACAATTGTCTTAGATGCTTCTGATAAAGACATTAAAAAAGCTGTAAATGCAATGTATACAGATCCTAATCATCTTCGTATTGAAGATCCAGGTCAGGTGGAAGGTAATGTTGTATTTACTTATTTAGATGCTTTCGATCCAAATCCAGAAGAAGTAGCAGAGCTTAAAGATCACTATCGTCGTGGTGGTTTAGGTGATGGTACAGTCAAAAAACGCCTTGAAGGTGTTCTAAAAGAGTTGATCACGCCTATTCGTGAACGTCGTATGGAGCTTGCTAAGGATCCTGATTATATTATGGATATCTTAAAAACTGGTACTGACAAATGTCGTGATATTACGCAAGCAACATTAGATGAAGTTAAAGCTGGATTAGGTGTTTTTAAATTTTAATCCCTAAAAAATAAGCACACTTAAAGCCGCATCACATTGCGGCTTTTTTTATGGCTATTTATTAGCCTATTTAAAATTAACCTTCAATCAAACTTATTAACGTAATCTTACACGTTTTAACCCGACTACCAATGAGTTGCTAAATGAAATTGAATATCATTTAATTACTGTTATGAATACCCCCAAAATTCATAACATTTCTCCTTAACCGAAACTGTGTAAGCAGATTCGTTGTTCTGCGCAGTGATCACCCCAATCACTGCGTATTTTTTTATGTTGAATCCATTAAAAATGAAATCAATATTATATAATTGATAATTACATCACTTTATTTTATTATTTTGATTAAAATTTGATAAAAATTCTAATATCTATAAGAGACTACCCATGTGGGACATGTTTATAAATCCGTCGAACCTATTCTTCAGTATTAGTATCTGCTTAATGTTTTTTATAGGCATTCTTGAAGTCTTTCTATTAATAACAGGTCTCAGTAGTCAAGGATTTTTAGAGCAATTTCTACCTAGTTCATTAGATTCTTCTCCTGAAATGATCGTTGACCATCAATCTAGTATTTGGATTCAATTTTTAGATTGGCTTTATCTTGGACGTATTCCTGTATTAATTTGGCTGATCATCTTTCTCACGACCTTTTCAATTGTTGGCTTCTTAGCCCAATCTATCATCCATCATGTATTTGGATCATTTTTAACAGTCTGGCTCATTACTCCACTGGTACTTGTGGTCTGTATGCCATTCGTACGGCTATTCTCAAGATGGATAGTAAAGATCATCCCTAAAGATGAAACCACAGCAATTCATAGCGACGATTTAATTGGACTTCGAGCAGAAATCATTTTAGGCACTGCTCGACTGCACTATCCTGCGCAAGCAAAACTCAAAGATCGCTTTGGTAAAACACATTACATTTTAGTCGAACCTGAAGCTGACGAAATATTCGTACAAGGTCAGCAAGTCTTACTTACACAACGTAGTCTCAAAGGCTTTCAAGCAATTTCACAATAAATCAACTTAGAGAAAAAAATGTTTAGTTCAAGTTTTTATCAAATTATTATAATTGCAGGACTTATTCTCATTGCACTGGTTGTCATCGGAACCATTATTGCACGACTATATAAACGCTCTAGCAAGGAAGTTTCATTTGTCAGAACTGGATTTGGTGGGGAAAAAGTTATACTAGGAGGTGGTGCAATTGTACTTCCTGTTTTACATGAAGTCATTCCTGTCAATATGAATACCCTTCGCTTAGAAGTTAAACGTGCAGCTGATCAAGCCTTGATTACGCGTGATCGAATGCGTGTAGATGTGATGGCTGAGTTCTATGTTCGTGTTAAGCCAACAGCTGAATCGATTGCTACCGCAGCACAAACTTTGGGTCAAAAAACCATGTCACCAAATGAATTAAAAGATTTGGTTGAAGGTAAATTTGTAGATTCCCTGCGTGCAGTAGCAGCAGAAATGGCTATGGAAGAGTTACATGAAAAACGTGTCGACTTCGTTCAGAAAGTTCAACAAGTAGTTTCAGAAGATCTGTTCAAAAATGGTTTAGAACTCGAAACTGTATCTTTAACAGGACTTGATCAGACCAGCTTTAAATTTTTTAACCCACAAAATGCATTTGATGCAGAAGGTTTAACAAAATTAACAGAAACTATTGAAGATCGACGAAAAAAACGTAACGATATTGAACAAGATGCTGACTTAGCCATTAAAGCGAAAAATTTAGAGGCTGAACAAGCACGCCTTCAAATCCTGCGTGAAGAAGAATACGCAAAGATGCAACAAGAGCGTGAAATTTCGATTCGAAAAGCTGAACAACTTGCTGAAATTGCAACACAAGAAGCTGCAAAAAAACGTGAGGCAGAAGAAGCCCAAATCGCTGCAGAACGTGAAATTGAATTAAAACGTATTTCAGCTGCACGTGATGTCGAAAATCAAAATATTCAAAAAGCACAAATTATTGAACAAGCGCAAGTAGAACAAAAGAAAACCATTGAACTTGCGGAACAAGATCGCGCAATCGCGATTGCCGAGAAATCTCGTGCTGAATCTGAAGCCAAAGCACTTGCTGACCAAGCTCGTGCGCAAGCAGTAAAAGCCGAGGAAGAAGTTGTGACTGTTCGTGAAACACAGCGAGCTGAGCGTCTTAAAGCGGTTGAACTTGTTGCTGCAAAACAGGCTGCAGAAACTGATGCTATTTCAATTACTGTGGCTGCCGAGGCATCAAAACAAGCTGCTGTAGATGAGGCTGAAGCTGTGCGTACTGCGGCTGAAGCAGAAGCTGAAAAAGTTCGCCTAAAAGCTAAAGGTGAAGCTGATGCTAAAATTTTATTGGCTCAAGCTTTAGAAAAACAATACCAAGTCGATGCTGAAGGGACTCGCGCAGTCAATGAAGCAAATAATATTTTGTCAAGTGAACAAGTTGAGATGCAAATTCGTTTGGCACTTTTGAAGTATTTGCCTGAAATCATCCGCGAAAGTGTTAAACCAATGGAAAATATTGATGATATCAAGATATTACAAGTGAATGGTCTTGGTGGCATTACTGGCGCCACAACTTCAGCTGATCAAGCAGATCAATCACAATCCGTTCCACTTTCAGATCAAGTGGTGAATAGCGCACTCAGATATCGTTCGCAAGCCCCTCTTATTGACAGCTTAATGAGTGAACTCGGTATTCAGGGTGGAGACATCAACGGTCTAACACAAAACCTAAAACCTAAAACCAATTAATGATAAAAGCCCTGATTTTCAGGGCTTTTATTCGCTTTACTGCTAGCTATTGCTGTTCTTATTATTTTTAAGATAACAAATATTATTTTAGGATTGATCAGTTTTCCTTATCCGATGATCTCATGCATTTTTCTTTTACTCTTGCTTCAGCAATTGATGCAGTCACCTTATGACGTTATGTATCTTTATTCTAGGCGCAATTTTTGCTGGATTTATTCAAGGTCTCACAGGTTTTGCCTTCGCTCTTATTGCGATGTCTTTTTGGGTATGGATTCTACCGCCTCAGATCACCGCCCCCTTGGTCGTTTGTGCATCACTATGGTGTCATATCATTTCAATGTATAAAGAACCAAGAACCTTTATAAAGCCTTCTATCGTTTGGGTCTATATTATCGCTGGCTTAATTGGAGTACCTTTGGGTACTTTTTTGCTTCATTATATCAATGCAGACACGTTCAAATTACTACTTGGAATATTTTTATTAATTTGGTGTCCACTCATGTTCTTTAATCCGCAACTACATTGCGTAAAAGATACCAGACTCAGGATGGACGGCTTGATTGGTTTTTTGGGTGGAATTTTAGGTGGGCTCGGTGGATTCTGTGGTGCAATTCCCTCGGCTTGGGTGATGCTAAAACAACTTCCTAAACATGAGCAACGCAGCATTCTTCGACATTTTAATTTTGCCATTCAACTGTTTACTTTGCTCATCTATTTATTTAACCAGACCATTAACGTAAATCACTTGTCCTATTTGTGGATTCTGATCTTCACGGTCAGCCTACCAGCGATCATTGGAGCAAAAATTTTTTATCAAATATCTGAGCAAAAATTTAAGTCGATTGTCTTAACTTTATTGTTTTTTTCAGGTTTTATTTTGACCTTAAGCGCAATTTTCTTATATTAAAAAAGGCAGATTATTCTGCCTTCTCCATATATCAATTGTTGTGCGAATATCGTTGGTCAACACTAAATTTTTCGGGGAATTTAGCTGAAATCTTTGAATAAAATTCCATAATTTCTGCCATATCCACTTCTATATCTCCAGTAGGATAAATAATTTTACCTACACCGCATTTTTTTTGACTGTAATCCATATATGCTAAAGCGATTGGGACATTCGCTGTAATTGCTACATGGTAAAAACCCGTTTTCCATTTTTCTTGTTTTGACCTTGTTCCCTCTGGCGTCACCAACATGACCAATTTTGGATGATCATTAAAAAGATCTGCCATTAATTGCACCATGCTTGGTCTTTCCTCTCCCTCTTTCTTTGGTCGGCGATTAATTCCGATCCCTCCCATAGCCCGGACAAAAGGACCAAATGGAAACTTCATATAGCTGTCTTTAATTGTAATTCTGACATTTACACCTAAAGCTTTGAGCGCTAATCGCGCGTATAAAGCATCCCAGTTACTGGTGTGTGGTGCAGCAATCATGACACATTGGTCTAAATCTAAGGGCCAATGGTTATCAATTTCCCAACCTAATGCATTTAAACTCTGTTCAGCAAATTTTTCAAACATATAAATATACAAATGTAAATTTTCGGGATTGTAACAGCTTTGGCATTACTTTTATTCAAAATATCTATTAGGTTTTACTATTACTGTTTTTCTATCTGTACATCAATTAAATTGGCTCATGTATTTAGTTAAATAATTTCATTAACAATAAAAAAACCCTGCTTACGCAGGGTTTTTTTGAATCAGTTCAGTGCTTATGCAGAGAATTGGTTCATTGTGTTTTTCGCATCGTCACCCGCTTTAAGCGCGTTGTCACCAGCGAAGATTTCTTTGTGGTCATCACCGATGTCTGAACCAGCCATTGCTTGGTGTTTAACACAAGCGATACCGCCACGGATTTCTTTACGTTGTACGCCAGCAACATAAGCCAACATACCTTCAGAACCGAAGTAACCTTCTGCAAGTTCATGTGTAGAAAGCGCAGCAGTGTGGTAAGTCGGAAGTGTAATCAAGTGATGGAATACACCTGCTTCACGAGAAGCATCAGCTTGGAACGTACGGATCTTCGCATCAGCATCAGCAGCTAATTCAGTATTGTCATACTCAGCGCTCATTAACTTAGCACGGTCGTAAGCAGATACGTCTTTACCTTCAGCAACCCAACGGTCGTAAGCTTGTTGACGGAAGTTTAACGTCCAGTTGAATGATGGTGAGTTGTTATAAACAAGTTTTGCATTTGGCACAACTTCACGTACACGGTTCACCATGTGAGCGATTTCTTCAACGTTTGGCGTTGCAGTTTCGATCCAAAGAAGGTCAGCACCGTTCTGTAAACTTGTTACACAGTCAAGTACAACACGGTCAATTTGAGTACCTTCACGGAATTGATATAGACCAGAAGCTAAACGCTTAGGACGGTGTAATTTACCATCACGTTTGATTAGGATTTCGTCTTCTTGCGCTTCTGAAATATCAATTTCAGTGGTATCTAAGTAGCTGATGTATTGAGAAGCGATATCGCCTGGCTCTTTAACCACTGGGATTTTTTGAGTCAAGTCAGCGCCTTCAGAGTCAGTACGTGCAACGATGATACCGTCGTCAAGACCCATTTCTAAGAATGCATAGCGAAGTGCATGGATTTTCGCAATGAAGTCTTCGTGTGGAACAGTTACTTTACCTGCTTGGTGACCACATTGTTTCGCGTCAGAAACTTGGTTTTCGATTTGAAGTGCACATGCACCCGCTTCGATCATTTTCTTCGCAAGTAAGTAAGTTGCTTCTTCGTTACCGAAACCAGCATCGATGTCCGCAATAATTGGCACAACGTGAGTTTGGAAGTTGTCGATTTGTGAAGTGATTTCAGCAGCTTTAGCAGTATCACCCGCTTCTTGTGCTTTTTTAAGTGCACGGAATAAGTCGTTTAATTCTTTTGCGTCTGCTTGACGTAAGAATGTGTAGATTTCTTCGATCAATGCAGGAACTGAAGTTTTTTCGTGCATAGATTGGTCAGGAAGTGGACCAAACTCAGAACGAAGTGCAGCAACCATCCAACCAGAAAGGTAGATGTAACGGCGTTCAGTAGTGCCGAAGTATTTTTTGTTCGCAATCATTTTTTGTTGTGCGATGAAACCATGCCAGCAACCCAAAGATTGAGTATATTTGCTAGAATCAGCATCATAAGCAGCCATATCACGACGCATAATCGCAGCTGTGTATTTCGCAATATCTAAACCAGTTTTGAAACGGTTTTGAAGTTGCATACGTGCAGCATCTTCAGGACTGATGTCTGCCCAAGTGTTGCCGAATTTTGCTTTTAATTCGCGGATTGCATCAATCGCTGTTTGGTATGTAGTCATGATATTTTACCCTGTATATAATTTTAGGATTTATCAATCGAAGGACTAAATCTACTCGGTATTAATTGTTCAGATTTAGAGCGCTTCGTTGCTATGGACTTAGCTTAGATTGACTCTAGAAATTAATCCAATATTTTCGTTTAATTCTCAGTATTTATTTAAAAAATATGTAGATTAAAGTCGTAATATAAATGAAATACCATTCAATAAATTATTGATTTTAATAAAATTTATAAAATAAGCATTTGTACACTTTTAACACAATTTGAGTAATTCTTATTCATTAGACTTAAGTATCAAGCTCACAATTACGTTTATTTTTTCTTCAAACATCTTTAGATTTTACCCTTCAATTGACTTTTCTGACAGAGCATCATTAATAAACTGTTAGTTTTAAATGAATATTTTTTAAACTGTGAACCATATTGATGGAATTACCAATAAAGCATTTAAATTGAGATAAACCTAAAAACAATTTAGAACATAGCATGGTAATTTCAAAAACAACTAAAGCCCTATTTCTTAAATAAATGTATAGGTACTGCCTTATGACAAAAATAACGTAAATTTGATGAATATATGTTAAATTCTGCTGAAAAAATCAGCATAAAAACACACAAACCTAAGCGCTTATGGCATAATTCTCCACGATTTCAAAAATTTATTTTCGGTATTTTTTTTATGAATCTTGAGCGGGTTGATCTCAATCTCTTAATTTACTTAGATGTTCTTTTGCGAGAGAAGAATGTTACACGTGCAGCAGAACAATTGGGTGTTACTCAGCCTGCAATGAGTAATATTTTACGTCGTCTTCGTAACTTATTTAATGATCCGCTTTTAATTCGCTCTTCTGAAGGAATGACTCCTACAGAAAGGGCTTTAGAACTACAGCCTCGTATTCGTGATGCTCTTTCTGATCTATCTATGATCTTAGAACCACGAACAGAATTTAGACCTTATACGTCAAATCGTGTTTTCCGCATCATGACTTCAGATTATGCTGAAGCTACACTTGTGCCTCGCTTAGTTAAGGCTCTGCGTTCAGAAGCACCAAATGTTGTTTTAGATTTTCTAACACCGAGTGATGTATCTTATCGTGATATGGAACAAGGTAAAGTTGATCTTGCCATCAACCGTTTCAACGAAATTCCACAAAGTTTTCATCAGGTTCTGGTGTGGCGTGACAGCTTTTCATGCTTACTGAATAATAAGCATCCTGCCGTAAATAATTTGAATCTTAAAAGTTATCTAGATGCGCAACATATCTGGGTTTCAAAAACTGGGATGGGGGTAGGATTTGGTGTTAACCCAGAGAAACAAGCCGGTTTAGGTTGGATTGATCAAGCTTTAGAGCGTATTGGTCAAAAACGCAAAATTTCGGTATTTACACGTCATTATCAAATGCCAGGTTTATTAGCGTCTAATGTTGATCTCATTGCGACATTACCGACGAAAATCGCTCGCCTACAAGCTAAAAGTCAAAACTTGATGCTCAAAGACCCTCCATTTTACATTCCTGAATTTGAACTCAAAATGGCGTGGTGCCCTCTATTACATCATCATCCTGCTCATCGTTGGTTACGTCAGTTGATTTTATATGTTGCTCGTCAAATGACTGAGGAAGAAAATCGTGAATTTCTTTCAAATAACAATACCCACTTCTCACAATTTTGATTGAGTAGAGCTGATTTAAATCAATACTTTAAAAATTTTTATTCAATAACTATGATATTGAGGTAGTGTAAAAATTCACTACCTCTATGTTTTTTGTGATAAAACTTTCCTCATAAATAATTTAAAAACAAAGGTGTTCGTGTGAGCCTCTTTCAGAATTTCGTGATCATTATGATTTTGATTGCTGGAGCTGGATTCTTATCATTAAGTGAAATCGCACTTGCAGGATCACGTAAAGTGAAACTGAAAATTTTGGCTGAGTCTGGTGATGATCGTGCACAAAAAGTGCTTACGCTTCAAGAGAATTCAGCTGATTTCTTTGCTGCCTCTCAAATCGGCTTAAATGCTATTGCAATTTTGGGGGGGATTTTAGGTGAAGCTGCATTTAGACCTTATTTTGTGATTTTGGTCGATCGTTTCTATGATGGTCCTTGGTCACAATCAATTGGTTTTGCATTGTCATTTACTTTAGTGACATCACTGTTTATTTTATTTGCTGATCTTATGCCTAAACGATTGGCAATGATTGCACCTGAAAAAATCGCTGTCTCTTTAATTAATCCTATTCAGGTATTCATTACTGTTTGTCGTCCATTAGCTTGGTTTATCAATGCAATTGCCAACCTATTATTCCGTTTATTCAAAGTAAATACTACTCGTGATGATAATATCACCTTTGATGATATTTCTGCGGTAATGGATGCAGGGGCACAAGCAGGTGTCTTACAAAAACAAGAACATCACTTTATTGAAAATGTATTTGAGCTTGAAGAGCGAAATGTTCCTTCGAGTATGACTACACGTGAAAACGTGGTTTTCTTTACCATCAATGAATCAGAAGAAAGTATTCGTCAAAAACTGGCTGAATTTCCCTATTCAAAATATTTAGTCTGTAATGAAAATATTGATCAAGTGATTGGCTATGTTGATGCTAAAGATATCTTGATTCGCATCTTAAATAATCAAAAATTTAATCAGTTGAATGAATCCACTATTCGTAATGTATTAACGATTCCAGATACACTTACACTGTCAGAATTACTTGATCGCTTCAGATCTAGTAAAGAAAAGTTTGCCGTTGTGATCAATGAATATGCCTTGGTGGTTGGTGTTATTACCCTATCTGATATTATGATTACCGTGATGGGTGACTGGGTTACGCCAACGGATGAAGATCTTCAAATTATCAAGCGGGATGATCATTCTTGGCTGATTGAAGGCAGTACACCTATTGAAGATGTCAAGCATGCATTAGAAATTGATGAAATGCCTGATGATGAAAACTATGAAACTTTAGCTGGGTTTATGATGTTTAAACTTCGTAAGATTCCACGTCCTGCTGATAGTGTGGTATTTAATGGTTATAAATTCGAGGTGGTCGATGTTGACCATTTTAAAATTGACCAACTACTCGTGACCAGATTACTTGATGAAAAAGCAGAATTAGAATCAACTGTTGAATAAGACACTATCCACCACTCAGGTGGATTTTTTTATTCAGTTTATCTAATTAAACTTGAGATTTTTCGCCTTCAAAAATTATTGAAATTAGAATTTATACTCAATTTTTATTACAACTATCACACTTAAAAATCATTTTTAATGTCTCCAATCACAAAATATAAATTTTAAACTTATGAATTTTAACTACTATTTTTTATAAAAATTATGGTTATTTTAATATTTTCTAAACAATATTTAGTTTAATCATAAATTTCTCTAAGATGGTCGGCGTTTTCGAAGATAACAAATACTGTAATAGAAACAATATTGATTAAAACGCTAATCTAAGGATAGATCCATGTTGACCTTGCTTGGTTTGGGCATGATTTTGTGCTTTATGTACCTCATTATGTCTAGACGTATGACTCCCCTCGTCGCACTCACGCTTATTCCCGTTCTTTTTGCGCTAATTGCATATGGATTAGGTTTTTTTGTAGATAGTTTGAACCATATTCAACTTAATGAACTTGGTGAAATGATGTTAGATGGTGTTAAAAAGTTAGCACCTACCGGCGTCATGTTGCTATTTGCTATCTTGTATTTTGCCATCATGATTGATACAGGTTTATTCGATCCATCAGTGAAATTTATTCTCAGATTGGTAAAAGGTGATCCCCTCAAAATAGTATTAGGTACGATTACCTTAACATTGATCGTGTCTTTAGATGGTGATGGCTCTACCACTTATATGATCTGTGTTGCTGCCATGTTACCGCTTTACAAGCGATTAGGCATGAGCCCTTTAATTATGGCCTGTCTCATGATGTTAGCCAGTGGAATCATGAATTTAACGCCATGGGGTGGACCTACTGCACGTGCGGCAAGTGCACTCCATGTAGATCCTAGCGATGTGTTTGTTCCTATGATTTTACCGATGCTGTTCGCCATTGGTTGGTTGTACTTTTTAGGAACCATGTATGGCCGAATGGAGCGAAAAAGATTAGGCATCATGGAATTGGATATTAGCCATGGCGACAATATTCAAATTTCATCAAACCCAGAGGCAAATCGAGCGCATTTGAGATGGTTTAATGGATTATTAACTCTTGCACTGATGGCCAGCCTAGTCATGGGTATTTTGCCTATGCCTATTTTATTTATGATTGCATTGTGTATTGCTTTAGTCGTGAACTATCGTGATATTGATATGCAAAAAAGCTTAGTCGCTCATCATGCTGGTAGTGCTTTAAATGTCGTTGGTATTATTTTTGCCGCTGGTATTTTTACAGGTTTACTCACTGGCACGGGTATGGTCGATGCCATGTCAAAAGAGTTAGTAGCGATTATTCCAGATAGTATGGGTCCATATTTGGCACCAATCACAGCCGTTTTAAGCATGCCTTTAACGTTCTTTATGTCAAATGATGCTTTTTACTATGGTGTTCTGCCCATCTTATCTGAAGCTGCAGCACATTATGGCATCTCTCCTGTGGAAATGGCTCGTGCATCGATTGTTGGTCAACCCGTTCATCTGCTCTCACCCTTAGTTCCATCTACCTTTTTACTCTGCGGGCTTGCTGGGATTGAGTTTGGTCAACACCAAAAATTTACCATTAAATGGGCGATTATTACGTGCTTAGTGATGCTTGCAAGTGGATTAATATTTGGGATGTTCCCATTCTATTCTGCTATTTAATCGTATCTCTAGTTTCGGAGTGATTTTTTGATCACTCCAATCTCTTATTTATAAAGGCTTATTGAGCTTGAGTCTCATTCCAAATATTCAAGTTCCCCATGTTAGATAGAAGTTGATACCTCACCACTAAAAACTCTGTCAACAAGGTGGAATAATTCATTTTTGCTTCATTCAACACATTCTGAGCATTAAGCACTTCGAGTAAATTTCCTACACCCGCTTTATAACGTCCTTGGGCGACTTCATAGGCTTCTGAAGCACTTTGATTCAATATCGTTAGCGCCTTAATATTGTCATGGATTGCATTTAGCTCATTATAGCTTTTCCAGATTTCAGCATTAATTTCAAGCTTCAATCTTTCTTGCTCTAATTGCTTTAATTTTAAGTTTTCTTGAGCAACGACAATTTGATTTTTTCGATTATAACCATCAAACAATGGGAAATTGACTTGCACACCTGCTTGTAGAGATTGGCGATCACTGCCATAACTGTCACTCGTTTGTTTTTGCTGATCATAAATGCCGTTAAAACTAACAGATGGATATCTAGACCGCTGTATTGCCTTAATTTTATTTTCAGCTGCGAGTGAATCATATTGTGCAGCTTTAAACTTTGGATGCATTTTTTCAGCATCCTGAATGAGGATTTCAATCGGTTTAAGACCTAGCTCTTTTGGAATTTTTAATTGATTATTAATTTGGAAATTTTGGTATGCAGGCTCACCCATTAATGATGCTAAAAGTCCTTTTGCTATTTTTAAATCACCTGAAAATTTAGTTTGATCTGACTTTACTTTCGCCAAATTTGCGGACATTTGTAATGCATCTGATTTGATACCAACACCCGCACGATATCGAGCATTTGCAATTTCATAGTTTTTTTCTGCAAGTACAACCAACTCATTAATATTATTTAACTTTAACTCAGCCTGAATAATTTGATAATAAGTCGAAATCGTTTTGATGATCATATTTTGCAAAGCAACATCATGCTGTGCCAAAGACATCGCTAATAATTTTTCGGCTTCTTCTGCTTGATAAAATCGACTACCAAAATCATAAAGTAGCCAATTGGCTCTTATTCCAAGTCCGTAACGGCGTAAGTCAGTGTCATAACTCAAAACAGGACGATCTTTTACTTGATTATCATCACGTGACCAATCGTAATTCAAGGTGCTATTCACTTGAGGATAATAATTTGCTTTAGAGATTTTAAGCTGAGCAGCTTGAATACGCGTTTGTACCCAAGTACTTTTTGTCTCAGGATTACGACAAACTGCACGTTCAATGGCATCAATCAGTTCTATTGGCTGTTCATTCTTGAGATTATTTTGAGATAAACAATATTGAGGTTGACTTAACATTTTCTGATTTTGAAGATCAAGTGACACATTTTGATTGAGTTGTTGTTCTATTTCCTTACGTTTTGTCTCATTCTCACGGGCTTTACGCTGAACCGTGAGCTCATCAAACCATAATGTCTCGCGCTGTTTTTTTAGATTTGGAGTCAGTTTTGACAACCAACTCTCTGCATAAGCCAACGAACTATGTCCGAATAGTGACCCAACAACAATGAAAGCGATGTATGTAATTTTCATTTAGATTGCAAATCCTTGGTCAACATATCACGGACAATCACGCCATCTTGTAAAGCGATAATCCGCTCAGCAGATGAAATCGTTTCTGGACGGTGTGCAATAATCAATTTGGTAATATTTAAATGCTTGAGATTTGCATTGACCTCTTGTTCTTTTAATACGTCTAAACTACTGGTCGCCTCATCCATAAATAAAATCTTTGGTTTTTTATAGATAGCACGAGCCAATAAAATTCGTTGTTTTTGTCCTCCTGACAACATATTACCAATATCACCTACTAAGGTTTGATATCCCATTGGCATACGGCTAATGTCATCATGAATTGCGGCATAGGCTGCACATTCTTGTACCCATTGCATGTCTGGATTTGAATCAAAAAAGCAAATGTTTTCTGCGATTGAACCAGCAAATAGAATGTCATCTTGTAACACTGTCGCGACTTGATCTCGCACAGCGTTTAA
The DNA here is from genome assembly GCF_056779765.1 of Acinetobacter sp. 24-47-62. Lineage (NCBI taxonomy): Bacteria > Pseudomonadati > Pseudomonadota > Gammaproteobacteria > Moraxellales > Moraxellaceae > Acinetobacter > Acinetobacter sp. 24-47-62. Next base: position 20,305 of record NZ_JBWYIN010000011.1, read on the forward strand.
TCCTAATTGTTCAAAGTCACGCCCCATGATTTTGACTTCACCTTCATTCTGCTTAAATACGCCTAACAGAACATGTAGCAATGTGGTCTTACCGCAACCTGTTTCCCCGACAATGGCGACAGATTGATTTTGGGGAATCTTAAAACTAATCCCCTTGAGTACATAAGGGTCATTTTCTGAATATTTAAAGTGCAGATTTTCGACTTCAATTGCATTATCAACCTGATCTACATTTGTGATTTCAGCATCACCGTATAATTTTTCTTGTTCTGTTAACACAATATCGGATAAACGCTCTACATCAATTTGAAGCATTTTAACTTCGATAAACTTATCGATTAGTCCTGCAACCCGACTATCAAATTGGCCTTTATACGCCATAAATGCCATCAGCACACCAACTGTAAAATTACCCTCCAATACCAATGTGGCACCTAACCAAATAATTAGAATGTTCTGAATCCCAAATAGCACTCCATTTGCCAATGAGAATCCCAACCCCAGCTTTTGGGTCGTTAATCCAGCATTGACTTGATTGACCATAAGATTTAACCAAGTCGAACGGCGAACATCTTGTCGTTGGAACAGTTTTATGGTTTTAGCTCCACGCACAGTTTCCATAAAATGGCTGCTTTGCTTCGCTGCATGAATAATCTGCGCTTCAGTCGCTCGTTTCAAAGGTGCATACCAAATCCATCGGATTAAGGCGTATAAGCCCATAGTAAAAATTGCAATCCAAGCTAACTTCGGACTGTATACAAACATTAAAATCAACGTAAATACAGTCATTAATCCATCAAGAATCGCAGCTAAGAACGTTGTGGTGAGCGTTGTTTGAATGTTTCCAATTGATCCAAATCGTGAAACAATGTCACCGAGTGATCGTCTTTCAAAATAAGAGACAGGAACATTAATCATGTGATTAAAGACGTTGGCTTGCCACTGCACACTTAAATGTGTGCTCATATACATCATGATCCAAGAACGAAGTAGCCCGATAAACTGCTGAAGTAACATTAACATGCCAAAGCCAATAGCCAGTATCGTTAAGAGATCCCGATCTGCAGATACGATCACATGGTCGATCACCCATTGCATAAAGAATGGGCTAATTAATGAAAAAACTTCTAAGGCTAAAGCCAAGATCAAAATTTGCCCGAGAGATTTCCATAAACCACGAACATGACCAATTAGACCTTTAAGCTGAATCTGATTTTTATCTTCTTTTTTTTCAAATTCAGTATCTGGCCAAAGCTCTAATGCAACACCCGTAAAATGTTCAGATACCTCATTGAGTGTCAGTACACGTTTACCAAATGCTGGATCTAAAATCGTGACTTTATTGGCACTGACTTCTTGCAACACCACAAAGTGGTTGAAATCCCAATGTAAAATACATGGGGTTTTAAGCTGATCTAAATCTTCTAAATCCAGCTTTAATGGGCGTGTTACCATTTTCAACTGATTACTAATTTTGATCAGCTGATTGAGATTTGAACCCTTTTGAGAAACTGAAAAACGACGTCTTAACGTTAATAAATCAGACTCATAGCCATAATAATGCGCAATCATCGCAATACAGGCTAATCCACATTCTGTCGCTTCCGTCTGTAAAATGGTTGGAATTTTCCGTCCAAATCCAAGAGAAATTTTGTCTAATATCTGCATGTTATTTCTTCTTATATCTTGCCCGTGATGCTATATAACGGTTCGAGTACCCATTCATATAGTTTTCTTTTTTCTTGCATGATATCTGCATCAAAGGCCATGCCCACTTTAAGAGGCTTACTTTCACCATAGGCTTTTACAAACTGTTGTTCTAATTTGACTTTGACTAAATACACAGGTTCACTTTGGTTAAATGTTACACCCTGACTTAACTCGCCTAAATTGGTCAGTTCTTGTGGGTTCATCGTCGTCGCTGAGATTGAATGAATCACACCTTCACCTTGACCAAATTTTTGGTAAGGATAGGCTTGAAAACGAAGTTTTACGGTTTGACCAGTCCTTATAAATCCAATTGCTGAACTGGGTACAAAAAGATGTGCTTCTAAATAAGAAGGCGTCGGAACAATATTCATAACAGGAATATTAGGAGAAATAAACTGACCAACCTCTGCATTAATCGATGCTATTTTTCCTGTCGCATTGGCTTGTAATAGCAAACTATCCCGCGCTTTATTTTCTAAAAATTCTTGCTGATTCGAAGCTAATTGACGATCGACCAAAGTCAGCTCACTTTCCAACTTCGATGCTAGTCCTTGCTGAGCCAATATTTTATTTTCTAATTCAGCTTGTTTAGTATTTTTTTCACGCTCATAACTCTGTAATGCAACTTTTAGGCTGATATAGTTATCTTGCTTCAGTTGATATTCTTCAATCGAAATATATTCTTTATCTTTTAAATCTCGATAACGATGTGCATTTTCTTGTGCAAGTGCTAGACGTTGGCGTTGCTCGGCAATTAAGCCATCTAATTTTATTAAATCTAAACGTATAGATTGAATTTCTGCATTTAATTGTTGAACATTATTTAAATGTAAGTCTTTTAGTTTATTTTTTTCAGTATCTAAACTTTGTTTTTTTAACTCAATTTGTTTTTGTACAGACTCATTATAGTTACCTGTACTATTATAACGCGTCATTTTTAATGTAATTAATGGTGTCCCTTTCTCCACTAATTGACCTTCTTTAACGAATTTTTCACTGACTGTACCCCCTTCAGCACTATAAACTCGGATTAAACCTGTATTAGGAATCAATAATCCTTTAACACTCGTCCTCTTCGTATAGCTTCCAAAAAAAATAAAACTCACTAATAAAACAGTAAAAATGGCGACAACAATCGTGAGTACCGTAAATGAAAATGGTCGAATCAAAATGACTTCACCAATCCACTTTGACTTTTGTGCATCAATCGCTTTGTCTCTAAACAGCTTATTTGTCATATATATTTGTAATTAATTTTTCAAGTACGGGTTTTTATATTGAATTTTCATCAAGTTGACTACATTTCAACAGCGTGCTTAAAAGAGACAAACACAAACCAAAAGTTTTCAATAAAATAGTCATGATCTGTGTTGTCTCCTGTTCTATCCCACACTTCGCTCAGCTAAATCTGCTTTGAATAAACTCAGTTGGATACTGATTTCAATAGATTAAAAACGAAGCGTTCATCTTGTTTTATTTCAAAACTCGATTGACTAAAGGTGCTGTGAACAAAGCATGAGGATCATATTGCTTTAAAATATGACTACTCGACTGAATGGTTAAATGATTAGATTGACCCTGAGCATGGACGCGTGGAATTTCGTAATCGATATAAGTTGAACTATCCCAAGCTTTTTGATTGGTATAGCCCCACCCTTTAGACCATTCTGGTCGCATCAAAGAATCACCTTGATAACGTTGTGACATCCACTCCTCAACTTCTGTGTAAAATTGCGCTGAGAATGGCGTACCTGGCAAGGTTAAAATATCAAACCAAACGGCACAGTCCCATTCAGGATGATCAGGACAAGGTTTAATGGCTGATAATGCTGCTGTTTGAGCGCCGTGAACAATTGAATCTTCTGGATGATCCAAGCCCGTAACTCGAATTTCAACAGGTCCATTCATTGGGAAACGACCCATTTTTTGATATTGCTTCATCTTAATGCCGTAATAATCACAAAAATCAGCAATAACCCGTTGAACGTTTGCACGACTGGTAATGACAGCATAGCCATTTGCCGTAACACGCAAAGTTGTTGGTTTGACATACAGTAAAACGTTTTTTGACGTTCCCCATAAATCATAAGTTTGAGTGGAAGCCAAACCACCAGTCAAAATCGTCGTGATTCCAGATAATGGCGTACCATTTAAACCTAGTTTAGAGATTTCATACTGAGTAAAACCGAAGGTTGGCGTGAGATAAGTACTTTTATTGACGATGATTTTATGAATCAAATCAGTAATAGGTTTGATCAAATTATCTGAGAACCAATAATTGAATGGTTTGACTGTCTGTCGAGCAGTCAAAGGACGATACGGAGTAACAGTCCAAACTTTTAACCAAGGATAATCGGTGAATGGAAACCAAATTGCTTCTGCACGACCAGATTTATCCAGAAAATGAGAGAAGGTACGTCCAGCATGCTTATCTTGAGCGAATAGCTCATTGATATGAATGTCGGTATAGCTTTCACAACGAATATATTGATTTTTTGACGTTTGTAATTGTGCAGATAAAATAAATGCACGACCTATATGAACTAAAAATGCACGAATTTCTGGATCATTTCGCAGGAAGGTTTTCGCAACATATCGACCTTCTCGTTGGTCGAAAACAGCAGCAGTGATCGATACCACTAAATTACTGATCGAACCATAAGTTTGACCTTCTTGTTTTATTTCCCCTACGGCAGGTACACCTGTGCCATGACCATCAATGGCCAACACACCACCCAAAGTTAAATCTCCAGGTGCGGGCACTGCTACAAATCCTCGATTACGGTATTCCATTGCGGTTAACAATGCTTCCATTTGAATGCCTGCTTCGGCAGTCACAATACCTTTTGCATCAATACTGACTTTGTTGATATGCGTTGGCATATCAATCAATAAAATTTTAGTAATCTTGTCTTGATCATCCAACAATAAAGGTGACCAATTATGTGACATCCCTTTGGGTCTGACTTTATAGCCATTTTGATATGCCCAGTTAATGGCTTTTAAAACTTGTTCTTGATTTCTCGGTGATGCTGTCCATGCATTTTCATAACGAGATTCCCCAGACCAATTTTCATATTTCTGTTTAAAAATTGAGATTTCAGTTGGGAAATTTACTAATCTTTCTTGTAAAGGAAAAAACCAAGCTTCTGCCTTTTGTGTTGGAAGCCATGCTGAAACAGCACCAACAGCAGCTAAGCTACCCATTGTTTTTAGAAAGTTTCTTTTATCGTGATCTATTTGTTCTGATGAATTCTGCATTGTTATAGCCACCAAAAGTTTAGCTTTATTATTTCTGTTACTGAAAGCAGACCAGTACTCATGACCAGTCTGCCTTTAACACTTTATTTAAAACTTATGAAAGCCAAGCACGAACGCCATTTAAAGTCGGAAGAAGTTTATATTGACCTTCTGCCTTTTCTTTTTCGTAATGGTTTGGAGTTTCAGCTACATCGCCACCAAGTGCACGACCAAGACCAATTAATGTTTTTGATGCCACTAAACCAGTAGTATCAGCAGCTTGGTGTACTAGCCCTAAACCTACTGCACTAAATACAACACCAACTGATGAAATCAGTTTTGAATTAAGTGTTTGATTGAATAAGTTCACACCGTGGATGATTGAGTCACCAATCAATGTTCCAGCACCAGATACTTCATTGATTTCTTCTTGCTTTAATTCTACTAAGCTCATGATTAAAACCTCGTTATAAAGAATTTATGTTAGATACACCTAACTTTTGTTAAGCACTTTTAATATACAGAATGAATTGTGTATCTATAATGAAAACTGTATGACACTATTTAATTATTTTGTGATTTATTTAACATTAATTTTGATAATTCGATTGACTCAATATTCTTGAAAATAACAGCCCAATTTCAAATAATAGATAGATCATTGTGCCCCCAATCGCCATTGATAATATGTCTGGCGGCGTTACAAACATGGCAATAAAAAAACAAAAGATAAAAATGTAAGGTCTATTTTTTTGGATGGTCTCAATGTCTACTAATCCAAAATACACCGTGATCATAATGACCAATGGCACTTGAAAAATCAGCCCTAAGACGAAGAAAAACTTAATACAAAACAATAAGTATTGTTGAATATCTGTCATAGGGGTCACACTATCTGGCGAAACTCCAATAAAGAATCCCAATACAGCGGGCAGAATAAAAAAGTATCCCAGTGCAATGCCCGAGTAAAACAACACAATACTTGAGGGAAAAAAGAAAAAGAAAATTTTACGTTCTTTCAGATAAAGCGCATGTTTTAAAAAAACATATAATTTATAAAAAATAAAAGGAAAAAGGATGATCAGCGTGACAAAAAATACCAACTTAATGGGTGCTACAAATGTACTGGTAATATCTGTCGCAATCATATGCGCATTTGCAGGTAATTTAGCTTGTAGAGGCAGTGCGATCGCGTTATAAATTTTGTTCGCGAATGGCACTAATCCAACAAAAATAACTAAAAAGCCGATAACGACATGAATTAAATTTCGCCTAAATTCTTCAAAATAATCAGAAAAATGACTCAGTGTTTTTTTGAGGTCGGAAGTTTCAGACATATCTCACTCCCATTACATGTATATCAACACACGACCAATGCGCTAAATGAGTCATTAGAAAATCTGTTTTATAAGGTGCTGGAACATAAAACTTTTGTATTGGGAAATATTGTTTTTGTTTCTGATCAATTTGATCATCTAGATGCGCGAAGTATTCCTGCATTTGAGTTTCAAGCTGTTTAACATTCTGAATTTCGTCTTTTAATTCTTCACGAAGTTGATGAAGCTCAAGTTCTAGATCTACTTTCTGTTTAATATCGGATTTTATTTCACTTATTTTTTTCAAGCTTCGAAGCGCAAAACGAATCGCATCGGGTAAACGATCAGGACCCAAGACCACAATTACAATCAGTCCAAGAAAGAGTAGTTCTCCAAACCCAACATCAAACATAGGCTAAAACACCACAATATTGCTTTGAATATTGTTTAAAAAAGATTATTGATGAGTGTCTTTTTTATCTTCGCGAACAGCATCTTTAAAATCTTTTACAGCGCCGCCGACATCTTTGCCAAAATTCTTTAATTTAGCTGTACCGAAAATGACCAAAATAATTATGGCAAATAGTGCGATATGACCAATTGAAAGACCCATCATTATAGTTATCCTTATTTTTTAATATTGCTTAATAATAACAGACCAACAATGCATAGAACTCTTGAAATGTCTAACAATCTCAGCATACATATTTGAGTCTGTTAAGATTTTTTATTCTGCTTTCAAAATATAAGCTACTGATAAAATTAAAAAAACCGATTTAAGCCTTTGCTTAAATCGGTTTTCAGTCACTTGATTCACTGAACTAAGTTTTTCAATTTTTTGTTTAACTTGAATAATAAAGGATTAGCAACCATAGATTTCTAAAAGTTTATCTAAAGTTGCTTGATAATGAATATTAATGTCTTCAGCTAAAATAGCATACGCATTATCTAACTGAACCATTGGCCAGCCTTCTTTCCAAAATGGAAAAATATTGTGTAGATCATGCGTCACGATCGCTTCTTCACGTGTAATCGCCTGTGCAACCTGCGATAAAACCTGTGCCGTTTCAGCACCATCAATCTCAAGATAATCAATACCACGCGCTTTAAGAATACGAATTCTGTCTTTTTTATATTTAATTTTTTTTGCTTGTGCTTCATTTAAGCCTAGCGCAAGTGTCACTGCTTCAACAAACTTTTCTTCGAAAGATTGATGTAATGCAACCAAGGCTTTTTTATGTGCTTCCTGACGCCCCTCTTTACCACCACTACGAATCAGTTTATTCGCCTCAACATTAAGTTCGTCAGATTTCATTGACTGCAAAATATCTAAAATTTCGATATCACTTAAAGATTCAGCATTGTGGTGTGTCATGGGAGTACTTCAATTCAACTTAATCTTGCATTTTCTCATAATTCAACACAAATACATAATCTAATTCAAATTGAATCGATAAGCTTTCAAATGATTCTAAATATTTGGAATTATACTTCTGAGTTTTAGTGCAATATGAAAGTCAAAACGATGGGTAGTGTGATTGCAGCACCGATAATTTGCAGACTAATTACGCCAGCCATTAATTGACTGTCACCACCCAATACTTTTGTCAGAATATAAGCAGCTGAAGCCGTTGGTAATGCAAAATATAAAATAAAGATTTGCGTCTCTAAAGTATTGAAGCCCAGCATTTTACAGACCAACCAAGCCAAAATCGGCATTAAACATAAACGCGATAGCGTGTTGATCATTAGAGGAAATGATTCTTTTTTAAGAGCCACAAATTGCAATGCAGCACCGACACACATTAGTCCCATAGGTAAGCTACATATCGCAAGTTGGTAAATTAATGACTCTGCACCTTTCCATAATGGTAGCCCGGATACATTGTAGAGCACCCCAACCAGACAACCCAAAATTAAAGGATTTTTGAGTAACGATATAATCACTGCTCGAAAATTCATATTTTCATGATCGGTCAGTGCCAATACCGAGATGATATTCACAACAGGAATACTGATCGCCAACAGTAATGCAAAAATTGTCATGCCTTCTGCTGGAAAAAGCGAAGCAACAACTGCTAAACCAATATAGGTATTAAAACGTACATTACTTTGAACATAGACTCCAAATCTTCGTGTTGGGGTCTGAAAAATTCTTTTTAAAATATATAAAACTGCACAAGCAATTGGAAAGACCACGAGTAAAATGACTAAAATTTTACTTACCATCTCCATATGAATATCAGCTTGAGCCAAATTGCCAAAGAGCATGGCAGGGAAAAAAACAAAATAGTTAAGTTTTTCTGCACCCGCCCAAAACTCGTCAGTTAAATATGATTTCTGTTTAAGAAAATATCCAATTAAAATGAGCCCTATCAGCGGCACTAAGGATAAAACAATGCTGTACATAAATGATGAGCCTAATCGAGTGCAGATCGCTCAGTCCTAATACGCTCAATCAACCACAGTGGTTTATTGCATGCATTTTGAACTGATCATTTTATATTACACTGCATCAAGCTGATCGTCTCAAAAATTCATCATTTACATCGAGCATTGACTTGTTTTATATACGCTAAAATTTCAGGCAAAGTCTGGATTGTTTTATTTAACGGCGGTTGATGTTCAGCTAAGGATTGGTGAAACCCCGCCAAATATAGTCCATCTAGTCCAGCCTGAGTAGCACCCCAATAATCATTCACTGGATGATCACCAACATAAAGACAATGATCAGGCGCAATTCCTAATTGTTGACAAGTCATATGAAATATTTCTGCTTGAGGCTTTGACACACCTGCCTTCTCAGAACTCATGATTACATCAAAATAATGCGCGATTCCTAAACCTTCGATAATTTTGTGTCGAGTGAAATGTCCTCCATTCGAAATGATTGCCAACTTAAACCCTTTATTTTTAAGGCGATCAAGCATCTGAATAGCATTTGGCATCATGACTGCGTTTAGTCCAAATTGATTAAACCAATAATTACTTAATTCATCTAATTCTGGTGCTTTTTTCCATTTCAACTGCTTCAGTAATGCATGAGCGACTGAACCACCAATGGTTGGAGCAGTCATTCTTTCTCGGATGGGATAGCCACCATGATCAATATATCGAATCGTTTTAAGAATCTCAGCTTGCGCAGACGAGGCAGATTGATCGATTTGATGTTTATAAGTATTAAATAATGCCCGACTAAAAGTTTGAACACTTAAATCTCGGTGTGTCAGTGTATTGTCCAAATCAAAAATAACAGCTTGAATTTTCATAGTGCTTAGAGGAGTGTATTCATTTGCCCATGCTATCAACTCTCCACAATATCGATTATTCATTTTTATTTCATCCTAAGCATGAAAATGAATATAAGATAGATTACAGACTAATTCCATTGATGTTTGTTTTGAGCTGTATACCGACTCCATACTAAAATCGGTATGAACAAAAATAATCCTAAAATACAGATCAAAATGAGATATGAGGTATAACCGAGCCAATCGCCTAATATGCCACTCAAGGTATACAGTGCTCCCGCAATGGAAGCCATCAATGCGACTTGGAAAGTAAAATCTGTTCCTGCAAATTCTTTCCGACTGTATTGCATCACCAAGGTTAGAATAATCACCAATAACATCGCAGCGAACATATCTTCTAAAGCATTGATCATATAGATCCACACGACGTTCAATTCAGAAGGTCGCGCCTCATAATGCGATAACCATGCAAATCCAATGAGACTCAATAATTTAAGCAGTGAAAAAGTAATTAAAGCACTTTGGCGCGAATAAAACCTAAGTAGCCAACCCGCAATACCTGCTCCGATTAAAGCAGCAAATGCTCCAAGCATGGTCACATTGACACCAATTTGCGTCTTAGATAGTCCTAAATCGACCAACAATGGTTTAAGAATAGGTCCAGACAATCCATCCGTCACTTTAATGCTACACAATACAAAAAACCAAAGTCTGAGTTCTCGATTTTGAAAAAAATATTTTAAGTAATGACTTAAAGCTTTCACGAAACTTTGAGTTTTAGATGATGAATCATCATCTCGATGATTATTGATGCTTTGTGAAGCATGTTGAGGCTCACGATACAATAATACGGGTAGCGTATTAAATGCCACCAAAATAGCCAGGCATAAAAAAGTGGTTTGCCAAGTCAATGCATCTAATACCCACAATATCGCACCGCCTCCCACAATAAAGCCCAATCTTGAACCAATCACTTGGAACATATTGCCTAGATGCTGTTGTTCGCCTTTTAAAATATTCACAGCTAAGCCATCAGTTGCTATATCTTGAGTTGCTCCGATGCTGTTCATCATCAAAAGTGCTACAAAAAATCCAAATAGATATTGAGGTTGGTTCAGTGATTGAATGGGGATAAACGATAAGATAACCAGCGTAATCATTGTGAGTAACTGAGTGGGTATAATCCAACTGCGGTAATGCCCTTGATTGAACAAATGATGACGATCAACCAATGGAGCCCATAAAACTTTGAGTGCCCACGGAGCCATCAGCAATCCAAATCCACCAATATGCGTTAAGGAAACACCTTCAGCACGCAGAATCACGGGCAAAGTATGTGTCATAAATCCTACTGGCAATCCTTGCGCCCAATAGAGTGAAAATAAAAGCACATACATTTTGGTATTTGGTGACATGAAAGAGGTGTCCTGCAACTGATGTTTTCTTAATCATCCGTATTGAGATGTCCTTGTCACTTGATTCTTATTCTGCCAATGTATCTCATACACAAGGTCTTTATAATAAGTTTAAAAAGCAATTATACAACGCACAATGAACAATAGATTTCCAAAATTACCATCACAAGTTCCTCAACGCGGTTCAACGTTGAGTCGAGCAGCGTTCAAACAGCTTTATCTTCGACAAGGCTGGTCTTTTGAAGGAGAATTTCCAAATTTTCCCAAAGCTGTCGCAATTGTGTCCCCGCATACATCAAATTATGATGGACTGTATGCCTTTCTCGCGATGCTTGGCATTGGCATTGAAGTCACAATCTTTGGAAAAGATAGTCTGTTCAAATCTCCACTCAAACATTTACTCAAATGGATCGGGGTGATTCCGGTAAAACGCGATACCCCCCAAGGCTTGACTCAACAAATTGTTCAAGCTATTCATGAACGAGATAAAATTTGGGTGGCAATGGCACCTGAAGGTACACGAAAAAGTGCTAAAAAGATTCGCAGCGGTTTTTATCACATTGCCTTAGGTGCAAATATACCAGTGGTAATGTTTGCATTTGACTATGATCATAAAGTCATACGATGTTTAGGAAGCCTTGAAATGACGGGAGACTATGAATCTGATCTGCACAAAATATTAGAATATTATCGTGGAAAAATTTCTCCTAAAAATATAAGTCGTTTAGCATTACCCTTTAAAGAACTTTTGTAAAAATGCTAGAAAAATAGACAGCAATCTGTTGAGATATGCCTAAAATTTTGACACTTTTTAACAGATTAATGTCTATGTCATTGCTCCTCAATCTTCCCAAAATCAGCTTCATTGGCCTGAGTTTATTGGCGCTATCAGGCTGTAACTCTACTGTAAAAAATCCTACACAATCCACTCAAATTCAAGCACGCGAGCCAGTGATCGCCATTGCTCTAGGCGGTGGTGGTGCAAAAGGTTTTGCGCATATTGGTGTATTAAAGGTTTTAGAATCTCATGGTATAAAACCCAAAATTGTTACGGGTACAAGTGCTGGAAGTTTTGTCGGTAGTATTTATGCTTCAGGCAAATCTCCCTATCAACTACAGCAAATTGCACTTCAGCTGAAAGAGTCCGATATTCGTGATTTAACTTTAAATCGACAGGGTGTGGTCCTCGGTCAAAAGCTCCAAGATTATGTCAATCGACAGGTTGGGAACAAACCGATTGAACAATTCCCGATTCGATTTGCTGCAGTTGCCACACGTTTAGATAATGGTAAACGCGCTGATTTCGTCAAAGGTAATACAGGTCAAGCCGTAAGAGCGTCATGTAGTATCCCTAACGTCTTTGTTCCAACAACGATTGGCAAAACCAAATATGTTGATGGTGGACTCGTGAGTCCAATTCCAGTTCAAACTGCCAAAAATATGGGTGCAGATATTGTGATAGCAGTTGATATTTCTGCACGCCCTGCAGGCAATAAGCCGATGAGCATGTGGGGACTGTTGGATCAAACGATTAATATTATGGGTCAACAAAGTATCAATACTGAACTCAATGCAGCTACAGTCGTGATTCAGCCAAAAGTTGGCCATTTAGGAACTTTGGATTTGAAAGCCAGCAATGAGGCAATACTTGAAGGTGAGAAAGCAGCGCAACTGAAAATTAAATCAATAGATACCGCAATTGCCAATTTCAAAAAATCTCCTGCTGCTTTCAAACCTGCACCAACAGCTCGCTTTTAAGCATTTTTTATAGGCTTCTCTGCCCTAGTCTGTTATCTTGATATAGATGTTTTCGTCTATAACAAGATAACGATTAGAGTAGATGTATGGACTTATTGATTGAACCTTGGCATTGGTTTGTATTAGGTATTTTGCTCATCCTGTCTGAGCTCATTTTACCGGCCTTTGCTGCACTGTGGTTTGGTATAGCTGCAGTCATTATTAGCATACTGGTGTGGCTATTTCCTTCTATGGGGCTTCCAGTTCAAATTATTTTATGGGTTGTCCTATCGATTTCATGTACGGTGATTTGGTTTAAATTTATTAAACCACTTTCCGTTGATAAGACTAAAGCGGGGCTCTCACGTGAAGCGACAATCGGACAAGTTGGGATGGTGATTCAAATTGGTCATGAACCTGAATTAGTCAAAGTTCGTTTTCAGCTTCCAGTTCTCGGCTCTGACGAATGGAATTGCAGAACACTGAACCCTGTTCAGGTCGGTGATCGTGTCAGAGTTACAGATATTTTAGGTAATGAGCTGGTCGTTCAAGCGCACAATAACCTCAACTCACCGTTATAAACAATAATTCTTAAAGGAGTAGAAATGTCTGGTTCAATTATTGCCATCGCATTTTTGGCATTCGTCGGGATCACTATTTTTAAAGGGGTTCGTATTGTTCCTCAAGGCTATAAATGGATCGTACAACGTCTGGGTAAATACCATACAACCTTAAGTCCAGGTCTAAACTTTGTGATTCCTTATGTTGATGAAGTCGCATATAAAGTCACGACAAAAGATATCGTTCTCGATATTCCATCTCAGGAAGTGATTACAAGAGATAACGCAGTTCTTTTAATGAACGCTGTTGCCTATATCAACATTACTACACCAGAAAAAGCAGTCTACGGTATCGAAAACTATACTTGGGCAATCCAAAACCTTGTCCAAACTTCTTTACGTTCAATCGTAGGTGAAATGGACTTGGATGATGCTTTATCTTCACGTGATCACATTAAAGCGAAGCTAAAAGCAGCAATTTCTGATGATATTTCAGATTGGGGAATTACGCTTAAAACGGTTGAAATCCAAGATATTCAACCATCAGGTACAATGCAATCCGCAATGGAAGCCCAAGCCGCAGCTGAACGTCAGCGTCGTGCGACAGTGACACGTGCTGATGGTGAAAAACAAGCTGCGATTCTTGAAGCTGAAGGTCGTCTTGAAGCGTCACGTCGTGATGCTGAGGCTCAAGTTGTACTCGCTGAAGCTTCAGAAAAAGCCATTAATATGGTTACCAATGCTGTAGGCGACAAAGAGATCCCTGTCGCTTATCTACTTGGTGAACAATATGTAAAAGCAATGCAGGATATGGCTAAATCTAATAATGCTAAAACTGTGGTATTGCCTGCTGACATCATGAATACGATTCGTGGGGTAATGGGTCGTAATAATCCTTAAATCGCTCAAACACTCTTCAAAATTTAAAAAGGCAGCTTCGGCTGCCTTTGTTATTGATATGACTCAAGATTCAATTCTTCAGCATTTATTTTAAATTTATGGTTAAATTTCGCATCCTGAAAGATTGCATGAAAACAATCTATCGTCTAACTGCATCATGGAAATTGTATGAGCACCTTTGATCCCACCTTAATCACTTTCTTGTTCTATATTGTCGCCATGGTCGTGATTGGTTTAATCGCGTATCGAGCGACCACGAACTTTTCAGATTATATTTTGGGTGGACGACGCTTGGGAAGTTTTGTAACAGCCCTTTCAGCTGGTGCTTCTGACATGAGTGGCTGGTTACTTATGGGTTTGCCAGGTGCTATTTATCTTTCTGGTCTATCAGAAATGTGGATTGCAATTGGTTTAATTATTGGTGCATGGCTCAACTGGCTGTTAGTGGCAGGACGTCTCAGAGTTCATACTGAAGTTCAACACAATGCCCTTACACTCCCAGATTACTTTTCCAATCGTTTTAATGATCAGAAAAAAATTCTACGAATCGTTTCTGCATTTGTCATTTTAATCTTCTTTGCCATTTATTGTGCTTCAGGCATGGTGGCAGGCGCTCGATTATTTGAAAGTATGTTTGATCTTTCTTACAGCACTGCCCTTTGGATTAGTGCAATTGCAACGATCAGTTACGTTTTTATTGGTGGGTTCTTGGCTGTTTCTTGGACAGACACCATCCAAGCGGGATTAATGATTTTTGCCTTATTGCTTACCCCCATCGTGGCTTTACTGACTTTTTCAGATTTATCTCAAGTGAATTTAGCACTTGAAGCAGCGCGACCAGAAGCAAGCAGTTTAATGGGTAATTTAAGTACCGTCGCAATTATTTCATTACTGGCCTGGGGTTTAGGCTATTTCGGACAACCTCATATTCTCGTACGTTTTATGGCTGCTGATTCAGTTAAATCGATTCCTAATGCTCGTCGTATTGGTATGACTTGGATGATTCTGTGCCTTGGTGGTGCAGTGGCTGCTGGATATGTCGGTATTGCTTATTTTCAGCAAAATCCACAGTTCGCTAATATTGTGAATGCTAACCCTGAAACTGTATTTATGGAGTTAACGAAAGTTCTATTTAACCCATGGATCGCAGGCATTGTATTAGCTGCAATTTTGGCTGCGGTAATGAGTACATTGAGTTGTCAACTTCTTGTATGTTCAAGCACTTTAACCGAAGATTTTTATAAATCTTTCATCCGTAAAACTGCTTCTCAAAAAGAACTGGTTTGGGTGGGTCGCTTGATGGTGCTACTGATAGCTTTACTTGCGATTGTTTTAGCGTCAAACCCTGAATCTAAAGTACTTGGTCTAGTTGCCTACGCTTGGGCAGGCTTTGGGGCAGCATTTGGCCCGCTCATTATTCTGTCTTTATTCTGGAAACGCATGACATTAAATGGCGCTTTGGCGGGGATGATCATTGGTGCAGTGACCGTTATTGTATGGAAAAATATTTGGGCTGATACTGGAATCTATGAAATCATTCCTGGCTTTATTTGCTCTCTCATCGCAATCATTGTTGTGAGTTTATTAGGTAAGCAACCGAACTCAGATGTTACTGACCGATTTGACGAAGCAGACCGATTATATAAAGCGACAAAATAACAAATAAAAAAGAGGACTTTCAGTCCTCTTTTTTTTAACTCTTTCGAGCAAGTAAAAAAGCTGAAATCTGTTTAAGTTCAGATGCTGAATCACCAAAATAATCTAAAGCACTAATGGCTTGCTGATGAAGCTTTTTTGCATATTCTTTTGCAGCATCTAAGCCCAATAAAGCTGGATATGTTGATTTTTCTACAAGTTCATCTTTTCCAGCGGTCTTTCCAAGCGTTTCAGTATCCGAAACTATATCTAAAATATCATCTTGTACTTGAAATGCTAAACCTAATGCTTGACCAAATTCACGCAATTTCGGTATTCCTGCATCTACACCGTCCATCACTGTCACTGCTGACATCATGATTGCCGCCTGAATCAGTGCACCAGTTTTATTAAGATGAATATTTTCCAATGCTTCCTGATCAATTTTCTTGCCTTCCGCTTGCAAATCTAGGACTTGACCACAAACCATCTTAGAAGATGATGTCGCCAATATCTGCATTTGCTTCAACACAATAGAAGGATCTACAGTGACTTGTGTATCAAAAAGGCGACTTCCTAAAACCTCAAATGCCATCGACTGCAAGATATCTCCCGCAAGTAGTGCTGTATCTTCACCATATGCAACATGGCACGTTGGTTGACCACGACGCAATAAATCATTATCCATACATGGTAAGTCATCATGAGCAAGTGAATAGCAATGAATTAACTCGACTGCGACTGCTGCACGTCGCACAGCAGCAAAATTTTTATGATCTTCACTTAATTCTGCTGTTGCATACGCTAAAGCTGGACGAACCCGTTTTCCACCTAACATGACTGCATGATTTACAGCACTTTTCAAAGGCTCTGGAATGAAAAATGCATCTAGGGCAATTTTCAGATCCTGTTGGATTTGCTGCTGAGCACGTTGTAATACTTCACTATTCACAGAGATATGTACTGTCACTGCCGTCTTTGAACCTCAAGTTATACCGTTTCATGTCGGTATATATAAAATTGTCCTTATTCTACAACCAATTGTGATTGCTACAAAACACAATGCTGATTTGTTTTATTTAGTGATAGGTTTAAATGAAGAGTGACTATTCATCTAACACATGAATCGAGTTTCGACCCAATACATGTGCAATGTCAACAGCCCGATCTAAGGTTTCTAATATTTGCTTTTCTGAGTACATTTTCTGGCAATTAGGATGAAAAATCCCAATCGCACACGTGAGTACCTCATCCTCTTGAGGATCGAAATAAATTTTTTCACGGACCAATGTTTGTTTTAGGCGTTCAGCAATGGTGAGAATTTTCCAAGGAGTCGATTCTTGAATCACCAAGATAAAACTTGCAGAATTCAAACGATAGACTTCTGCTAAATCTTGATTCAACTCCTCTTTAATCAGAGATCCAATACGACTCAAAATTTCATCGCCAATGGTATAACTATTGAGCTGATTAAACTTTTTAAAATTTTCGACTTCAAACTTGATAAAAGAATAATTTTTCCGATCTTGAATAAGGAAGCGATCTTTTAAAAACTGTTCAAATGCCAGCTTATTGTTCATCCCAGTCACAGGATCCAAATATAGCTCTTCAAACAACCTTTTATTATTTTGGATCAAGACACGTTCACGTCTTTTCAATTTTGTTATATCTGCACATACGATCAACACGCAATCCAAAGAGGTTGATTTATCTCTTAAAGCACTAAAATAAATTTGAAAAAAATGCCCTTTTGAATAGAACTCATTTTCAATTTTGTATAAGCGTGAATCATGTCGAAACAATTGCAGCGCATCTTGAAATAATTGGTAAACCGTCGTTGATACGAAACCTAATTTCTTTCCGAGTAAATAGAGTGCATCACTCTCATAGATATCAGCAAATAATTGATTTGCACTAATAAATACACCATCATGCTGAACTAGCGCCACAGGCACAGGGATTTTGGCAATCACAGATACCAAATCTAATTTATTTGTAGCATGAATTTGGTTTAGAAACTCTTGATCAATCTTGGGCGTATCCTGCTCAAAATTATTATCCTTCTTCATTGGTCTTTCTCATTTTAATTATTCGTGGAGCGAAGGCTATTCAGCAACTTAATTTTATGAATTCGGTGAATATAATCACGTTGACTTATTTCCTTAATATAACATGTCAAAATTGTCATAGTCTCAATTATTTATGAGTGAATCGTACTGTTAGTAATGCTTTCAGGCTAATTTAGTATACTTATCACATATTTTATGCGCGTAAAAAAACCACTCGAAAGTGGTTTTTTCATATTAAAACGTATCGCCAGGAATTCGCACCCATCCTTCCATGAGTACTCGAGCACTGCGACTCATAATGGCCTTTTTTACAGTCCATTGGTCATTAATTTTCTCCGCTTCAGCGCCCACTCTGAGTGTCCCAGAAGGATGCCCAAATCTGACTGATTTTTTTTCACCACCACCTGAGGCTAAATTGACTAATGTTCCAGGAATTGCAGCGGCGGTTCCAATCGCTACAGCTGCGGTTCCCATCATGGCATGGTGCAGTTTACCCATAGATAAAGCACGAACCGTCAAGTCGATCTCATCAGCGTGTACTGCTTTTCCGCTAGATGAGATGTAATTTTTAGGCGCAGATACAAATGCAATTTTAGGTGTATGCTGACGTTGAACCGCTTCATCAATATGCTGAATAATACCCATCTTTACAGCACCATAAGCACGAATTTTTTCAAACTTGGCCAAGGCCTCGACATCATTATTGATATGATCCTGAAGTTCAGTTCCTTCATACCCTAAGTCTGAAGCACACATAAAAATAGTTGGAATACCCGCATTAATCAGCGTCACCTGAAAGCGACCAATATCTGGGACTTCCAGCTCATCAACCACATTTCCTGTGGGAAACATGGTAGCCCCATCCTCTCCATCATCTGCGGGATCTAAAAATTCTATTTGCACCTCTGCAGCTGGAAATGTTACCCCATCAAGCTCGAAATCACCTGTTTCCTGAACATGACCATTTGTAATTGGGACATGCGCGATAATCGTTTTCTGGATATTGACCTGCCAAATCTTTACCGTACAAATCCCATTCTCTGGAATCTTTTCTGCACTCACGAGACCATTTGAAATCGCAAATGAGCCTACTGCTGCCGTAAGATTGCCACAGTTGCCACTCCAATCGACAAATGGTCGATCAATCGCAACCTGTCCAAAAAGATAATCTACATCATGATCAGATTGAGCGCTTTTAGAGAGAATGACTGTCTTACTGGTACTAGATGAAGCACCACCCATTCCATCGATTTGTTTGCCATAAGGATCAGGGCTTCCTATCACACGTAATAAGATCTGATCTCTTGCTTTACCTGGAACTTGAGCTTCTTTAGGTAAATCATTTAAGTTAAAGAAAACACCTTTACTCGTTCCTCCACGCATATAAGTGGCTGGAATTTTAATTTGTGGTGTTGAACTCATAGCTCATTCCTTCTCTTTTAATATTTGTTATCAATCGTGATTTTTAGTTCAACACAGTATAAATGATTTTTTATGTGAACATGAGCACTTAACACTATGGTATGAATTTCCATCAATTACGATAGATTAAATTTAATTCACTCTCACAAAAACAAATTCTAATAAAATTAAATGATTGATTAAAAAATAATTAAATCATTTTTCTATAATAATTTTATTTTATTTAAATCATAAAAAATATTCATGAACGCTGACGTACTAGGCTAATGCAATTTGATCTATTACAATCTTGTAACTTATTTCAATCGTCGGGCTGAATACTTTGAATAACAAGTCTTCACAACTTCAGCGTGGCTTAAAGAATCGTCATATCCAATTAATCGCTATGGGTGGTGCAATTGGTACAGGCTTATTTTTAGGTTCCGCACACGTGATCCAATCTGCCGGCCCATCTATTATTTTGGGTTATGCAATTGGTGGTTTAATCGCTTTTTTAATTATGCGC
The DNA here is from genome assembly GCF_056779765.1 of Acinetobacter sp. 24-47-62. NCBI lineage: Bacteria > Pseudomonadati > Pseudomonadota > Gammaproteobacteria > Moraxellales > Moraxellaceae > Acinetobacter > Acinetobacter sp. 24-47-62. Next base: position 40,065 of record NZ_JBWYIN010000011.1, read on the forward strand.
CAATTAGGCGAAATGATTGTTCATGAACCTGTTGCAGGATCATTTAGTCATTTTGCAAATAAATATTGGGGTAAGTTTCCTGGATTCCTAGCAGGTTGGAACTATTGGATTCTTTATATTTTGGTCGCGATGACCGAATTAACAGCTGTTGCAAAATATATTAACTATTGGTGGCCTCACATTCCTGCTTGGTCATCAGTTCTTTTCTTCTTTATTATCATTACCTTAGTTAACCTCTGTAATGTTAAATTTTATGGAGAATCAGAGTTTTGGCTGTCTATTATTAAAGTAGCAGCTGTCGTGTCGATGATTATCTTCGGTCTATTCTTGTTGTTTACAGCAGGATCTGACTCTACTGCATCATTCAGTAATCTTTGGACTCACGGTGGTTTCTTCCCTCATGGATTCGAAGGTTTATTCTTCATGCTGGCATTCCTGATGTTCGCCTTTGGTGGTATTGAACTGATTGGTATGGCGGCAGCTGAGGCTGAAAATCCAGAGAAAACGATTCCTAAGGCAATTAATCAAGTTGTTTTCCGTATTCTGATTTTCTATGTTGGATCGCTTACAATTCTTCTTTCTTTAGTTCCATGGAATCAACTGCAACTTGGTGGTCTAGATAAAAGTCCATTCGTAATGATCTTCAGTCAACTGGGTATTGATTGGGCTGCTCACCTGCTCAACTTTATTATTTTGACTGCTGCGCTATCGGTATATAACAGTGGAATGTACGCAAATAGCCGTATGCTTTTTGGTTTAGCAAAACAAGGGAATGCCCCTAAAATTTTTGAAAAAACCAATAAACAAGGTGTACCTGTTCCTGCGGTATTGTTGTCAGCAGTGTTAATTTTCGGGTGTGTTTTATTAAACTATTTCGCACCTGAAGATGCTTTAAGTAATTTAATTTATATTGTCGTTGGTGCTCTAGTACTTAACTGGGCGATGATTGCTTTGACTCACTTGAAATTTAAGCAAGCGATGAAACAGTCGAATACCACTTCTAAATTTCCTGCTTTATGGTCACCAGCGAGTAACTATTTAGTTCTTGGGTTTATTCTTGTCGTGCTTTACATCATGTGGACTCAGGGCTTAAGCGGTGCTGTGATCATGATTCCGATCTGGATTATCCTGATGTTGGTATTGTTTAAATTACTTTACCGAAAATAGTAAGACACACTAAAAAAGTTATTGCTAAGCAATAACTTTTTTTCAAAAATTTATTTGATCAGATTTGTATGCGTCCTTAGCTTAACTGGATAGAGCAGTTGCCTCCTAAGTGACCGGCGTGGGTTCGAGTCCCGCAGGGCGCACCATTTTCTAAGATTAATACACTTATCAACAAATTGACCCAAAATAAAAAAAATAATGTCATTTCAGTCAAATTTTTGTTGCATCTCATTACCTTTATGATATGTTGTTTGTAGAGTAAAAAATAAACATTTTAGCATAAATCGTTTATTTATCAGCTCTTAAGGAAATAACTAAAAAAATTCTATTAAATTAAAAATTCAAATTATCTAAGGATAGATAACATGAAATTAAAAACCATCAGTGCATCTGTATTATTTGCTTTATTACCGATTTCTGGGGCTCATGCAGCCGCTATGGATCGCTCAGGTCAATCGATAGGAGCATTTTTACAACCAAATAATTACTTTGAAGCTGGTATCTCCATTATTGACCCTGATGTATCTGGAAAAAATCAATTGGGTCCAATTAGTGATATGGGTGATGATTATTATTTTCCAAGCGCAGCTTTGAAATTACAACTTAACGAAAATTTCTCTTTCGGTATTCTATATGATCAGCCATTTGGGGCATCTGCAACTTATACAGATGGTATGATTCCTGATGATGGAGCCTTAGGTAATCGGCCACTTGCAGGCACTAATGTAAAAGTTAATTCAAATAATATTACTGCTCTTTTCGGCTTTCAACCTAATGAACAATGGAACTTTTATGCAGGCGGTGTATATCAAGATGTGAGAGGCAACTTAACACTGTCTAGTATTGGTTATAATTCAACTTTTAAACGTGATGAAGGCTACGGTTGGTTAGCAGGAGCAGCTTTTCAAATACCAGAAATTGCATTAAAAGTGTCTTTGACTTATAGATCTGAAATTGATCATGAGCTTGACACTACTGAAAATTCAAATTTAGTCGTTGGTGTAATTAACAATCAAGTTGCAACAATTGATGGACTAGTAGCATTAGCAAACGGCACAGTAACATTTGAGCAAGTGGTAAGTTCTCTGCCTATTTCTGCAGAAGATAAAGCTCAAGCATTAGCAGCAAATAGTTTACGAAACAAACTACTTAATTCTGATTCAGAAAAAACTAAAATCTCCACACCTCAATCCGTTAATTTAGATTTCCAAACTGGCATTATGGCCAATACAGTTGCTTTTGCAAATGTACGATGGGTCGAATGGGGTGGCTATGGTATAGATATTGATAAATTTGGAAGTATTACCCAATTATTATCAGGCCAACGACAAAATATTATCGATTATGATAAAGATCAATGGTCTGCCACAGTTGGTGTTGGGCGAAAAATTAATGAAAAATGGGGTGGTGCTATTTCTGCCGGTTGGGATTCAGGTGCTGGTAATCCTGTAACTGCACTTGGTCCAACTGAAGGTTATTGGAATGTCGGATTAAGTGCACAGTTTAGTCCTACTCCAGCAACTTTTATCGGTGGAGGCGTCAAATATTTTTGGTTAGGAGATGCTGAAGCTCGTTCTGTTGGCAAATATGTCGGTAATTTTGAAGATAATAATGCTTGGGCATATGGTTTAAAAATGGGTTATCGTTTCTAAATGCCATTTATTTTTCAAAAGAGCACTTTAGTGCTCTTTTTTATTTAATCATGAATACCGTTGACTGACCGTTGACTGACTGTATAGTTCATTTATAAATTAACGATAAGATAGTATGACTCAAAATTAAATAATTCATAAATTCAATAATTTATATAAAAATAAAATTCCTATTATTTTTATCAGAATTAAAATTCAATTATAAATTTATTTCCTTAGAGTATTTACTCTGATTCTTAATGTGTTATTTTGTGAATATATGATTTAGGATCAGTTTAAGATAACTAATCCTCAATTCAATTGGAAAATACAAAATAATTCATTGAAGAAGATCAGGGAAAATTCAAGTGAAATTAACAAAATTATCAGCTGCTGTATTATTCGGTTTAGCATCATCAGGCACTTTTGCTGCTGCATTAGATCGTTCTGGACAATCTATTTCATCATTCCTTCAACCAGGAAATTACTTTGAAGCAGGTATCTCAATTTTAGATCCATCTGTCTCTGGTAAAGATTTATCGGGTAATCATACTGGAGATATGGCTGGTGATTACTACTTCCCTACCGCGGCATTAAAAATACAAGCGACTGATAATATTTCAGTGGGTCTTTTATATGATCAACCTTTTGGTGCAGATGCTGAATACACAGGAACAAATAATTTTGTCGCTAGCCCAGCCGATGGTGTATTACCTGGAACTGCTTTGACAAATGGATTACCAGTAGTGACTGCTAATCCAACAGGAAGCTTTAACGGTATACCTGTAATCACAGATCCGTCTACTGGATTACCAGTTGCAATCGGTTTAGGAACTCAAATAACTGGAAACACATCTGTCGAAGTTGATACTCAAAACTTATCACTGATTTTAGGCTACCAACCTACAGAAAATTTTAACTTTTATGGTGGTGCAGTCTATCAAACAGTTAAAGGTAACGTAAAACTTCGCGGTTCAGCATATAGCTTATTTAATGGTTATGATGCTGATATTCCTGAAGACAATGCCTTTGGATGGTTAGCTGGCGCAGCATATCAAATTCCTGAGATTGCGCTTAAAGCATCGATTACTTATCGTTCCGAAATTGATCATAAAGTCAATGTTAATGAAAGTATTCCTCTCATTGCGCCTCTAGGTTCTTTACTAGTGGCTTCTGGAGCATTACCAGGTTCAGCTTTGGCAGGTCTTAATTCATCTGGTGAAACTAAAATCACTACACCACAATCTGTAAATTTAGATTTACAATCTGGCATTATGGCTAACACCGTAGCATTTGCAAACATACGTTGGGTAGACTGGTCAAGTTTCTCTATACGCCCTCATAAATTTGGTCAATTATCAGAGCTTGCTGGTGGACTATTACCATCTTTAGGCAAACCTAATGGATTTAACCTAGTTGATTATTCTAAAGATCAATGGTCTGTAACAACAGGTGTAGGTCGTAAATTTAACGAGCAATGGGCTGGTAATGTTTCAGTTGGATGGGACTCAGGTGCAGGCAATCCTGTAACGACACTTGGACCAACAGAAGGTTATTGGAACGTAGGTTTAGGTCTTCAATATAGCCCTACTCCAGCTACGTTTATTGCAGGTGGTGTTAAATACTTCTGGTTAGGTGATGCTGATGCTCAGACAGGTGCACATAGCGCAGCAGGAAAGTTTGAAGACAATGACGCTTTAGCTTATGGTCTTAAAATCGGCTATAAATTCTAATCATTCATCAATAAAAAAAGACCACATGATTGTGGTCTTTTTTTATTTTTATACAAGTATAAATTAATTGCCTGTTATATCATCATTTAAAATAAGAAAACGACTCAAACTACAATTCCTTTTTTGCTCAATAATATTTTTTAAAAACATGGACATAATTATTTAATCTCATAACTTGATATTGAAGCTACATAAATTTGATTATATTTCAAACATTTCCGAGTATTTACTCTTTTTTTATTTATGTTATTTTTCATGCAATTTTTTTCGCCATATGGCATTCATGGATGAACATCATGAAATTTAAAGTACTTTCATACTCTGTCTTATTATCTACGCTCCCATTAACTTCAATTTACGCCGCAGGATTAGATCGTTCAGGTCAGTCAATTTCAGCATTTCTCCAATCAGGTAATTATGCAGAAGCTGGTATTTCTGTTTTAGATCCCACCGTTAAAGGTTCTTCCACCGTGATTAATAAAATCACTGGTCAGGATTTAACAGGCGAAAAAATTACCGATATGGGCAGTGATTATTATTTTGTAAACACTGCTCTTAAACTACAGATTACTGACCAAGTTTCTTTAGGATTAATTTACGATCAGCCTTTTGGTGCAGATGCATTATACGATGCTAAAAATCAATCATTTGGGAATAGTTTAAGTGGTACATCAGTTGAAGTTAAAACACAAAATTTAACTGCACTTATTGGCTATCAACCCACTGAAAATTGGAATTTTTACGCTGGTCCAGTATGGCAAACAGTTGAAGCTGATATCAATCTAAAAGGTAGTGCATACCAAGTCTTAAATGGCTATAACATCCATGTAGACCAAAAAGAAGCCTACGGCTGGATTGCAGGTACTGCATATCAAATTCCAAAAATTGCATTAAAAGCATCTATCACTTATCGCTCTGAGATTAAACACAAAGCTCAGTCGAATGAAACCTCGCTCCTTCCACTTTACGCCGATGCATTAAAAAAGCCTGAGTTTAATAGATTAGATAAGATCGCTGCACTAACTGAAGCAGTTACTCCACAATCTGTAAATATTGATTTACAGTCTGGAATTGCAACAAACACTTTGGCGTTTGCTAACCTGCGTTGGGTTCATTGGGATCAATTTACGGTTACACCTAAATTACTTGGATTAGTTGGACAGGACCTCATTTCGTATTCCGATGATCAGTACTCTGCAACCTTAGGTGTTGCACATAAATTTAATGATCAATGGGCAGCAACCACAACTGTAGGCTATGACTCTGGAGCTGGAAACCCTGTAACCACTTTAGGTCCAACTGAAGGTTATTGGAGTGTAGGCTTAGGTGGTCAATTCAACCCATCACAGCAAAGCTTTATTCAAGCTGGTGTTAAATATTTCTGGTTAGGCGATGCAACTGCTCAAACGGGTGGAATAAATGTTGGAGAATTCAGCAACAATTATGCATTAGGTTATGGCATGAAAATCGGGTATCGATTCTAACAATTGTTATAAAAAAAGGACGCTAAAGCGTCCTTTTTTCAAAGTAATAACTTAGGCTGGAATATCACGTACAGAAGCGTTGCGGATCGCTTCTTTCAATGCAGCATAACCATTAATCGCAGGAAATTGTGGGAATTCTGCAATTACATTATCCGGCGCATCAAATAAGAAACCTTGATCTGCTTCACCGAGCATCGTAGTATCGTTATACGAGTCGCCTGCAGCAATTACACGGAAATTTAAACCGTGTAAAGCTTGCACTGCTTTACGTTTTTGATCAGGTTGACGTAGTTTATAATTTGTAATCATACCATTTTCGTCAGTTTCTAATTTGTGACAGAAAATCGTAGGCCAACCTAACTGCTTCATCAATGGATGAGCAAATTCATAGAATGTGTCTGATAAAATGATGAGTTGGAAATGAGTACGTACCCACTCGACAAACTCCTTAGCACCTTCAAACGGTCCCATATCTGCAATAACAGCTTGAATGTCATTTAAACCTAAACCATGCTGTTTAAGAATATTTAAACGCTGAGTCATGAGCACATCGTAGTCTGGAATATCTCGAGTTGTTGCTTCAAGCTCTTTAATTCCTGTTTTTTTTGCAAAATTAATCCAAATTTCAGGAACCAAAACGCCTTCAAGATCTAGACAAACGATTTCCATGATACTGCCCTCAGCATTAATAAAATTTGCAATATCATAGCCGAAGATTGTTGAATATCGATGTAATTTTTTAAATCTATTTTATTCATAAGTATTTATTTTTATTTCATAAGATAAATCTCTGAATTCAACTAAAATATACATCAAATATTTTAATATAGGACTTGTTGTTTCCAAGCCTATATCGCCAGGATTCTCATGACTACCATTCCAAGCATAGATTTAATTGATGCACTTGCATCAGAGTATGAAGATAAATCCCCTTCGGAAATTATAGCCTTAGCTTTAAATCAAACAGGTGAAATTGCCATTTCATTTTCAGGTGCTGAAGATGTTGTATTGATTGATATGGCTGCAAATTTAGGTAAACCTTTTCGCGTGTTTAGTCTAGATACAGGTCGCTTGCATTCAGAAACTTATCAATTTATTGAGACTGTTCGTAAGCACTATAATATCAACATTGAAATATGTTTCCCGGAAGCTGAAGCTGTTCAGAATCTGGTCAACGAAAAAGGACTGTTTAGCTTTTATCAAGATGATCATAAAGAGTGTTGTGGTATCCGTAAGGTTCAACCTCTTCGTAAAAAGTTAGCAACACTTGATGGATGGATCACGGGTCAACGTAAAGATCAAAGTCCGGGTACACGTACTGAAATTCCAGTGATTCAAGCTGATCTAGGTTTTTCAGGTGAAGGTAAACAACTCATTAAATACAACCCTTTGGCGAATTGGACGAGTGCTGACGTTTGGAATTATATTCGCATGATGGAAATTCCATATAATCCATTGCATGAAAAAGGTTTTATTTCAATTGGATGTGAACCATGCACGCGTCCAGTACTTCCAAATCAGCACGAGCGTGAAGGTCGTTGGTGGTGGGAAGAAGCAACGCATAAAGAATGTGGTTTACATTCAGGTAATTTAAAAAAGTAAAAACTGTCTCACAAAGTTTTAAGCCACTGATTTAAAGTGGCTTTTTTGTACTGACCATTCATTAAAAAAATTTATGCCCCCTCCAACAAATACGTCTATACTGATCTCTTGGATTGATAATTCTAAAAAACAATTTTAGAAATTTGCAGTGAGGCAAACCTAGACTATGCGCCCATTACACCCGCTTGATTTTATTTTCTTATCTTTGGAAAAAAGACAACAGCCCATGCATGTTGGCGGATTATTTTTATTTGAAATTCCAGAAGATGCGCCACCAACCTTTATTCAAGATTTAGTGGCAGATATTCGCAACTCAAAATCTATTCCAATTCCACCGTTTAATAATAAATTAAACGGACTGTTTTGGGACACAGACACTGAATTCGATCTTGATCATCACTTCAGACATATTGCTCTACCACATCCTGGTCGTATTCGTGAGCTACTCACCTACATTTCCCAAGAGCACAGTTCATTAATTGATCGAGCTAAGCCATTATGGATGTGTCATATCATTGAGGGCATTGAAGGCAATCGTTTCGCCATGTATTTCAAAATACATCATGGGATGGTCGATGGTATTGCAGGCATGCGTTTAATTGAAAAATCACTCTCTCATGATCCAAATGCAAGAAGTATCGTTCCGCCATGGTGTCTCGAAGGTCCGCGTGCTAAGCGACTTAAAACACCTAAAGTAAGCCGTGCAAAACAAATATTGTCTAATTTGAAAGGTCAAGTGCAGTCTACACCGGGTGTATTCAAAGTGCTGTCTGAAACTGTCTTTAAGGATATGGGACGTAATCCGGACTATGTATCTAGTTTCCAAGCCCCAAGTAGTATTCTGAATCAAAAAGTCAGCTCATCGCGTCGTTTCGCTGCTCAGTCATATGAGTTTAAGCGCCTCAACCATATTTCAAAATCACTGGGTGTGACCATTAACGATATTGTTCTCGCGATTTGCTCTGGTGCTTTGCGTGAATACTTAATCAGTCAAAGTGCTTTACCTGAGAAACCATTAATCGCTATGGTTCCTGTCTCCGTTCGTACTGATGATTCAGATATGTCAAATCGTATAACGATGATTCTGGCCAACTTAGCGACACATAAAGCCGATCCATTAGAACGACTCGATCTTATTCGTCGTAGCGTAATGAATGCGAAACAAAAATTCAAACGCATGACTTCAGATCAGATTCTCAACTATAGTGCCTTCGTATATGGTCCTGCAGGTTTAAATATCATCTCTGGTTTAGCACCTAAACGTCAGGCATTTAACCTCGTTATTTCTAACGTACCAGGGCCTAAAGAGCCGCTATATTGGAATGGTGCACGTTTGGACGCACTCTACCCTGCTTCTATCGTACTTGATGGTCAAGCATTGAATATTACAATGACCAGTTATATGGATAAATTAGAAGTCGGTTTAACCGCATGTCGAAATGCTTTGCCTAAGATGCAAAATTTATTGACCCATTTAGAAGATGAGATTCAACGATTTGAAAAAATTGTGGGTTTACCTGAAGATGAAAAACCGCAGATTATGAAAAAGACCACTAAGCGTAGTGCAGTGAAGAAACAAGTAGTAACGGATATAGAAGTTGCAAATGAAAAACCAGCTTAAGGCTGTATATTTCGATATTCACAAAAAAATTAAGGGGCTTTAAAAAGGCCCCTTAATTTTTAATATTACGACACTGCTTGATTAATTGCTGACAGAGCGAAACGACCATCGCTTGTGTAACTCGAACTTCTTGACCTTGATCGTTGAGCATCAAGCAAGCGCTTTTGTTTGAATCCACAATTTGACGATGGCTACCCGCTAATTGTTCCGTTAAATTCATACCCACTTTGACCTCACTTTGCTAAGACAACATCGCTGTCTTTGGCTATTCGATTTGATTTCTTAAGTATTGAGAAATCGGGATCGAATGTAAAATCTCAGTTGTAACAAGTGTTTAACGATATTCTGTTACAATTTCAATTCAAAATGATATCGTATTGCTCTTGCGTGTATAAATTTTCGACTTGGAACTTAATGACACGTTTCACAAAATGCTCTAAATCAGAGACGGCCGCAGCTTCTACGGTTAATAATCGATCCACAACCGATGGATGCGCAACGACAGTAAAGTCAGTCTGAGACTCAAAATCTCGAGCATATCTTAATATCTCTCGAAAGATTTCGTAACAAACAGTCTCGGCACTTTTCACATAACCACGTCCCTGACACGTTGGACAAGACTCACATAACAAATGTTCAAGTGATTCACGCGTCCGTTTACGCGTCATTTCTACCAAGCCAAGCTCAGACACTTGAGTGATTTTAGTTTTTGCATGGTCACGTTCTAAGACTTTTTCAAATTGCTTAAGCACTTCATCACGGTGTGAGGCCTCTTGCATATCAATAAAGTCAATAATGATAATTCCACCTAAGTTGCGCAGTCTGAGTTGACGCACAATGACTTGTGTAGCTTCCATGTTGGTCTTAAAGACGGTGTCCTCAAGAGAGCGTCCACCTACATATGAGCCTGTATTGACGTCAATAGTGGTCATGGCCTCCGTCTGATCAATCATGAGATAACCACCAGACTTTAAAGCAACACGTGTTTGCAGTGCTTTTTGAATATCTGTTTCAACATTGTATAAGTCGAATATCGGACACTCACCAGGATAATGTTTCAGACGATCAACCATATTTGGTACAAACTCAGCCACGAACTCTTGTAGCTTGCCAAACACTTCTCTTGAATCGACTTGAATTTTTACCGTATCTTCATTTGCCAGATCACGGATGATACGTTGAGGAAGTGGTAGCTCTTCAAAGATAAGTGATGGCACCACGACACTTTTTTGTTTGCGCTGAATAAATTCCCAAAGTTTTGCCAAATACGCCATATCTTGCGCAATAGCGGCCTCTTCGATCCCCTCTGCTGCAGTTCGTACAATGACAGAACCGGGTAACTTATGTTCAGCTTGAATACGCTCAATGATCGAACGTAAACGATCACGCTCTTCTTCTGATTCGATTCGCTGAGACACGCCAGTATGATGTCCATAAGGCATCATCACCAAATAGCGAGAAGGAATGGAAAGATCAGTACTTAAACGCGCACCTTTCGTGCCTAACATATCTTTCATGACCTGCACTGTCAGAATCTGACCTGGTTGCAGAAGATCAAAGACATTTGGCGTCGGTTGATTACGAGGCCAAATCATGTCATTGATATGTAAAAAAGCAGTACGAGATAAGCCAATGTCTACAAATGCCGCTTGCATACCAGGCAATACACGTACAACTTTGGCTTTATAAATATTCCCGACTAAACCACGTTTAGCGTTGCGTTCAACAAATAGTTCGTTGACCGTCCCATTTTCAACTAACGCCACCCGACACTCCATTGGGGTGACGTTAATCAACAACTCGTCAGACATAAAAAACACTCAAAACATTATAAAAATTTTTTAAAAGGTTAATTTAGTGCCTTAACCACTTTTCAATATTTGATTCAGTAACTGTGATGTTTCATGTAAAGGCAAACCCACCACATTGGTGTAGCTACCTTCAATACGAGGAACGAACTTTGCGGCGATTCCTTGTATTGCGTAAGCCCCTGCTTTTCCTACAGGTTCCCCAGTTGACCAATATTCTTCCATATCATGATGACTGAGTGATTGAAAATCAACCTTTGTGCTCACTACTGTACTTATTGTTTTATGTTGTGAAGACACACAAACGCCACTGAGGACTTCATGCTGACGTCCTGACAAGGATTGCCAAATTTCAAACGCATGTTGCTTCGAGTCAGGTTTGCCAATAATTTGTCCATCTAAACTGAGGCTTGTATCTGCAGCAATGACCACCGCATCTGGAAATCGCGCTAAAACAACCTGAGCTTTTTGTTCTGCTAAACGTCGAACATAATCATGCGCTTGCTCACCATCACGTACAGACTCATCGATTTCTGGACTAAAAATATCAAATTTAAGTCCCAGCTGTGCAAGCAATTCTTTACGCCGAGGCGAGCTCGACGCCAGGATTAAATTCGCCATTTTCGAAGCAAATAATACAAGATGGGCCAAGTTAAAATACTACTCATTAGTGGCTGCCAATGACGAGTTATCGAAAATTGCATATCGGAAATAATTTGTGCAAAAAGGACATAAATCAAATGTGCCAATATAGCAACACTAGCGATTGCCCAAGTATTTCCAAACGTCATTAAACGGCGTTCACGCACAAACCAACGGATGGCGAATGTTAGTAAAACGAAGCTTAACGCATGTAAACCAAGGGGTGCATCAAGCAGTAAATCGGTAAATAACCCGACTGCAAAAGCAAACCAAACGCCACACCATGTCGGTTGAAGCAAGATCCAATACATCGTAATCATCAGCATGATCAGCGGTCGCCATCCTGCCAATGAATAAGACAGAGGATACACCACCAAGACTGAACCAATAATGATTGAAAGCACGATGATCCATAGAGGATCACGTGTTTTAACTGATGATATTTTTTTAGCGCTGAGCATGAGGTTGCTCCATGGCTAATGAGTCTGAGAACAGTACCACTACATGGTGTCCACCTGCCAACTGAGCTGCAGGTTTCACGTCTATCTGCGCAAACTCACCGGTATTTTCACGCTTAACTTTGGACACTGTTCCGACCAAATAACCCGCAGGAAAATGTTGTCCTAAACCTGAACTATACACCTTGTCCCCGACTTTGACGTTAGCGCTGGTCGGTACATATTCCATTTTCAGACGACCTAAATCACCAGTGCCTGACACAATGGCACGCATGCCAGAGTTTTCAAGACGTACAGATAAGGAGTGTTCTTTATCAGACAATAACATGACACGGCTACTGTGCGGATAAACATTGATGATCTGCCCCATGATACCGTTATCATCCAACACCGTTTGCCCGACACGCAGTTGGCTCGCAGCACCTCGGTTAATGATAATGATATGACGTAACGGATCAGCATCTGTTCCAATCACCTCAGAGATTTCCATACGACCGTCAATGATCAAAGGCGTATCCAATAATCCACGTAAGCGCGTATTTTCAGCGGAGAGTTCTGAGAGTTTTTGAAGACGAACCTGAGCCTGAAGCAGCTCTGCCTGCATCGCAGTATTCTCACGACGCAATTGCGCTTCAGACTTGGTTTGTTGACTGAGCCATTCTTTCGATAAAACGGGATAACTTGCAATGGCATAAATGGGATTGTATGCCGCGTACAAGACATCTCTTGCTGGTTGAATCAAGTGTGGAGCACGCCAATTAAACATTAACACGAACAAACACACGATGACTGCAATGATGAAAGAGCGAAAAGATGGCGGTTGTCTTGAAAACAGATTCGGTTGCACCGCCTCGTCCTTAAATTAAATTACAGAAAATTAACCAACAAACAGCATGTCATGGTTCGGGTTATCAAAGAGTTCTAAGACTTTACCACCACCACGTGTTACGCAAGAAAGCGGATCTTCAGCAACTACTACTGGCAAACCTGTTTCTTGTGACAATAACTTGTCTAAGTTACGTAATAACGCACCACCACCAGTCAACACAATACCGCGCTCCGCGATATCTGATGACAACTCAGGAGGTGTTTGTTCAAGCGCAGATTTCACTGCAGAGACAATGCTTTGCAATGGATCAGTGATTGCTTGAGTAATTTCATCAGAAGTCACCGTAATTGCGCGCGGAACACCTTCCGCCAAGTTACGACCTCGAACTTCGATTTCTAGCACTTTGCCATCTTCATCTGGAAGTGCCATACCCACTTCTTTTTTGATGGTTTCAGCTGTCGTTTCACCAATGACGCAACCGTGTGCTTTACGAACATAATGAATAATTTGTTCGTCAAAAACATCACCACCAATGCGTAATGAGTCTGCATAGACACAACCTTGCAATGAAATGATTGCAATTTCAGTTGTACCACCACCTACGTCTACGACCATCGAACCACATGCTTGCTCAACTGGCATGCCTGCACCAATCGCTGCTGCCATTGGCTCTTCGATTAAACGTACATCACGTGCGCCTGCATTGAATACAGCCTCACGAATCGCACGACGTTCAACCAAAGTTGATTTACATGGCACACACACCACAACACGTGGCGCTGGTGGGAAAAGACGCTTTTCATGCACTTTACCAATAAATTGGTTTAACATGGTCTCAGTGACTTCGAAATCCGCAATCACGCCATCTTTCATTGGACGAATTGCAGAAATATTCGCAGGGGTACGACCAAGCATTTGCTTAGCATCCAAGCCAACAGCGGCAACTATTTTTTGTGAACCACTGTGACGAATTGCCACAACAGTCGGTTCATTTAATATAATGCCCCGTCCTGGCGCATAAATTAGTGTATTAGCGGTGCCTAAATCTATGGCTAGATCTGGCGAAAACAAGCCAATTAGTCGTTTTAGAATCACGGGTCGTTCTCAGTTCAACGTTATATAGACGTAAGATGGCAACTTTAACTAAATGTGATGCTTTGGACAAGTCAATCGCTTATTATAACGCATGATATTTTGAATATTTTTATTACTGATTAGGTGAGACAGCATGTCAGCATCAGATGCTCAGCAATCTGCAGATTTAAATGCACAAACCGTTTCAAGCATTGCACACTTAGCACGCTTGTCTTTGGATGACACTCAATCTGCTGAATATGCTCAAAGTTTGAATAAAATTTTAGGAATGATGGAAACCTTGAAAGGCATTGATACCGAAGGTGTTGAGCCACTAAAGAGTCCATTTGACCATCCGCAGCCATTACGTGAAGACGCTGTGTCTGAACAAAACCATCGTGATGACTATCAAGCCGTTGCACCAGCTGTACAAGACGGTTTGTATCTTGTTCCACGTGTAATTGAATAATTGTTCAGTTTTGCCCTATTTAAATTTTAGTTAAGAATTTTTCTCATGACAGATTTACATCGCTTATCGGTTCGTGAACTTATCGATGGTTTAGCAACCGCTAAATTCTCTTCACGTGAATTGACGCAACATTATTTAAACCGTATTGAAAAAATTGATGCGCAAGTCAAATCTTATGTCACTGTGACTGCTGAACAAGCATTGGCTCAAGCTGATGCAGCTGATGCAGCGATCAAAGCAGGTACAGCGACCACTTTGACTGGTTTACCTATTGCACATAAAGATATTTTCTGTACGCAAGGCATTAAAACCACGGCTGGTTCTAAAATGCTAGACAACTTTATCTCTCCGTACGACGCAACCGTTGTAGCGAAAAGTAAAGCTGCGGGCCTAGTGACTTTAGGTAAAGTGAACATGGACGAATTTGCCATGGGTTCTACATCAGAATCATCTTACTTCGGTGCAACGGCGAACCCTTGGGCTTTAGATCGTGTCCCAGGCGGGTCATCAGGTGGTTCTGCTGCCGCAGTTGCAGCTGACCTTGCACCGTTTGCGACTGGTACAGATACAGGTGGTTCAATCCGTCAACCTGCATCGTTCTGTGGCCTTACAGGCTTAAAACCAACCTATGGTCGTGTATCACGTTTCGGTATGATTGCCTATGCATCATCACTTGACCAAGGTGGCCCAATGGCACGTTCAGCAGAAGACTGTGCGTACCTTATGAACGTGATGGCAGGACATGACGCAAAAGATTCAACCTCTGTACAAAAAGATGCTGATGACTACGTTGCAAACTTGAACGGCACGTCTGTAAAAGGATTACGCATTGGTATTCCTAAACAGTACTTTAATGTTGAAGGTTTGGCTGCTGACGTTAAAGCACGTGTTGAAGAATCTCTAAAAAAATTGGAAGAGATGGGCGCAACGCTTGTTGAAATTGACCTCAACATGACTGAAGCTTATGTTCCAACCTATTACCTGATTGCCCCTGCTGAAGCATCGTCTAACCTGTCACGTTTTGACGGCGTACGTTATGGCTACCGCTGTGAAGATCCAAAAGACATCATGGACTTGTACAAACGTTCTCGTTCTGAAGGTTTTGGTGCTGAAGTTCAACGCCGTATCTTGATTGGTACTTATGCGCTGTCTGCAGGTTATTACGATGCCTACTATGTCAAAGCACAAAAAGTACGTCGTTTAATCCAACAAGATTTCTTAAAAGCATTCGAGTCTGTTGACGTGATTGCTGCGCCATCTGCACCAACAACGGCCTATAAGATTGGTGCAAACCTTTCTCCAGTTGAAATGTACTTGGGCGATATCTATACCATCGCGGTCAACCTTGCAGGTCTTCCTGCGATTAACGCGCCTGTTGGTTTTGATCAAAATAATTTACCTGTTGGCTTACAGTTGATTGGTAACTACTGGTCAGAATCTCAATTGTTGTCTGTGGTGCACCAATACCAACAAGCAACTGATTGGCACACCAAACGCGCTGTAATTGCTGAGGAGAATGCATAATGGCGAAGAATAATGCAAAACCTAAGTCAAATTTGATTGATGGTTGGGAAGTCGTTATTGGTATTGAGATTCACACTCAACTTGCGACTAAATCTAAAATCTTCTCAGGTTCTTCAACTGAATTTGGTCAAGACCCAAATACACAAGCGAGCCTTGTTGATTTGGCAATGCCGGGCGTACTGCCTGTATTGAACAAAGAAGTGGTTGATCTTGCCATTCGCTTTGGTTTGGGTATTGATGCGTATATCGACCAAGCGTCTGTATTTGCACGTAAAAACTATTTCTACCCTGACTCTCCAAAAGGCTACCAAATCAGCCAAATGGACAACCCGATTGTGGGCTTGGGTCATATCGACATCCAACTTGAAGATGGCACAGTAAAACGCATTGGCGTGACACGTGCGCACCTTGAGGAAGATGCAGGTAAATCGATCCATGACCAATTTGAAGGGATGTCAGGCATCGACTTAAACCGTGCAGGGACACCACTTCTTGAGATTGTATCTGAACCCGATATGCGTTCGGTTGAAGAAGCAGTTGCTTACATTAAAGCGATTCACACACTTGTGCGTTGGTTAGGTATTTCTGATGGTAACATGGCGGAAGGTTCATTCCGTGCCGACTGTAACGTATCACTGCGTCGTCCAGGTCAACCATTCGGTACACGTTGTGAATTGAAAAACTTAAACTCATTCCGTTTCATTGAACAAGCGATCAATGTTGAAATTGAACGTCAAATGGAAATCTTGGAATGGGATGGCACCATCGACCAAGAAACGCGTTTGTTCGACCCTGTGAAGATGGAAACGCGTTCTATGCGTTCGAAAGAAGAAGCGAACGATTACCGCTACTTCCCAGATCCAGACTTGTTGCCTGTGATCATTGCAGATGAGCAAATCGAAGCGATTAAAGCGACTATGCCTGAGCTTCCTGCTGCACGTCGTGCGCGTTTTGTAGCGGACTTTGGTGTGACTGAGTACGATGCTCACGTTCTGACATTGACTCGTGAAATGTCAGAGTTTTATGAAGAAGTTGTTAAGGCTGCGGGCGGTGCTGCACAAGGTAAGATTGCTGCAAACTGGGTGATGGGTGAATTCTCAGGGGCGCTGAACAAAGCAGGCTTAGAATTGGCTGATTCTCCTGTATCTGCTGAGAAATTGGGTGGCATGATTGCACGTATTGTGGACAACACGATTAACGGTAAGATTGCAAAACAAGTGTTCGGCTTTATGTGGGAAGAAAGCAAAACTGCGGACGAGATTATTGCTGAAAAAGGCTTGAAACAGGAAACTGATACAGGCGCAATTGAAGCGATTATTAAAGACGTGCTTGCTGCGAACGAGAAAATGGTTGAAGAGTATAAATCTGGTAAAGAGAAAGCCTTTAACGGTCTTGTTGGTCAAGTGATGAAAGCCGCGAAAGGTAAAGCTAACCCTGCTCAAGTCAATGAATTAATGAAGAAATTGATTGGTTAAAACTGATTAATTTTGGAATAAAAAACCCGCTTTAGAGCGGGTTTTTTAATCTAATAAAATGATAGTTTCTATTGAAATGCAGTTTTACTAATCTTCTTACATTCCTCAATCAATTTTATATTCTTTTTATAGTCTTGAATTGTATCAGTATCTAGGTCAAAAAAATATTGATAAGGCATATTTCTAAGAAATCCAAGCTCTTCAATTAATTGCTTAAGTTTTGATTTTTCTAAGCTATAAATTGCAGCCATTTGAAGTATTTCCTGAGGAATTACTGCTATTACCACTTCAGTATAAAAGTTGATTCTTTGGTCTCTCTCTTCATTTTCCAAGTTAATCTCCTTTAATTTTACTTGAATAAAATTTAGTAGATTTTCCAAGGAACGAAAATAATTTATGAACTTATATTGTTTCTCCCAATTAAAATTACCACTTTCTATTTCTATAAATAATTTTCTATAAACTTCTCTATGCTCATTATGCTGAGAGTAAAAAACATTAAGATATTGAAAGTTCTGTAATAAACTACAAAATAAATTATCAAATTGTTGTAATTTTTGAGTTTTCTGAATTTCTTTTTGAGTATTGGCATTATCTTCTAGTGCTTCTGTACTTTTGCTTAATTCTTTACGACTTACTTTTAATGTTTGATATGTCACAAACCATGTAGCAAATAACAGAATTATACTAATGAAACCAATAATTGGATTTAATGTGCCACCAACAAAATCTCCAAATGCTCCCCAAGTTGAAACATAGTCGTCTTTAGCATTAGGTAATAAAAGAGGTAATTGATGTCTTAAAATTGAATTTTCTGTTTTGATTACATCTTGGTAAAAAAAATAATAAAGTTTTGCAAAGTAAAAAAATGTTCCTAATGCAATTAGTACTCCAATTACGCCTAAAAATATTTTTAAATCCTTCATACTAAATTCAACAAATATCTTTTAATATCAAAATTATACTTTATAAAAAAGGGAAATATCTCCTTAAATAGAACTTTTAATAATAGAGCAGACTTAGAACATATATTTAGAACCCTGATCCTCTTGCGCAACAGTGCAGCTCATCCCATTGGGAGAGGGAGTGTCATGTAATTATTTTGATACGCGGTGTTCCCTCTCTTGAGCAATATTTAAAGCATTGCTTTTAAATCGAAGCGCAAGTGATGAGAATCCTCAAAATATATTTTGAGTTCGCAAGGGAGAGGTAAAACAAAAAAATAAAGAAAACACTGTTCTATTTTTCGATCTTCATTTGCCTGCTTTCACTCTTCTATACTGATTTCATCATCAAGAAGAATGAAACAAATCATGAAATCAACAGTACTCAACGCACAAAGCTACGGACAACCCGAAGTCCTCGAATTTACAGACTACGCCCTCCCACCATTAAACACTGAAATGGCACGTATTCAAGTCAAAGCCGCAGGGATTAACCCGATTGATGCACGTCGCATGACAGGTGAATTCAAACATGCACAACTCCCACAAACTTTCGGAACCGAGTTTGCAGGTGTAATCGTAGAAGTAGCTGAAAACAGTGCATGGAAAGTCGGTGACGAAGTGCTGGGTTCAGGTGGAGCATTTACCCATGCAACCGTGATAGACGTTCCTCTCGCCAATTTAGTCGCAAAACCGAAAAATCTAGAATGGTCGATTGCAGGCTCGATTGCAGGAGCAGCTCAAACTGCCATGACCATTTTAGATGAAATTGGTCCAATGCAAAGCTTATTGGTACACGGAGGATCAGGCGGTGTGGGTTCAATCACCATTCAATTGGCAGTGAGTCGTGGCATTACAGTTGTGGCAACAGCATCAGCAAAAAACCAAGACTATATCAGCAGTTTAGGGGCAATTCCTGTCGTGTACGGCGAAGGATTGATTGAGCGTCTGAAACAAGTCCATCCAGATCAATTTGATGCTTCGATTGATATGGCAGGTAACGAAGATGCCACTCAAGCTTCATTGGCAACAGTGAAAAATGGCGGATTTATGGGCACGATTGCAGGACGCAAACTCTCATCTGCTAAAATTCAAGCAGTATGGGTTAAACGTAATGTTTCCAATTTAAAACACGTGGTTGAAGGCGTTGCAAATAACAGCTTCAATTGGACAGTCAGTCGTGAATATCCTTTTACAGAAGCACAGCAAGCCTATCGAGACATTTTAGAGGGTCATACGCAAGGTAAAAGCGTACTGTTATTCAAATAGTTTCTATGCGTACAATGTGAAAAGGCAGGATATCATCCTGCCTTTTCTCTAGTTTGAATTATGATGTTGAGTAACGCCACCCTACATTCATCAATCGATAACTTATTTATTTAATTACCATTTATTAAAATAAGAGATTAGCGAGTGATCCCAAGCTTGTTCCAAATATCTGGGGTGAGGAATGTTGTCACCAATTTATTTAAATCAATATAACGCACCACCCCTTTCAGCTGATTATTCACTTCAGGGTTTTTAATGATTTCTTCGCCTGCACTACGACCCAATGCTTGGAAACTTTCACCAACAGCTTGAATACCCTCAGCTTGAATCACCGCTTTAGTCTGTGTTGAACATTGCTCTACGATCACACGTTGCAAGACTTGCGCTAACTTTTGATCCAATGCCGTACGTTGCTCAGCACTGACATTACTAAAGCCTTTTAAATCAGGATGAGTAGACAGTGCTGAATATGTCCACTGTAATACTGTCGTTTTATCAGCAGCGGTCGTCGACTTGACCAAACAATCACTCAATTGATCTACAGCTGCTCCCGCATTTGAAAATGTCGATAAGCCCATGATCAAAGCCGATGCACACAGTGTACGTAAAGCAGTTTTATTCATTTTTAATGTCATCACTTAAACTCAATTTTCATCGTTGTCATTATCATTTTTGTTGTATCACATTCAGAACGTATTTCCCTACAGATACACTGTAAAACAAGTAAGCACATGAAAATTTAGGTAGTAAATTTGCTAAATCACGCACATCAATGATCATCAATAAAGCTTCAAAACCAGTGGGAATAGACGTGAATTTCAAACTATCAATTTTTTAAATAGTTTTCACCAAAATATATAAATTGGATAAGTAGTTAAAAATCAGTAATGATCTTATTCAGGGCAAAAAACTCGGAATTGAATCATGGAAAGAAGAATTAAGATTGCGCTCATTGGTGGTGGTATTGCTGGATTAGCTTTAATGACCAACCTGGTAAAAAATAAAAAATTTGATGTGCATTTATATGAGTCAGCAGCACAATTTTCAGAAATTGGCGCAGGCATTTCATTTGGTGCCAATGCTGTCAAAGCAATTGAGCTTCTAGGCTTGGGTGAAGAATATCACGCCATTGCGGATACAGTTGCTGCGCCTTATCAAGATATCTGGTTCCAATGGCGTAATGGCTATACCGATGAATACCTATCAGCTTCGATCGCACCTAAAGTCGGTCAATCTTCTGTGCATCGTGCTGATTTTCTAGATGCACTTATTCCATTCGTTCCTTCACAAAATGCACATTTCAATAAACGTGTACAATCTGTTGAAGCTTCAAGCGCTGGTGTTCGTTTAACTTTCCAAGATGGTGAAGTGGTTGAAGCTGATTACGTGATTGGTTGTGATGGTATTCATTCTGTTGTGCGTGATCATGTATTGGCATCGCATCAACTTCCAAAAGTCGATCCTCAATTTTCAGGAACATGGGCTTATCGCGGCATTATCAAGTATTTAGATTTTAAACAGGTTATTGCAGAACTTGGACACGATCCTGAACTTGCAGATGTCCCACAAATGTTATTGGGTAAAGACAAACACATCTTAACTTTCCCTATTCGTAAAGGTGAAGAAATCAATATTGTTGCCTTTAAGTCAGATCGCAAGAATACAACTCTGCCAGAAGGGACTCCTTGGACACGACCAACAACCAAAACTGAAATGCTGGCTGATTTTGCGGATTGGAGTGAGAGCTGTCGCGCATTACTGAACTTAATTGAAAAACCTACCATCTGGGCCCTTCATGAGATTGAGCCACTTAAGACCTATCAGAACAGTGAACACAATGTCATTTTGATTGGTGATGCAGCACATGCGATGTTGCCACACCAAGGAGCTGGTGCTGGTCAAGGTCTTGAAGATGCTTTAATTCTTTCTGCATTATTCAAACATCTGGAACAACACCCTGCGCAAATTTGCACTGAAGATCTTGCACAACTCTCTCATGTCTATGAGCAACTGCGTAAAGAGCGTGCCATTCGTGTACAAAACACGTCACGCGAATCTGGTGAAATTTACGAATTATATTCGCCGCTATATCCAGATTTTGACAGTGTAGGTCAACATTTAGCACACCGTTTTGATTGGTTATGGCAACACGATTTAGAGAAAGACGTTGAACTTGCACAACAACGCTTAGGCCAAGCAATAGAGAAACATCTCGTGGCTGAAGCCATATAAATTAAGCAAAAACATTAACAGGACTGTTATCAACCGATTCATTGACCAGGGAGGTCTCCATGAATACGTTAAATGCAAATGAAATTATTGATCATGCCAAACTCAAAGCCATTCACTGGCGAGTCATCTTACTCAGCGCATTGATTATTATTTTTGATGGCTATGATTTAGTCATTTACGGTGTGGCATTGCCTAAACTGATGCAAGAATGGGCAATCGATCCAATGATGGCGGGCTTCTTAGGAAGTCTTGCCCTCTTTGGCATGATGTTTGGAGCCATCATTTTTGGCAGTATGAGTGACAAACTTGAAAAATATGGTTTTAGTCGAAAAAAACTGATTGCAGTTTGTATTGTCATTTTTAGTGGTTTTACCGTGATGTGTGGCTTAGCGAGCAATCCTCAAGAGTTCGGAATCTATCGCTTTATTGCTGGCTTAGGTCTAGGTGGCGTGATGCCGAACGTTATTACACTCATGACAGAGTATGCGCCTAAACGTTTACGCTCCACCTTAGTGTCATTGATGTTTAGTGGTTACGCTGTCGGCGGAATGTGTTCTGCCATTTTAGGCATGTGGCTAGTACCGCAATTTGGCTGGAAAATCATGTTTATGATTGCAGGTATTCCACTCATTCTATTACCAATCATTTGGAAGTTATTGCCTGAATCCATCGATTATTTGGTTCGTCAAAATAAACATAAAGAAGCTGCTCATATCTTAGAACAAATTGACACAAATCTAAGAATCCCTTCTGATATGCGCATTAGTCTGCATCAAAAAAACCAAGAGTCGTCTAAATCACCAGTGAAAGACTTATTTACTGAAAGTCGTGGTGTAACTACTGTTCTATTCTGGGCAAGTGTCTTTATGGCATTGGTATTGGTATACGCGCTTGGTAACTGGTTACCTAAACTGATGATGGAAGCAGGCTACAACCTCTCAACCAGTTTAGTGTTCCTATTTGCACTCAATATTGGTGGTATGCTGGGTGCAATCTTTGGTGGTTTTTTTGCTGATAAATTCAGTTTACCTAAAGTTCTTTGCACCTTGTTTGTTAGCGGCGCATTTTCCCTATTCTTGTTAAGCTATAACTTACCAACCATGGTGCTTTACTTCTGTGTAGCAATCGCAGGTGCAGCATCGATTGGCGGACAAATTTTATTATTGGCTTATATGTCACAATATTATTCATCTAACATACGTGCGACAGGTCTAGGTATGGCACTTGGCGTAGGTCGTTTAGGCGCGATCTTGGGTCCGATCTTATGTGGATGGTTACTCAGCCTTAATTTGCCGGTGCAATATAATTTCATTGCCTTATCTATCCCTTGTATGATTGCAGTGATCAGTGTGACTGCGATCCATCTGCGCAATAAAAAAATTGCAGGCGCAGCAAACGGCGTTAAAAACGTGGCTTATGAGTAAATGATTCATCAATAACATGTAAGTCATTAAAATAAAAGAGAGAGTTACCTCTCTCTTTTTTTGTTACAGTGGTTATTCGATATAGCGACTGTCTCTAAATATTTACAAGGAATGTAAAGTTGATCGATTTAAGTCTGATTAAAGTTTTTATTATTATTTATCAAACTCAAAATATCAGTCACGCCGCAGAGCGTTTGAATCTCAGCCAACCTTCCGTCACCTATAATTTAAATCGACTGCGGAAAATGCTGAATGATCAGCTTTTTGTACGTGACAAGTTTGGTGTTAAACCCACTAAGCTTGCACAAAGTCTTTATCCAAGTTTTTACGAAGCGATTGTTAAAATTGATATGGCGATTGATTCTGCCAAGCATTTTGACCCGTTAACCTCTTCAAAAGTATTTCGTTTAGGCATTTCTGATTTAGGAGAAATTTGTTTACTTCCCTCGCTGATTGAATATTTAGAACAACATGCTCCCCATATCAAACTTGAAATTGAGGAAATTCACTCAGAAAAAGTAGAGGAATGGCTGGTTGAAGGCTTTTTAGATGTAGCCGTTTTTAATAGCAGTCACACCATTATGCCCAAAATTGAATCTCGAAATTTGTTTGAGGAACGTTATGTCTGTATCGCTAAAAAAGAGCATCCGCGCATACAGCACAAGCTCAGCATGGAAGCGTATTTATCGGAAAAACATGTTGCGATCAAATCGAGTACTGGTCATATTGAAATTGATCAGCGTTTAAAAGAACTCGGTCATTCTCGTCAGATCATGCTTGAAGTCCCCCACTTCAGTGTTTTGCAGAACGTGGTAAAACACTCAGAACTTCTGGTTACACTACCTTCGAGAGCCGCGAAGGTTTATCAGCAGCATACGGATATACAAATTTTTGAACTCCCTTTTGAAGTTCGCCCATTCAATGTCAGTGTTAACTGGTATAACCATAAGGATGACTTAGACGCACGTAAGTGGTTTTGTAAGATTCTAAAAAATATTTTCAGCACGCTCTAAGTTCCCACTCAGACATAAAAAGGCTCGTATATACGAGCCTTTTTTTAATAATTTATATCCATGATGGACACTACTTATCCAAAATAGATTCAAATGCTTTTAGACGTTTACGGATAGAAAGTAGCTCAATAATCGTTTTCCACGAACTCACCAAATATTGGAATGACTCACGAACACGATTGAATACCCCCATAATTTGTTGGATCAATCCCAGTGTCAACAGGCCTGCTGCAATCGCGGGGAATAACACAAATAACATATAGAGATTGTCCAGTTGTCCATACCAACGTGCAAACAAGTTGAAATAGGCATAATGGAAATACAATTTAAAATAGTTAGCACGAATATTCTTAAAAAGTTGTTTTAAGGTTGCAGGTTGCGCACGATTTTCATGGTCTTCGCCGTACACCAACTCTTTACGATATGCCGCTTCCACTTTTTGATTATTAAATTCTAATCCTGGCAGTTTCATACCCACCACCATCAATAAGACAGTACCAAATACCGCCCATCCAATCGCAGCCCATACTAAAGAATATTGCAACTCACCAATAAATGGTAAAACAGGCACTTTCGCAGACAATGCAAATAATAAAGGAAGAAAGGCAATTAACATCAGTACTGCACGTACTAACTCGACCCCTAAATCCTCAACGATCGTTGCAAAACGCATGGTGTCTTCCTGTACACGTTGCGAAGCACCTTCGATATGACGCAATTTCTCCCAATGCTGAACATAGTATTCGTTCATTGCTGTACGCCATCTAAAAATATAGTGACTGGTAAAGAAAGCGCTGATGACCCCTGATGTCACTGAAATACTGGCCAAGCTGATAAAGGTCCATGATTCCGCATAGAGTTTATCCACCTCACCACCACCAGAATTTAAAATCTGTTGAATAGAATCCCAAAATGGTACATACCATGCATTCACAGCAACGCTGACTTGTACCGTTAACCAAATATTAAAAAGGATAAATGCAGAGCCCCATACCGACCAACGCTGCCACGGATTGTCTGATTTTATTTTCCAAAACAGTGCAAATAAGGCGGTCGCCACCAAGAACCATAGATAGAACCACAAAAATTGCGGTGACCAAAAACGACTGATATTAATCGCAAGTTCAGCTTCTGCATAACCTTGAGGAAAACCTAAATATTCGCCCCATTGTTTTCCATCCGCAAAAAACCATAAAGCGAGATTAATAAAAAACCATAAGACGACAGAGAGAAAAAACCACTTTGGGTTCGGAAAAAATGACTTAAACATTCAGCGCTTATATCCCTAAT
Source organism: Acinetobacter sp. 24-47-62 (assembly GCF_056779765.1). Taxonomy (NCBI): domain Bacteria; kingdom Pseudomonadati; phylum Pseudomonadota; class Gammaproteobacteria; order Moraxellales; family Moraxellaceae; genus Acinetobacter; species Acinetobacter sp. 24-47-62. The sequence continues at coordinate 65,754 of NZ_JBWYIN010000011.1, forward strand.
TTTGTTTGAATGAATTTTTTGAATAGTAATCCTAATTCTGTTGAGTCGGTGCGTTTTTTAGAAATTTTTTGTTATATCTATTGCACGCTCAGGATTGTTGTAACATAAAAAAGCCCCGCAATGCAGGGCTTTTCATCGACTTTCATTAATCGCGAGTTTTTACATCGTACAATTCAATTTCAAAGATTAGATTAGAATTGGCTGGGATAATATTCCCCATTTTACGCTCACCATAAGCCAAATGTGCAGGCACAATCAGTTTACGCTTACCCCCAACTTTCATTCCAATAATACCTTGATCCCAGCCTTTAATGACACGACCTGTACCAATCACAGTCTCAAAGTAATTACCACGGTCTAATGATGAATCAAACTTCGTACCATCTTCCAACCAACCAGTATAATGAGTGGTAATTAAAGCACCTTTTACAGCCTCTTTACCTTCACCTACCACCAAGTCAATAATTTCTAATTCAGCCGTCATGTGCTTACTCCAAATTTAATCTTTAAAATCTTAGTAGCTTACTGTAATTGAGTCCACTCAATCTCAGCTTGACCTTGATCAGAAATCAATGTCCACTCGCCATCCATCACATTCAATTGCAGTTGCATTGTACGTTCGCACAATGCTTGGATTTGTGTCGTTGTTTGTTCACTGAGTTGCCAGATTTGCACATTTTTCAATGTTTTCAATTTACTGTTGCGCTTATACCATTCATCCACTGATGATCCATAAGTGACCACCGCAACTTCTTTACAACGCGCACTCGCTTTTTTTACTTTATCTTCGTCTGGACTACCCACTTCAATCCACTTTTCCAACTGACCTGTTAAATCTTTCTGCCAAAGTGCTGGCTCATCAGTTTCAAATAAATCTTTAGTAAATTCTAAATGCTCATCTGCAAAACGAGCATATGCCAATACTCGAACCATCAAACGTTCAATCGTTTCCGACGGATGTAGAGCCATCGTTAACTGATAGTCGCCATATTGATGAACATCCATATTGGCTATGTTTAAATCTGCTTTATAAATCGTCGCTTTTAACGCCATAAGGGTATCCTCAAATTTGGTGCTAAGCATACCCGATTCAGCGTACATTGAGAAAATGCTTTTCAATCCGTCTGTATTCTTAGTTGAATAGTCTAACGATTTTATTGATCATCGATTCGCGCCTTAAGAATTGATTGCTCTAAATGCTCCCAATCTTGATTCTGCTGGGTTATCACTTCAATCCGATTATCCATATTCTCTTCGCCTGATTTGTAATTGAATTGATCAGGATTAAAATTGAATGTCATCCAACCTTGGTTAGTATTGAAGATGCCTTTAATACGTACCCAGTGTTTTAGCTCACAAAGGATGTCTAATAATTCATAAAAATCAAACTGCCAACGTTTTGGAAGCTTCCATCCTGCCACAATATACCCTTGAGCCTGTTCTACGTAATGATACGGCAGTTGCTTTACGGCTGGCATTTCCTCATCAGCTTTGAACTGACGTTGAACCTTGAATAAGGGTTTCATTGAACGCTGAATTCCTACATAAGGATAATCAATTTGTTCTAAGCGAATATTGCCTTGATCAGCTTCAAGCCAATGTGGAATATAAGCTAAATATTGTTGTTTTAAATCAGCCAATTGTTTTCGATCCATGTCATTCATGTCTGTAGCATGGGACACAACCACGACTTGAGCCGCTTTTAACTGATCTTGATATAAGCTTTGCTTCATCCAATCTGAGTCATGTAAACGAGATCCATCAATCACTGTTACTACAGAACGCATCTCAACTAGATATTGCCAATGTGGTTCAGTCAACTGTTCAACCAACTGTGCAGGATGACCCAATCCTGTCGGCTCTATAAATAGTCGATCTGGTTGGGATTCTTGTAATAACCGAGACAATGCAATTTGCATTGGCAATTGACTTGTACAACACAGACATCCACCCAATAGCTCTTTGATTTCATAGCCATCGTCATTTGGCAATAACTGTTGATCAACGCCAATTTGACCAAACTCATTCATCAATACAGCCCATCGCTCATTTTTAGGTTTAAATTTGAGAAGTTGTTGTAAAAGCGTGGTTTTCCCTGCACCTAAAAAACCTGTAATGATATGTGTAGGCACTGACTGAGTTGCAAGTACTTTCAAAATGGATCTCTGAATTTGAAGAGGTGTACGGATTCTTGTCGGAATTTATCTAAAAAACAAGTCTAGGATAATTTTCCTCATAATTTATATGAATGCATGAATTCAAAAGACTAAATGATTGGAATTAAATAGGATAAGTGAACTGTTGAATCAAAATTGAAAATATGTAAATCTATTTCACAGATCATTACTCTGAATTTAATTCAAAACTTCAATTTTGATTTTCTAATCGAACCTTTTCAAATGTAAAACTAAGTAAAAAAATTGCTGTTTTTTTCTTCACCATGACATATTTTTTGACAACTTTATGAGGCATATTGACTCTCATTGAGACAAAAAAACTACATTAAACCTTGGTTTGTTAGTCGTGCGTTAACTATCGTGTTTCACTTTGTTGCATTGATTGCCCAATTGAGCTTCTGGACTTAGGATGAATTTCGTTGACTCGCTAACCGTATTAGAGGCGATTCAGCTTTTAACATTTTACGCGATGATCTAGATTTAATTTCATATTCGCTTCTCTCCTCGGAAAGCTTATGAGATTAAATTCTAATTTATTTTATTGAATAAGGATGCCACTCATGAATTTAGTTAAAACTTTATTAGCAACTACACTTGCCTTCACAGCTTTCTCAACATTTGCTGCAACAGAAGCAAAAGATGAAAAAAAACAGGAAGTGTTGATTTCTTCTCAAGAACAACCAGTGAATGCTGAAACTACTGCTGCTGGTCAACCAACAGCTGCTCAACCGGGTACAGAGGTTGCAGCTGAAGAAGGTACTGAAGCTCCTGTAGCTCAACCTGCTCAGTAATTAATCAAAAATAAATTGACTGAATTTTAGACCAAGTCTTCCCCCGATGGCTTGATCTGATTTAAAGTAGAGCTTTGCTACAGCTCTACTTTTTTATGCCTGTTTTTTTGAATAATTCTCTATAAATTACGATAAACACATATACATAATTATTATCAAACGATATAAATGACAAATAAATCACATATTTTAACCAAAAAGCCAATTTAATTCTAAGCTCGTGACATGAAAATGAAGAAATTTCTTGGGATAGTTATACTCAGCCTATGGCTGATTGCATGTTCCAAACCTTTACCAGAGGATAAACTGGATTATGTAGGACATTGGATTAGCGCGGACAGTCGTGTTCAATTGAATATTACTGCTAATGGTCGTATAGAATATAGTAACAATCAGCTCAGTAAAAAAACCGCCGTTTCAGCTCCAATTAAACAGTTTTCAGATACTGGATTTGAAACAGGTTTAGGTCCTATCAACACGAAATTTATTGTCACTCGTCAACCCTACAAGGATGCACAAGGCAACTGGTACATGATTGTCGATGGACATACCCTCGCCAAGCTACAAAATCCATAAAAAAAGACTTCACCATGTGAAGTCTTTTTTTCTTAAACCGATTTCTTATATATGCTGCAAGAAGGATGATGATTTTCATTCAAACGAGCAATTTTACGATGCTCAGCAGCTTCAAAACGACAACGTTTCCAGTCATTATCTAGGTTTAGCGGTGGAATTTGTTTTGGTTTCCCATGTTCATCCACAGCGACCATTGTGAAATAACAACTATTGGTATGTCGTACCGTACGTTTTTGAATATTTTGTGCTTCAACGCGGATCCCAATTTCCATTGAGGTACGCCCCACATGATTCACACTGGCTAAAAAAGTCACCAACTCACCCACGTGGATTGGTTCTTTAAAGTTCACTTTATCAACAGATAAAGTTACCACATAAGAACCTGAATATCGACTTGCACACGCATAAGCAACTTGGTCAAGCAGCTTTAAAATTGTTCCACCATGTACATTACCTGAGAAATTCGCCATATCCGGCGTCATTAATACAGACATCGTTAATTCAGACTGATCATCTGCAAGCGGTAACGCTTGGTTAAATTCGGACATAAATATTAGAACTCAATCATGACAGGAGATTTAATACACTATTATAACTTTTTTCTTGATTATAAAATGTTTAATTCAGAAACAAACTCCAATAATTTCAAGGCTTGATAGCTTAAAAGTATCAGAGGAAATCGTTCACTCTCAGAAGCTATGATAAATTTGCTTAAAATTTATTCATCTTTGACTAAACGAAGCATCTCAGCAGAAATATTATCGTATTTTAACTTTAACGATGCTTGATTCTTGACTTGAATTTCATAGGTTTCATCATAGTTAATTCGTATTATTTCGAATGTAATATCTGAATTTGACGCTAAATAAACAATTTGACCAACTTGAAAAACTGACACACTACACCTTAATTTATATTTCATCTTTTTAAGGGTTAGATAAAGTACTAACCCTCGTTTTTATCACCCCAATATACCAATCATTCAATTTATAACAATGATTTTACTTATTTTTTATATATATTTTATGAGACAATTAAGATCTGATTCAATTTAGCAATTTAAACAAACAGCTCTTTTACTATCATCATGGGCAGGATACTGATGAGCATCATATTGTCCTATCGTCCGATGACGTATCTGATCTAATAAACTAACTTTGTTCAATGCTGCAGTCATACCTGCTTGAATCGTATTTTCACGACCCTTAACATCAAAGATATGTGCTTTTTCTCTTAGATCTGGCTGTATCACAATATCTGCATTTTTTAGCTCGTTATACGCGATCTTATTTTGCATAATATTTATATTTTGATTAAACATCCCCCACACATTCGAGGTTTCCGTGTGCTCTGGCTGGGCTAAAATATCAACAGCAATGACAATATCTGCCCCTAATTCTCTCGCCACATTGACTGGTACAGGGCTCACTAAACCGCCATCAACATAATCCTTATCAGCAATTTTTACGGGAATAAACATGCTTGGAATAGAGATAGAAGCTCTCACTGCTTGGCCAGTATTACCATAGTTAAATACTGTTAAATTTCCATTTTTTAACTCTGTTGCCACCACATACATTGGAATAGGAAGCTGTTCTAAGGGCATAAAGTCCACTTGTTTATTGACATAGTTCTCAACCTTAGCGCCATCAAAAAATCCTTGAATACCAATGTTAAAATCACGTACATCATTGACTTGCATATTTAATGCAACTTCACGTAACGATTTTGCTGATTTTCCACTGGCATATATTGACCCGACTATACTCCCTGCGCTGGTACCAACAATAAAATCAGGCTTGATTCCACGTTGCTCTAAAACTTCAATGACGCCAATATGCGCATAGCCTCGCGCTCCCCCACTCCCAAGCACCAATGCAATACTCGGAGCGTCAGTTTTCTTATGCTTATTTTTAATGATATGAGATGAAGCATCCACCAAAGGAGTAGACACTGATTTTGAAAGCTGAGCTTTGGTTACAACCTGTTGACAGCCTTGTAAGCCAATCAAAGGTAAGAGGGAAATCAGGAGTACAAACTTCTTCATTGCATCAGAAATTAAAAATCTAAACTGAATGAAAGCATATCATTGACAGGTCGTCTGTATGAATTTTTTATGACAAAAAGCCCCAGATGAGGGGCTTTTTGTAAATGACACTTTCTTAAAAAATCTTCAGATTAAGCAAAGAATTTTAGAATCATCTGAATCACTGTTGCGTTGATTAAGTCAACAAAGAAGGCGCCACATAAAGGTACAATTAAGAATGCTTTATGTGAAGGACCATACATATTTGTAATCGCCTGCATGTTTGCAACTGCTGTTGGTGTTGCTCCCATACCGAAACCACAGTGACCTGCTGCAAGAACTGCTGCATCGTAGTTTTTACCCATCACACGGAAAGTGACAAATGCTGCGTACAATGCCATAGTTAAGGTTTGAGCTGTTAAGATCACAACCAATGGGCCTGCAAGATCAGCCAATTGCCACAACTTAAGTGAAAGAAGTGCCATTGCTAGGTATAACGATAAAGAGGCATTACCAAATACATCAATTGCACGATCGAAGATTTCCACTTTCATGAGACCTTCGAGGATGTTACGCAGGATAACACCACCACCTAATGCCCAAACGAAAGTTGGAAGCTCAAACCAAGTGCCTTTACTATAACCTGTCATAAATTCAGCAAATGCCAAACACGCAGCAAATAACCCTAATGTGGTAATCGCATTGTCCGCAGTGATTAAACGAACTTGATTACGGTTTTCAAAAGGCACAAACTCGCCTTGATCATTCGGATTTGCAATTGCATTCACATCACGTGTGTCTTTTTCAACCGAATTAGTCACTGGTGATGAAAGCTGGTGCTTATTAATCAATAATTTCGCTAATGGACCACCAATCAAACCACCAATAATCAAACCAAATGTCGCACTTGCCATACCCAGTGCTAAAGCACCTTGAATACCATGCTCGACTTCTAAAATCTCACCCCATGCACCAGCAGTACCATGACCACCCGTTAAGGTAATAGAACCTGCAATTAAACCAATAAGTGGATCAATACCAAGTAACGTTGCAAGGCTCATACCGACAAAGTTTTGTACGATAATAAATGATGCGACACAGATCAGGAAGATCACCAGTCCCATACCACCTTCTTTGAGTTTGGCGAAGTTTGCACTCAAACCAATCGAGGCAAAAAACACCAACATGAAACTGGTTTGCAATTCACTACTCGTGGTAATGCTGTAACCCCACAAATTGTGAACAATTAACGAAACTATGGCAGCAACCAAACCACCAGCTACAGGCTCTGGGATATTATATTTTTTTAAGAAGTCGATTTTGTTGACAAGAAAACGGCCAAGCAATAAAACTATTACTGCAGCAATTAACGTGTAAAAAGCGTTAAAAGTAAATTCCATCATTAATTCTCAGCAAATACAGATGACTGTTAATTCATATTATGCTTGTTTTTTAATCAATAAGATTTATTTCGAATCTCACATCCAAAAATAAACATATCCTTATTCAATATTGATTATCTAAAAGAATAGATAAAATTTTTAATTGAGTAACAATATATTAATTCCTCGATTTCATTGGATTCAATCTTGTTAATAAAAAACATACACTTTTCAAAATAAATCAGTAGCACAAAACGCACTCTATTCTTAGACATGCGTTTTGCTAGATACAATTGATTTATGGCTCAAACAAACACTTAAATATGTTTTAGTGAACTTAAAATGATTAAGAAATTCCTGATGATCAGGACTGCTCACTGTTTAAGCCGAACATTATGCACTTTTTTTTATAATTCGCATTACTTTTGTTTATTCAATCAGCAAAATTCAGACATTCTTTAGTCTGAACTGATGAATGACAAGTGAAAAAAACCGAGACTATGCTCGGTTTTTTTATAAATCATGCTTAGAAGCTGTATTTCGCCATTAGGCCTACACGGTCATCATTATAGCTCTGACCTGCGAAAGTCTCACGCTTACCATTGATATATTCAACACCTAGATCAACAGGTTTCACAGGTGTGTAAATGAAGTTAATCCAGGCTTGTTGAACAGTTTCATTTGCACTTGGGTTAGTTTTAGCATATCCCGTGCTGTCATCAGCATAATGTGCGCCATAAGCCAGTGTTGAGCGTAACTGAGGTGAGAACTTATATGTAGCACCCACTTGCGTTGCAATAAACTCATTTTGTTCAATGTTGTTATTTGCATCGACAACATAAGCACTATTTGAGCCATATAAATAGTTGCTGTTTCCTTTTACATAAGACACGTCAGCAGATACTTTGAGTGGTTCGCTAATTTGGTAATTTGTACCGATCGCTACACCAAAACCAGTCTTATCATCACCAGCGGTATCAGATTTATAATTTTCGATTAAGGCACGAGCTGAAGCATTACCTTTACCCTCTGCATAAGCTTGCGTGACTTTTGCAGTTAAAGTTGGAAGGCGGTATTTAATACCATCTCCAGTAGAATTACCCTCTTCAGCTGAAATAAATAATTGAGTTGTTGGCGCTAATTTGTGAGACCAACGCACTTGCGGTAAACGGTTTGTTCCGCCACCAATGTTGGTACCAAAATCGATCATCTCTGGAGCATGATTTGACAAGAAGTTTGAAGTAGTTTGACCGAATAACCAATTATTTAGTGTTAAATACGCATGACGAATACGTAATGCTTCATTTGAGCCTGCAAAGTCAACTTCTACTTTACCACCAACATCTGCCCCTTCTACTTTAGATTTGAAATCTAAACCAAGACGTGTTGTTTTTGCAGTTGCACGTAATTTATCTTCAACTAACGGATTATTACTCGTTCCAACGCTGTTTACAGCATTAAAGTCATTGTCAGCACCTTCAATGATATAGTTCGCATCCCCACGTACAAAACCATATAGATTCACTTCAGCACCTGCTTTAGTTTTCAAGTTTGTAGGCGCTGCTGCTACTGGTTGAGCTTTAACTTCAGCCAATTGTACTTGCTGCTGTTGTTGTACTTGATGTTGCTGTTGAATTAAAGCTTTTAACGCTTCAACTTCTTGGCGTAATTTTTGAATTTCATCTTTTTCAGTCGCTGCTTGTGCAGTAGAAACTGCTAAAGTTGCAACTGCGATTGCTAAACTTTTCTTTAAAAATGTTTGATGTTTTGATTGACTCATTAAAAATCTCCAATTATTTCATCTTACATCCGTGCATATATGCTTGGTCAACCTGCTGAATCCCAATCACAACGTTTGATTAATTTAAAATAATCAACGATGCACTAAACTGCTTTTTTTAAAATTTGATGAATTGATTAAAATAAATACGTAACATAATGTGTATTCGTTGTAACTTAATCTAGCAACTTATGTTTCATAATTAAATGTTTTTTATTGTCAAAACCAATTTTCTCAATCACAATTTCTGATGATGAATTGAAAAAAGTTTATATCTGTATAATTTATAAAATCTTTATTTAAAAGCATATTCAAAATTATACCTTAGTCGTAGAGACATCATGGATCATCCAAAATTATTCAAATAGGAGTTGCAATGTCCACAGAACATACTCAAGCCGTTGATGAAGTGATCACTGGCCGCCAATCTATACGTGCCTTTTTAGATCACCCCGTAGACACAAAACTTATCCAAGAAATCTTAGAAGTCGCATCAAGAGCACCTTCTGGCACAAATACTCAACCCTGGAAAGTCTATGTGGTGACAGGCGCACGTCGTCAACGTTTAATTGATCAAGTTTGTCATGCACAAATGCAACTTTATCAAAACCCTGAACTTGCTCAACAATACAACGAGACTTTTGCTTATTATCCAGAAACATGGATTTCCCCGTATATCGATCGTCGTCGTGAAAATGGTTGGGGACTTTATGGATTGCTGGGCATTCAAAAAGGTGAAAAGGATAAGATGGCTGCACAACATCTTAGAAACTATCAATTATTTGATGCACCTGTTGGCATTTTCTTTACCGTGGATAAAGCCATGGGCATTGGCTCTAAAATGGATATTTCCATGATGATTCAAAATGTTATGCTAGCAGCAAAAGCACGTGGTTTAGACACATGCCCTCAAGCGGCCTGGAATCATTTTCATCAAATCGTCACTGATGTTCTTGAAGTTCCTGCCAACGAAGAGCTCGTTTGTGGGATGGCTTTAGGCTATGCCGACACCGATGCGCTTGTAAATACGTTTAGAACACCTCGAGTTCCAGTTGAAGAGTTTGCTGTTTTCTTGGAAGACTGATTTTTTAAGGATTAAAACACTCATCCAGTTTGAGTGGTTTAATACAGACAAACAGTCAATTTCAAGCATATAATCCCAATTTAAATTAGATGAATATTCAACTATTATTCATCTATCCCTATCCTCTATTTATAAAGGGTTCTGGTTTGAACAAATGGCTGATTCAGCTTAAAAAAGCAACCTATAATACCTCATTCATGTATAACCTGCGGATGATCGTCGCTTTCGCAGGTACCGCGTTTATTCCCTATCTGTTAGATCAGCAATTAATGACGATCCCATTAACATTAGGGGTTGTTGCTGCTGGGCTGAGCGACATCGATGATCGCTTCTCAGTACGTATTATGAATCTGATTTATACCTATATTGGTTTCTTTATTGCGGCAGCTTCTGTTCAACTGTTATTCCCATATCCTGTGCTTTTTGCTTCAGGCCTGATCATCTCTTGTATTGGTCTCATTTTACTAGGCTCATTAGGCAGACGTTATGCCACCATCTCATATGGTTGCTTAGTAATTTCTGTATATGCCATGCTAGGTGTTGATATTTTTGACGAATGGTACATGCAACCCAGTCTTTTGGTGATTGGTGCCATTTGGTATGGGATCTTGTCTACGCTTAGTTTCTTGCTTTTTCCAGCTCGACAAGTTCAAGATCAGCTCTCGAAAAGCTATTCTTCACTCGGTGATTTCCTTTTTGCTAAATCCAATCTCTTTGATGTGGATATGACAGCGAATAGCTACCAAAAAAGTATGATCAGCTTGTCATTGGAAAATGGGAAATTAGTAGGTATCTTCAATGATATGAAAACCACACTCCTTACCCGACTAAAAGGAGACCGTGGTCAAAGTGATACCCGTCGCAGCTTACAATATTATTTTATTGCACAGGATATTCACGAGCGCGCTGACTCAGCGCATATTGATTACCAACAATTAACCAAAGCCTTTGAACATAGTGATATTTTATTTCGCTTCCAACGCATTTTGACACTGCAAGCAAAAGCCTGTAAAGATTTAAGCGAAAGCATCCTAAATCGTACAACTTACCAGCATAATCCACGTTTTGAACATGCATTTAGTAATCTCAGAAAGTCATTAGAAAAAATCCGTGATGAACAAAAACATGATCTTATCTGGGTCAATGCTCTTTTTGCCTTACTCCAGAACTTAAAAGCCATCGATGCTCAATTACGAAACCTTGAAACTGAACGGCATATTAAATTTGATCGCACTAAACATTTAGAAAACCAACTTAAAGATGACGATCTAAAAGGTTGGGAAGATATCGTTTCTCGTATCAAACAAAATTTAACACCTGAATCCGTTCTCTTTCGACATGCGATTCGTGTTTCCATCGTACTTTTCATCGGATATGTTTTTGTTCAAGTCACCAATATCGAATACGGTTATTGGGTACTGTTAACAGCCCTATTTGTTAGTCAACCAAACTTCAACGCCACAAAACGTCGACTCAGACTCAGGATCATGGGAACACTCGGTGGCATTATTCTTGGTTTTGCAATTCTGTATTTCGTTCCTTCTGTCGAAGGTCAACTCTTATTATTAATTGTGAGTGGCGTCCTATTTTTTGAATTACGCAGTAAGCAATATGCGCAAGCCACTGCCTTTATTACGATCTTAGCCTTAATTAATTTCAATTTGGACGGTTTAGGTTTCCAAGCGGCATTTCCTCGAATGTTAGATACTTTAATTGGCTGTGCATTGGCATGGTTTGGGGTGAGCTTTATTTTTCCAGATTGGAAATTCAGACGACTCCCTCATTCAATCAGACGTTCACTTGAAGCTCAATGCCAGTATCTTACTGAAGTCGTACAACAGTATCATCATGGACGTAATAACAGTTTGAACTACCGCGTAGTCCGCCGCACTGCACATAATCGTGATGCTGATGTTGCATCACTCATATCGACATTAGCAACAGAACCTGATTTTGATCCAACACAAAAAGCTTTAGCATTTGAGTTCCTCTGTCTCAATCATACATTTATCAGCTATATTGCTGCGCTAGGTGCACACCGTGAAAAAATTCAAGATCAGTCAACATTAGAGCTACTTCAGCAAGCGTTAAATGATATCCAAGGTGCTTTTTTACGAGATGAAGTGCCTGAGCTAAATCTGACAAATTTGGAGTCCGCGATTCGTGAACGTTTGAATAAAGATGATCAGGATTCACATAAATCATTGATTGTTTTACAGCAACTTTCTTTAATGCTTGGTGTATTAAGACGATTAAGTACCTTAAAACAAAGTTTAAGTCATGAACATGATACTCAATCCAGCGCATTGGCATCACTGTAAATGTTGAATTTTCAAGGCAGTAAATTAGTACAATATACTCCCTGATTGTATTAATTTAATGCTAAACTCTGCTCAGATATACACATTTTGTTAACGAAACTATGACTGCAAAAAACTTATACGCCTATACTTTACAACCCGTTCCTTACGAGGTTACTGAAGCTGAACAACGCCATGCGCAACTCGCAATCTGGCGCAGCACAAATAAAATTGGAACTAAAGCTTGGGCTATTATGGGTGCAATTACTGCGCTTGCAATTTTGGGTCTAATTTTTATTAAAAATTACTCTACTGTATTTTGCTGGGTGGCTTTAGTCTGTGTGCTGACATACTTTTTAGTACGAAAGTTTGGACTAGAATGGTACGCTAAACGCAAAATGAATGAGTTTCCAGTACAAGAAATTACTGGAATTAAATTAGGTGTTCAGCCTCATGGTATCGTGATGCGTCAAAAAATGGGACTACAAGAAGGTGTAGGTTCAATTGGTTGGAAAGATATCTATGAGTGGTATAACACGCCAGATTTCATTTTGGTGAACTTTAAAGTTAAAGGTCAGCAAGGTGCTTATATCCTGCCAAAACGAATGAACAGCAAAAATTTCTCTTTCGAGACCATCCGTAAACATCTTAAAGAAAGCGTTGGTGAGCCAAAATCACTGTAAATACGGCTTTATATTAAAACCTCCAACTTTGGAGGTTTTTTTATCACAATTTTTTATATGAGAATGAGAATAAATATTATCTTCAAATACATTCCACTTTTTTTGAGTTAGGTTATAATCGCACCATTCAAAAATTCCAATTCACTCAGACCCTTATGTTCAAGAAAATATTTTTCCAGTTACACTGGTTTTTCGGAATAACAGCAGGCCTTATTTTGGCACTTATGGGTGTCACTGGGGCAATATATTCTTATGAGCAGCAAATTATCAAGCTGATCAATCAGGAAAGTTATACAGTTGTTGCTGAACAACGCCCAAAATTAACGCCAGCTGAAATTTATCAACATTTCCAGCAGGAGCATCCTGATCTTAAAATCAATAGCATTACAATTGCTGCTCAACCTACTGACTCATCGAGTATCAATGTTGCGAAGGAAGGTGAACGTCGTGGTTTGACCATGATGATCAATCCCTACAGTGCTGAATTACTTCCTGAAATTAAAGGTCGAAAATTCTTTGCATTCGTACAACAACTTCATCGTAACTTGACAGTCGGACCAGTTGGAAAACAAATTACCGGTGCATGTACACTGATTCTTATTTTCTTTGTCCTCAGTGGCTTATATCTACGTTGGCCGAAAAAACACAGTTTCAAACAATGGTTTTCAGTTAAACCCAAATTAAAAGGTCGAAACTTTATTTGGGATTTACACGCAGTCGTTGGAACATGGGTGGCCATTTTCTATCTCATGTTGGCTTGTACAGGTTTATATTGGTCATATGATTGGTGGCGCAACGGCATGTTTAAAGTGCTTGGTGTTGAGCGCCCGCAACCCCAAATGCAAGCGGGTGGTCCTGGTTCAAATGCTGGCCCAAACGCTCATCGTGAAGGACGTGAAGGACGTGAAGGACGTGAAGGACGTAAATCACTCCAAACAGAACAGATTCAATTTGCGCTCAACCAATCTTGGTCTACATTTAATCAACAGTTTAAAAATCAATTTTCTTCCGTAACCTTCACCATTCCTAAACGTGCAAACGGTGAATTAGAACTGAGTTTCGTTGATCCTGTTCCGCAACATGAACGCGCTCGTAACAAAGCGACTTTCGACTTAAATACGAATCAATTGAAAGATGTTGAATTGTACGAAGACAAAAAGCTCAATGAAAAAATCATGAGCAGCATGTTACCTGTACACCGTGGCAGCTTCTTTGGTCCTATTTACCAGTTCTTCGCGATGTTTGCTGCACTCGCTATGCCGTTATTCTTTGTGACGGGTTGGATGCTCTATCTCAAACGCCGCAAGCAAAAACAATTGACCCGTGAAGCGAAGCAAAATTTAGCAGTGGTTGATGTTGATCCAAATGCAAAACCTTGGCTCATCGCTTATGCAAGTCAAACTGGTGTATCCGAGCAATTGGCTTGGCGTACAGCTTCAATTCTGCAATCAGCACGCCAACCCGTCACTGTTAAATCAGTGCAAAGCCTGACCACTAATGAGCTACAAACAGCATCTCAAATTCTGGTAGTCGCGAGTACTTACGGTACAGGTGAAGCTCCAGACTTAGCTGCAAGCTTTGAAAAGAAATTGATGTCTCATCCACTGAATCTAAGTCATGCTCAATTCGCAGTTATGGCACTTGGTTCAAGTGAATATCCTGACACTTATTGTAGTTTTGGTCATCGTATTTATGAATGGTTCAATGCATCTGGTGCAACTCCCCTCTTTAATGTGATTGAAGTAGACAATGCCAATAACCAAGATATTCAAAATTGGACAGATGCACTCGCGCAAGCTGCTCAATTGGAATTAGCAACACTATCTATTGATAAAGTCTTTGATCAATGGAAACTGCAAAAACGCACACTGCTCAATCCAAACAGTTTGGGTCAACCTGCTTATAATTTAGAGCTTGAGTCTGATCACGACGCGATCTGGCAAGCTGGAGATATTGCAGAAATTCAACCCGGCAATAGCATTGAACGTATTCAAGCATTTTTACAACAACACAACTTAGATGAGGCTTTAGTTCTTACAGCTACAGGCCAAACCTTAGTTGAAAGCCTGTGGAATAAAAATTTAAATAGTGAGATTCAGCCATTTAATACAGCTGAAGAACTCGTTGAGCAGCTTGAAAATTTACCTACTCGTGAATATTCGATTGCTAGTATTCCGACTCAAGGCATGATGCGATTGGTGGTACGTCAACAACGTGATGAACAGCAGCAACTCGGCTTAGGCTCAGGCTGGTTAACACATCATGTTGCGGTTGGTGCTCAGGTACAACTTCGTATTCGAACCAATGAATCATTCCATTTAATTGATGATAATCGACCGATTATCTGTATCGGTAACGGGACAGGGATCGCAGGGCTAATGAGCTTGATTTCAGCTCGCGTACGCTTGGACTACACTGACACCTGGCTCATCTTCGGTGAACGCCAACGCGAACATGATTTCTTTTATAAAGAAACAATCGAAGCTTGGCAAAATACAGCGATGTTAAAGCGTATTGATCTTGCGTTCTCTCGAGACCAACCAGAAAAAGTCTATGTACACCATATTCTGCGTCAAAATGCGGATGAAGTCGTTAAATGGATTCATCAAGGTGCTGTCATCTATGTGTGCGGCAGTATCAATGGTATGGCAAGCGATGTTGATCTAGCCTTAATTGAAATCTTAGGTGAAACTACTGTAGATGAATTAAGACAAGCTGGTCGCTACCGTAGAGACGTTTACTAACACGGTTATTATGATCCGAACCGAGCACGATTTTTACTTAATCTGCTCGGTTTTTTTATGCGATATACTTTTTCTCATTTGCTACTAGTGATGACATCGAATGTATACAAGGATTTTAAAATTTTTCGCTTGGTTAATAGCATTGATACTATTAATCGATGGAATCATTTTAATCAGTCAAAATAAAATTCATTTGGGTACTGTACTTCCAGCATTTATTGGCATAGTGATCATTGTATGTCTGTTTTTTAATAAGAAAATCCAACACTACCGTTTGAATCATTCTAACTTTAACTTGTTTTGGAAAATGGGATGGACAATTTTTTCCATCTGGTTAATCAGTTTGGCTATTTTTTTTAATTTTTTAGCCAAATCGAATCATTCCCCTGTCATGAATACACCACCTGATGCGATTATTATTTTGGGTAGTGGTTTAATCAATAACCAACCCTCCCCAACGCTTCAGGCTCGATTAGACCAAGGTGCAACGATCGCCGCTCAATATTCCAGTAGTTCTATTATTGTAACTGGCGGTTTAGGTTTTGATCAGAAAATTACTGAAGCTGCAGTGATGAAAGCATATTTGATCGACAAGTATCGTATTCACCCACAGCGTATATTTGAAGAAAGTCAAAGCACCAGCACCGAACTCAATCTAAAAAACAGTGTTCCGCTGCTAAACAGAATAGGCTTAAACCAAGATAGTCATATTGTGGTTGTCACCAGTGATTTTCATACCCCACGTGCTGCAGCCATTGCCCGATTTCAAGGTTATACCCAAATCACATCAGTCAGTGCTGAAACTCCTTTAACTACACGATATAACGCATGGCTTAGAGAATATTTTGCTTATATTAGTGGCTGGATCTTAAAAGAATACTAAATTTTTTATTTATCATGTATTCGGATTTTTCGAGGAGAAGGAACCCCTTCTCTATTTAATTTTTCAGGTTGATCGATCGATAACTGGTATAGATAAGCTTTTAGGTCAATTAGAAATTGTCGCCCCGATACCAAAACATTTTGACCTTCTGGCATCAAGTTCAGTGACAAATGAGTATTATGTTGTCGAATATAAGGAACAACTTGTTCAATAAATGGTATCAGTTGGATTTCCTCCACATGATATTTTTCCCACTTATCACGAACCAATAATTGTGCCATTCCTTTACTTTGCCAAACAGCAAGCGTGCGCTGACCAGATGGAGTGGAGCACAATGCCCAACCATCATTATATAAACTATAAACTTTAGCCTGAGCTACAATTGTTTCCATAAATTGTTGGTATTGTTCTTTTGGAGAGACAACTGTAGAGGCAATAGAGGTACTTGAAGGCTTACGCTGGTATGGATTTCTCATAATTCTATTATTATAAACATGAATTCATCATATTTTATATAAATTATAGAAACTTAAAAGACTTTTTATAGAAAGAATATGGTGGGCGCTGACGGGATCGAACCGCCGACATTCTGCTTGTAAGGCAGACGCTCTACCAACTGAGCTAAGCGCCCTTGAGGAATAAAAATAGCATCGCTATTTTTAAGATGCAAGAAAGAAATCTTGCTGATTGAAACCATCATATCTAGACAAGGGATCTAGAAAATGGCGCAGCGGACGGGACTCGAACCCGCGACCCTCGGCGTGACAGGCCGATATTCTAACCAACTGAACTACCGCTGCAACGGTAACTGCTTACGCAATTAGGGTCATATAAGCTTTTCAGCTTGAATATGGTGGGCGCTGACGGGATCGAACCGCCGACATTCTGCTTGTAAGGCAGACGCTCTACCAACTGAGCTAAGCGCCCTTATTAGGCTTTGATTTTTAGGATGGCGCAGCGGACGGGACTCGAACCCGCGACCCTCGGCGTGACAGGCCGATATTCTAACCAACTGAACTACCGCTGCATCACAAAAAATCTGGTGGGCGCTGACGGGATCGAACCGCCGACATTCTGCTTGTAAGGCAGACGCTCTACCAACTGAGCTAAGCGCCCTTAATAAGGTCATTACATAAAGTGGCGCAGCGGACGGGACTCGAACCCGCGACCCTCGGCGTGACAGGCCGATATTCTAACCAACTGAACTACCGCTGCACTTATGTAATATCTCTATTAAAGTACAAACAATCTATTAAGTTTAATAGTGGCGCAGCGGACGGGACTCGAACCCGCGACCCTCGGCGTGACAGGCCGATATTCTAACCAACTGAACTACCGCTGCACTAAAACTTAACGTAAAGGCTTGGTGGGCGCTGACGGGATCGAACCGCCGACATTCTGCTTGTAAGGCAGACGCTCTACCAACTGAGCTAAGCGCCCTTTACGACTTCATCGTTTGTGTGGTGCATTATAGAGAATCCTCAGATACTGTCAAACGCTTTTCTACAGGTTTCTCAGTTTTTCAGTTTGAATGATTAAAAAATAGATCATTTCTCTTAAAAAATCGCTTTTTTGTCTATTATTTGCCTGATTAGAGATATGTTTTTATTTTTATTCAAAGTTTTTATCACAACACATTTTACGATTCTGATTTAAATTTGATCCAATTCGATCTCTTGTTCTGAAATATAGACTAAAGCACCTTCGTCCAATGTATCAAATAGCTCAATGACATCTGCACTGTGCATTCGAATACATCCATGTGATTTAGGAATGCCTAAAGGTTCTGACTCTGGCGTACCATGAATATAGATATATCGATTATATGTATCACAACCCTCCCCTTGATTAAAACCAGGTTCTAAACCTGCTAACCAAAGAATTCGCGTTAGAATCCAGTCACGTTCTGGAAATTGCTTGCCAAGTTCCACATCATAGATCTCCCCAGTCCAAATACGTGCTTTAAATACAGCATTGATTGGGTGGTCATCGCCAATTTTTTGTTCAATACGATGCCATCCTCTTGGGGTTTTACCTGAATTTTCCTGTTCACCTATACCGTTCAATCCAGTAGACACCAAATAGCTTTTTTTCATACGTGGGACATATAGAACTTGTTTCGCCATATCAATCAGGATATCCGCCTGACTTAGGGTATAACTTTCAAGATTTGGGTTCATACAAAACTCAGCGTTAAATTATTTTTAATCATTTATTTAAACAATATTTTTTGATTCAGGTCTTAACCACAACCAAATCGCGACAATTAGCATGGTGAGATTCGTAAAAATTTTTACTAAATCAGGAGCATTGGTATAAAGCATAAGAATACCGCTGATCAACATCATCATCGAAGCGAGCCATTTTGCTTTGCGTGGAACCGTGCCATGCTCACGCCAATTTCGCAGTGTTGGTCCATATTTAGGATGATTGAGTAGCCAATCATCAACCTGTGGCCAACCTTTTGAAGCAGCCCATGCGGCAAGAATTAAAAAGACTGTGGTTGGCAATCCTGGCAATAGCGCACCAATAAAACCTAGAGTCACAAAAATAATGACCAAGCTCCGCCAAAACACGATTTTCATACCGCAACTCATTCACTTGAATCTCACTAGTATATATGCTTTTGTGGTAGTGTCTGATTGTAAATTTATTTTCAGTTTTGAATTCTAGTTGGAGAAGCGGTGCAATCTGATTTTTATGAGCCATGGCAGAACTTTCATCATGCAATTGTACGTCAACTGGCTTTTGTCATCGCAAGTCCTAATATTATTCGTTTTGCGCCTAAAGAATTAACGATCGTTCATCCTTTTGAAATGCACCATGAACTATTTTGGCAAACTCAGTACGAAAAATATATCTCCAGACTGCATGATCTAGATCAAAACCCACAAGAACTGATTGATTTTATTCAGCAACTCAAAAGTACGCGTCTAGGTTTGCGCTTTGAATATTTAATGTGGTTCTGGCTGCAAGATGATCAACGCGATCAAGCTGATTTTTCACTGTTAGATCACAGTGTTCAAATCATTGACGGCCGCCATACTTTGGGTGAAATTGACTTTGTGATATTGAATCATCACACCCAAGAAATTGAACAATGGGAAGTTGCACTGAAATTTTATTTAGCAGAACAAGACTTTCAACTTCAACATTGGTACGGATTAAATCGAAGCGACACCCTATTTAGAAAGCTCAACCATTTTACGCAAAAGCAATTTCAATTTACTCAAGCCAATACTTATAAAATTGATCGAAAAATTGCGGTGCTGAAAGGTCAACTCTACTTTCCGTATCATACGGAACTTCAAACCTTACCTAACTGGGTCAGCCCACATCGTCGTATAGGCACATGGGGACATCAATTACGATCATCTTTTTATCGACTGGAAAGACAGGAATGGATTTGTCCGAATGCGAGTCAGACTTCAAATGAAGCACATTGGTGGGGCAATGGGCTTTATCATAATGTACAGACAAATCAGTTTTATATGTACCGTCAACCAGCATTAAAGCTTCCTTACGTGTAGTTCGTGTAATAAAAAAATGTATCGAATACAATTAATAACATTCTGATAATAAAACTCTCATATTCTTCTAAATGATTAATTTTTATTCTGATTAAGCATCAAAATAATTTACAATCATTGGAGATAATGATGAAAAAAGTATTAGCCGCTTCATTCGTAGTTGCATTTGTATTAACTGGTTGTAATACATTCAAAGGTTTTGGACAAGACGTTTCAAAAGCTGGGGAAACTGTAACAAATACTGCTGAAAAAACTTCAAACGAAATTCGTAACAACTAATTCGAAGTTGAAGCTAAAAGCCCTATTTTTTAATAGGGCTTTTTTTATTTAAATTTGATTTCCTTGAATGATTAATATTTTGCATCAAATTCAACATACTTTATGATAGATCGACTTTGACCAATTCGATTTCTCTCCATGACTCAATCTGCAACACTCGATTTAAGCTTACAATTACTTCGCCAACCTTCAGTGACTCCAGTCGATCATAACTGTCAAAATATTATGGCTGATCGATTATCAAAGATTGGTTTTAACATTGAAAATATGCGTTTTGAAGATGTAGATAACTTATGGGCTCGTCGCGGGACTGAATCACCTGTGTTTTGTTTTGCGGGTCATACTGATGTTGTTCCTACAGGCAATCTAGAAGCGTGGAACTCCGATCCATTCGCCCCAGAAATTAGAGATGGAAAGTTATACGGGCGTGGCAGTGCAGATATGAAAACGGCGTTGGCAGCCATGGTAATTGCCTCTGAACGTTTCGTTGCTAAGCATCCAGACCACAAAGGTTCGATTGCTTTTTTGATCACTTCAGATGAAGAAGGTCCATCTATCAATGGAACAGTGAAAGTTGTAGAAACTTTAGAAGCACGCCAAGAAAAAATGACATGGTGTTTAGTTGGTGAACCGTCAAGTACGAATACTTTAGGTGACATTGTTAAAAATGGCCGTCGTGGGTCTCTCAATGCCAATTTAACAGTGAAAGGTAAGCAAGGGCATGTGGCCTATCCACATTTGGCAATTAACCCAATTCATACAGCCTCAAAAGCAATTGCTGAATTATGTGAGACAGAATGGGATCAAGGCAATGAGTATTTCCCTGCAACGTCTTTCCAAATCTCGAATATTTCTGCTGGAACGGGTGCAACCAATGTTGTGCCTGGCACGATGAACTTATTATTTAACTTCCGTTATTCTACAGAAGTTACTGCTGATGAATTAAAAGCACGTACACATGAAATTTTAGATCGCCACGGCGTTGAGTATGATATCGAGTGGACACTATCAGGTTTACCATTCCTTACACCTGTTGGTGAGCTCGTCAATGCTGCCAAAAAAGCGATTTTGGATGTGACTGGTACGACAACAGAATTATCAACCAGTGGTGGTACATCAGATGGCCGCTTTATCGCACCAACTGGAGCTCAGGTACTCGAACTGGGAGTGCTTAATGCCACAATCCATCAAATTAATGAACATGTTGAAATCGCACATTTGGAACCTTTAGCTGAAATTTATGAAAAAATCTTAATTGAGTTATTGGCATAACGCTAAAATTTAAGAGTAATGAAATATAAAAAAGGATGCGAATGCATCCTTTTTTTTAATTCGCTTAAAATACTTCAATCATGTTTTAAAAGCTGATTGATCTGCTCAATCAACACTGCTTCTTGGAAAGGTTTACCCATATAAGCCGATACACCAAGTTCAAGAGCATGTTGTTTATGCTTATCCCCCACTCGTGAAGTGATCATAACCACAGGTAAGTTCTGCAAATGTGGTTGATTTCTCAGCCATTGCATCACTTCAAAACCATCCATTCTTGGCATTTCAACATCAATTAACATTAAGGCAGGTGTTGAGTGCTGTAAATGTTCAAGTGCTTCAATACCATCTATAGCTGTAACAATCTGGTAACCATGGCGCTCCAGTAGTTTAGATGTCACTTTTCGAACTGTGACCGAATCATCAACCACTAAAATCGTAGGTGCTTCATTGTCATGCTCTAAATTAGAGGGCTTCGACTCTAGATGTATAGACCAATCCTGCTGAGTGAGATATTGAACCACACGATTTACATTTAAAATTGGGCAAATTTCTCCACTGCCCATAATGGTTACACCGCTGAGATAATCAATTTGATGGATCAGCCTCCCAGTCTGTTTCACAATAATTTGTGAATTAGTTCCTAAGACTTCATCAACGAATAAAGCCACAGGTTGAGACTGGTGCATATTTACCAAAATCACTGGAACTTTTTGGGTTTCTGAATATGGTGAGTTTCTGTTTATATGTTGATTTAACAATACGAAGTCAGCCAAATCGTTTAATTGATAACTTGCTTCATGCACTCTCAACAACTGACCCTGTTGTTTCGCGTGATTTAAATCATGTCTATCGATCATTTCAACACGTTGTATTTGATGTAACGGTAAGGCAAAGAATTGATCTGCAACTTTTACCATCAACGCTTCAGTAATAATTGAAGATTTAGGAATTCTGATTTCAAAACAAGTTCCTAGTCCTCTTTCCGAAGTAACATGAACATGCCCACCCAGTGCCTGTATTTCACTTTTTACGACATCTAAACCGACACCACGTCCTGAAACCGTTGTTAATTTTGCAGCAGTGGTAAAGCCTGGTCTAAAAATCAATTGTAATAGTTCAGTTTCAGAATATTCCCGTTCAGTATTGAGCCAACCAAATTCAACAGCTTTTTGCTTAATCTCTTGTGGATCAATTCCTCGACCATCATCCTTGATCAAAATACTCAGCTCATTGTGATGATTCACCAGTGTCAGTTGCATGACTGCTTGTTCAGGTTTATTTAATTTCAACCGCTGTTCTGCTGACTCAATTCCGTGATCAATCGCATTACGCAGAATATGCTCAAGTGAGGTGATCAACTTTTCAAGAATACTACGATCTAATTCGATGTCTGCATGTTCAATCTGTAACTGAACAGATTTATTCAGATTCATCGAAAGTTGCTTGCATAAGCGTTCAAGACGCATTTGTATCGTCTTGAATGGCACGACACGAGTACGCATCAACGAGTGTTGGATGTTGTTTTGTATTCTTGCCTGCTGAATCAATATACTTTCTGCAGACTGAAGCTTTTCGTGCAGAGTGTTTCTGATATCTAACAAGTCTGATGTTGACTCTGATATAGATTTAGAGAGTTGATTGAGTGATGAATATTGATCCATTTCTAAGGGATCAAACCCATGCTCGGCGGAATTATGTAATCTACGTTGTAATAAAATTTGGGATTCTAATTCCCCCTCCATCCGTCTCAATTGTGAAGTAAGGCGCTGAATGGTTTGATCCATTTCTACCAAATTTGACCGATATGATTTTAACTCTACTTCAACTTGCGAACGTTGAATCAAATCCTCCCCAATCAAATTAAGAGTTGCTTCAATTACAGCAGTAGAGACTGAAAGTGTCTCGTTCGCTACGGCAGATTGCACAAACTTTTGCAAATTGCCACTCATTGGGGGCGGTAAAGCACTCTCCTTAGCGTTAGATGGTTCATTCTGATGTGAGTTTTGCTGAATGGAAGAAGAGTCAAACTTTGATGAATTATTATGCGTAGTGACTAAATCACTTAAATTGTTTTCAAGGTCCGCTGATAAAGTTGAATGAATATTAAAATCTGAAGACATGTGGTGAGTGATATCATTTTGCATCGAATGTACTAAGTTCAGCTTCGAGTCACCCCCCTTAAGATTGAAATGTCCAAGCTCAATTAAACCCTGAATAAGCCTTGATGCCTGCTCTATCGGATAATCAAGAGACTCAGTTTTAATGATATTGACACGCCGTACCAAATCCTGCTGTAAGGCTTTAATCAAAATAATGAAACTTTTTATATCAATTTGTTGCTCTGAAATGAGTTGAAGATATACAGATTCAAGCTCATGGATTAGATTTGCAAAGTAATCTGCTTGCAACATGTATGCACCACCTTTCAACGTGTGCAGTTGCCGCATAATTTTTTGGATACACGTAGCATCTTCTTGATACTCTAACCATGTATTGAACAAGTCTTCGATTTGAGACAAGATTTCTTCCGCTTCCTCGACAAAAAAACCACTTACTTCGCGATCTAAGCCCTGTTTTGCTTTCGCTGAATCTTTGAGTGCGTAATCTATATTGAGTAATGTCAGAATTGTTTCATCTAAGGATCGAGCAGATACTTCGCTTTCCTGTTCTATATTGGAAATGCAATTCGATTGATTGGAAAAGCTGAAGTATTCATGATTAAGTTGTTTTAAATCACCTAATAGCTGCTGAGAAGCTACATTATTTTGAGCCAATTGACCTATAGCAAGTTCATCAAATATTTCTAAGAGTTTTTCATGCCCTTGTTGTAAAACTCGGTGGACATTTGAGTAGGCAATTGAATTCGGTTCTCTTGCAATGTTGAAGTGAATTGAACTCAAAATTTCTGAAATTTTTTGAAGGAGATCAAAATCAACTTTAATGGCAAATTTAGCAATTGAACTGAGTTGTTGACTCAGTAAGGTCGAACGTTCAGTAGTACGTGTAGAGCTAACGAGGTTAGAAATACCATCTTGTACAAAGGTATCGATAAGGAAAACATCTTCTACACCCAAATCTACAATTTTCTTGAGTAACTCTTGCGGATCAAGATTTGGATCGTTCTGTGTAATCTGTTCTGAGAAGTCTCTCAATGCGATTAAAAATGTATGCTCTAATGCCTGAAACTGTTGTTGTCTCGTTACGTTGTCACCTGTTGTTTGCAAGCTTTCTAAGTAATACTGGATTAAATCAATATACTGCGTTGTGAGCGCTTGCAATTCTTTATTGTTGGTATCAAAAGATGGATTACGTTGTATTATTTTTTCGAATGACTGACTCAATACTTCAATTTTCTCAAGTCCAACAATTGCAGAACTCCCCCTGAGAGAATGGACAACACGTGCAAGCGTATCCACCTGAAATTGTTGATTGGATTTATCCAACATATCTTGCAGGGATTTCAATTGTTCTGAAGCTTCAGCATAAAAACTTTGCAGAACCTCGTTATCCCATATTTGAGTATTCTCAATTGTGGCTGTTGCTGAGAGTGAATTTGAGTCACTCAAACAATGACATTCAATCCTGAAATCTAGATCTAGCTGTGTGAGATGAGCGTTGATCGCCAACAAAGGATGCAATGATTGATCTATGGTATTTGAATGTTCTAATTGCCGACCTAAAAGCAATAGAGGTTTAACATCTAATTGAATCGCTTGTTTCACTGTTAAACTAGGCACAATAATGTAGCGATATATACGAGAGATCAGCTCAACATACTCAAGGACCATTTGACTCCATGAAAGTTGCTGATCAAGCCTAATATTTAATATTGTCTCAACAGTCCATGCAAGCTCAGAAACTGAGTTGAATCCAAGCATTCGACCTGAACCCTTTAAGGTATGAAAATTACGGCGCAAAGCTTGCCAAATATTTACCTGTTCTAAATCATTCGATAAGACTTGAAAATTTTCTGATATTTCTAGAAGTAATTCCTTAAGCTCTTCAGCAAAGGTCGTAAGGAGCTCCTCATCTTCAAAATTTAATTCATCCTGAGGAAGCTGCATATCTATATATGCACGATGGAGTGCTTCTGAAAGATATAATTGTATTTTATTAGGATTATTATTTTTCATGGCTCAATCACTCAGGTAATTTGAAGTTTGCAACTGATTTCCTTAAAGAATCAGCCATTTGAGTGAGTTCTGCTATCGATTGAGCAGTATCTAAGGTTGAAGCATGATTTTCTCGTGTGACATCTTGCACAAGCGACATTGTTTTCGCAATTTGACCCGCAGCAGCTGACTGAACTTTTGAGGATGCTGAAATATTCGCAATGAGTTGAGCCAACTGTTTTGAAATCAACTGAATATCTGCAAGTGCTGCTCCTGCATCTTGAGCAAGTCCAGTCCCCTTAACCACCTCAGAAGTTGTTTGCTCCATAGAGCGAACGGCCTCATGTGTATCTAATTGAATATTTTTTACCAATATCTCAATATGTTTGGTCGCAGCAGTTGAACGTTCAGCTAAACGCTGCACCTCATCAGCAACACTAGCAAAACCTCGTCCAGCATCGCCTGCCATTGCGGCTTGAATGGCTGCATTTAAAGCCAACAGATGCGTTTGCCCTGCAATGTCTTCAATGGTTGCAACAAAGTTTCCAATCTCTTGAGTAGATTCACCCAGCCTTTTAATTTTTTTAGATGTTTCTTGAATCTGGCCTCGTATTTGATCCATTCCATCTATTGATCGTTCAACCACTTCCCCACCCTTCACTGCGATAAGTACAGCGCGCTGAGCAACTTTTGCAGATTGCGCTGCATTTTCAGAAACGTGATCAATTGAGTCCGCCATGTCATGAATGGCGAGCGATGTATTTTGGATTTCACGAGCTTGCAGCTCTGAAGATTGAGCCAATTGTGAACTCATGTGCTGAGTTTGATGAATATATTGGGTAACTTGTTGGGCAGCCTGATTAATTCTCATCACCAAATCACGCAAATGATCTATCGCTACATTAATTGAATCCGCGATTGTCCCCGTAAAATCTGCAGAAACCGCAGCATATTTGGTCAAATCGCCTTCAGCTAAATCTCCAATTTCATCTAAAAGCCGATAAATCGCGGTTTGATTCTTCTTATCTTTATCCACCAGTTCCATTAAACGCAGACGATCTTCTTGGCTTCTCAAAATAAAAAGTTTAATTACAGCAAAGGTGAAGCTCGATAAACTAATCAACAATAAAAGTGACAGTAAAATCAGTAACCACGTAGAACCTGTGCGAATTTCATTGAGGGCTACTTGAATTTTTTGTAACTGAGACTCCGTGATATTGCTTTGAGACTCTAACCATAGTCGATCTACTTCATTTAAAGCCGGACTATAAAAATAAACTGATTTTACATTTTCAAGTTGTGAACTAAAAATAAGCTGAGAGTTTTTGAGAATCTGTAATGTGTAATCTGTAGGATTATCCTCAAACTGTTGAGTCTGAATAATCATCATTTGATTGAGATATTTCAGTTCCCCCACCCCACGACTTTGCTCCACTGTACGTGGGAGATTAAACATAAGAAACAATAAAATCAGAAAAGCACAAACGAGGCTAATAATAGCCATGATTAAATAAGACTTCGTTTGGGCAGATTGCCCAAACAGCTCTGAAAACTGTTCAAGTTTTAACTTAAGTGAAGCTTTCCATCCCTGTGTGTTGGAATCTGAATCATTCACATTCCGACTGGTCTTTTTTAACCGTAAACTCACTCAGCTCCCCCAAAAAACTATTGCTGACTAGACATTAAATTGAATTAGATGTGAACATATGCTTTAGGCGATCATGCTCATATAGCAGACTCATCATCAGCACAGCTACAGGTGTTGAATGATCGAGAAAATAACCTTGGCAAAATAATCTATATGGTTCTGCGATCAAATCCGAACCGGCGCTATAGGTATTATTCTTATAATGTTTTACACCGAGGACTTCATCCACAAGTAATCCAACACAGTCTTGCCCCACGTTAAAACATAAAATTTTAACATTAGCGTGTAGTTGTGTGGTTTTACCCAAAGCAAATTGCTTTAGATCTAATACGGTCAGTACTCGACCTCGCAAATTCGCCAAACCTAAATACCACGGCGGCGTAAGTGGTAAAGAAGTAATGCTCAGTAAAGGGCTAACCTCCGCAATATCACCAAGTGGGGTAATAAATTGCTGCTGCTCAACTTTAAAACATACACCAGACCAGAGGTCCTGATTTTGCACATCACGGTACTCATTTACTTGAGCCGAATTAGCATTACTGGCTTGCGTTAACCAGTGTTGTTGATCACTTTCATCTTGAGTGATCATGCTGTGCCTGTATTTAAATATTGCTGAATGACATCAAGTAATCTTGATTCATCTACAGGTTTGATCAGGTAGTCGACCGCGCCTTGTCTTTTGCCCCAAATTCGATCCGTATCCTGATCTTTGGTACTGACAATGACAACTGGAATATGCTTCGTTACATCAGCTCTTGCAATTTGCCGAGTTGCTTGAAATCCATTCACACCAGGCATCACCACATCCATAAGTACAAGATCTGGTTGCTCTGCTTGCGCCAAGGTAACACCATCTGCACCATTGGTTGCTTCTAGCACTTCATAGCCATTTTTGGACAGAATTTCTTTAAATCTAAACATTTCTGTTGGAGAGTCATCTACCACTAAGATACGTGTCATATTTTGTTTTCCCAGTACTTAACGTGAAGCGACAAGTTTACGAATCGCATTCAATAGCTCATCTTTACTGAATGGTTTCGTGAGGTATTCATCAGATCCAACAACTCGTCCTTTTGCCTGATCAAACATACCATCTTTACTGGATAACATGACCACTGGAATATGTTGGAAATTTTGTGAGTTTTTTAACAATGCGCACGTTTGATACCCATCTAAACGCGGCATCATAATATCTACAAAAATAATATCAGGTCGAGTTTCAGCAATTTTAGATAATGCTTCAAATCCATCTACTGCAGTTACAACGTCATATCCTTCACGCTGTAATAAAGTTTCTGCGGTCCGACGAATCGTTTTTGAATCATCAATGACCATCACTTTAATATTTTGCAGATTATCATCCATTGAATGATCCTTCCTGAGATGAGATTTAAAGAAAAATGAAACGCTTAATTTAGAGAATAACCATTATTTTCTAACATAACATTACATTGATTTTCAATGCAGTTGAGTACTCGCGGAGAGATTGTGTCACAAAGTTTCATAGAATTTAAGGGTGAATCAGATTAAGCGTAAATTATTTAACGGTTTATATTTATAAATTTACCAGAACCACATAAAATGCTTGTTATTAAAAGCAAAAATTAAAAAATTGAATTGATATCACGGGGGGCCAATTCCAATGTTTAATCTTTCGCACAAATCAAGAATTGGGTTAAAGCATCTTCATCATAAAACATTCTTAGTGATCATGATGACATTTGGTTTATGTATCAGTGAAGCAATTGCTAATACCACAGTGACCAAACCGTCTTGGTATCGTTATTATGATAAAAATGGCGTAGCTAATATTAGTAGTTCGGTAACACCAGAGCATATTCGTCACGGTTATGAAGCACTTGACCGTAATATGCAAGTGATTAAAAAAAATCGACCTTATGATGCCGATAAAGAACAGCAACAAAGTGCTGTACGTACGCAACAAGCCAAACAACATGAACAAGATCTACGCTTAAAACGCGCTTATGGTTCTAGTAAAGTGGCTGCGAACAAACGTGATGATATGTTGAAAAACATCAACAAACAAATCACCTTTCAAAAACAACAGTACCAACAACTGGAGCAAGATCGAATATTGTTTAAAAAGCAGGAACAGACCTATATCAAGAAAGGGGACCCTGTCCCTAAAAACTTACAAGATCGAATCACTTATAATGCACAGAATATGAGTAATATCCAAAAAAATATTGAATCTTTACAAACAAACTATCGAAATACTCAGTCACAATACGACAATATTATCAAGCGCTTAAAAACTCTTGAATAAAGAAGAGTTTGTCTGAATGGAAAGGAATTATCACATGCCGAATGCGACTCGACACAGCAGTCAGTTTAAGAAATATCTCGTATTAGGAACGCTGTGTACGAGTTGTCTTTTAGCCGCTTGTCAAAAAAATGACGAAAGTGTACAGCCAACCTCATCTACCCCTCAAAAAATTGAATTAATACAACAGGACTTAGTCAAAGTTGAAAATGGGGTCTCAAATCTGAGATTTGCTTTCACAGGCACCATACGCGCTGTGAATCAAAGTACAATTCAAGCGCAAGTGACTGCCACTGCTAGTCAAGTCTCTGTACAAGTCGGTGAAAGGGTGAGTAAAGGACAAGTCTTGGTACGTTTAAATAATCAAGATAATGCAGCCCGACTCGCACAAGCTCGCGCTAATCTTGCTTCTGCACAAGCGCAGGCACAACAAGCTGCAAATATGGTCACTCGAAAAAAACGACTTTATGATCAAGGATTTATTTCTAAGGTTGAATATGAACAAAGTCAAGTGGAGCATAAAGCTCAACTCGAAACTGTACGAGCTCAGCAAGCAAATGTGGATATCGCACTGAAAGCCGATGCTGATGGATTAATTCGTAGCCCCATTTCTGGCGTAATTACCAAACGTCAAGTCGAACCTGGTCAAACCGTTTCAATGGGTCAAACATTATTTGAAATCGTAGATCCACAAAAATTGGAGATTCAAGCAAAACTCCCTGTCGAATCTCAACATGCGCTCAACATTGGAAACAACATTGAATATAAAATTCAAGGGGCTACCCAAAATTATACTGCCAAGTTAACACGCATTTCCCCAATGGCCGATCAAATCAGTCGTCAGGTTGAGTTTTTTGCTCAACCGAATGAATCAATCAATTCACTGAGTATTGGTGCTTTTGTCGAAGGTTTCATCTTAGATACAAAGCAGATTCAAGGACAAAAAGTTCCGCTTGATACTATTCAAGATGCAGATGGCAAACCTTATTTGTGGATCATCCGTGATCAGAAAATTCAGAAAGCCAATATTCAAATTTTGGATCGACAACCCAACGAGAATATTGCAATGATCAGTGGTCTTCAGCCAACGGATTACATCAGTAGAATTAAGTTTATCAATGATGACTTAAATAAAACAGTCTCAATTGCTTCAAAGTAAGACAGGATCTGAACTATGTGGTTAACTCGAATCAGTGTGAAATATCCTGTCTTTACGATCATGATGATGCTATGCCTGATGGTATTGGGCTTATCATCATGGCAACGAATGGGAGTTGAAGAATTCCCTGATGTCGATTTCCCATTTGTGGTCGTGTATACCACTTATCCAGGTGCTTCTCCTGAAACTGTTGAATCTGAAATTACCAAAAAGATGGAAGATCAGATCAATACGATCTCAGGTGTTAAACAAGTGATATCGCAGTCAAGTGAAGGACTCTCTACAATTATCACTGAGTTTAATTTAGATGTTCCTTCAACCGTTGCAGCTCAAGATATTCGAGACAAAATTGCGCCAGTGACAGCTGAATTTCGTGATGAAATTACTGATCCTATTGTTGAGCGCTATGATCCTTCCGCAGGTGCCATCATGTCGGTGGTATTTGAGTCTGAGAATATGTCACTCCGAGAGCTCAGCTCTTATTTAGATCAAAAAATTGTTCCTCAATTGAGAACTGTTCGTGGGGTAGGTACAGTTAACCTGCTAGGTGACTCGCAGCGTCAAATTCGTATTGAAGTTAATCCACAAAAATTACAAAGTCTTGGTGTTGGCGTTGATCAAGTCATTAACACACTAAAAGGCGAAAACATTGAAGTCCCTGGGGGCACACTCAAACAGTCAAATTCAGAGCTGGTTGTTGAAATTAAATCAAGAGTAATTCATCCCCAATCCTTTGGGGATCTCATCGTCGCGAGTAAAAATGGCACGCCAATCTACTTAAAACAAGTAGCTGAAATTTACGACAGCCAAGCTGAACTCGAGTCGAGTGCATTCATTAACGGTCAAAATGCTGTCGCGTTGGATATTCTCAGAAGCTCTGATTCAAATGTAATTGATGTTGTAGATGCGGCTTATAAAACACTAAACCGTATAGAACAACAACTCCCGCAAGGGACAACATTGAAAGTAGTTGTCGATACATCTCGAGGCATACGAGCAAGTATTGGTGATGTTGCCCGTACAATTATTGAAGGTGGTGTACTTGCGGTTGTCATCGTTCTACTGTTTTTAGGTTCATTTAGATCGACGATTATTACAGGCCTTACCCTGCCAATCGCCCTACTCGGCACATTAACGTTCATTTGGGCTTTTGGTTTTACCATCAATATGATGACTCTTCTTGCCCTGTCTTTAAGTATTGGTCTTCTTATTGATGATGCAATTGTGGTACGTGAAAATATTGTCCGCCATGCTGATATGGGGAAAGATCATGTGACTGCTGCTTTAGATGGAACCAAAGAAATTGGGCTGGCAGTTCTCGCAACCACTTTGACCATTGTTGCGGTGTTCTTACCAGTTGCATTCATGGGCGGTATTATCGGTCGTTTCTTCTACCAATTTGGCGTGACAGTAAGTACCGCTGTACTGATCTCAATGTTTGTCAGTTTTACGCTCGATCCAATGCTCTCAGCTCACTGGGCTGAACGTCATCATCCAAATAAAAAACCGAGCGCATTGAAACGCTTCTTCAATGGGATCTCAAATAAACTTGATTCATTAAATGAAGTGTACGAGAAGCTGCTAAAACTGGCACTAAGATTCCGCTTTCTAACAATTGTCGTTGCTGTTGCTTCACTGTTTGGCGCGCTCGCGCTATCGAAAATGGTGGGAACAGAGTTTGTACCTGTTCCAGATAAAGGTGAAATTCGGATCAAATTTGAAACGCCCGTAGATGCTTCACTCGAATACTCTCAGGCAAAGTTAAAACAAGTTGAATCTATTATTCGACAGCATCCAGAAGTTAAAGGAACGTACGGCGTTATTAATGGGGTGACTGATCGCGGGAAAAACCATGTAAGCATCCGAGTCAGTTTAAGTCCTCGTCAAGAGCGCTCTCAGACACTGACTGATTTAACCAATGAGTTTCGTGATCGACTACAAACAGTGGCGGGTATTACCCTCACCTCTATTGCTTCAGCAGATGAAACTGTGTCTGGTGGTCAAAAGCCTGTCATGATTTCCATCAAAGGACCTGAGCTAGATGAATTACAAAAAATTTCTGATCGTTTCATGGTGGAAATGGCAAAAATTGATGGTGTCGTCGATTTAGAAAGCTCGCTCAAAGAGCCTAAACCTACCCTTGAAGTGCATGTAAATCGTGTACTTGCAAACGATTTAGGATTATCAGTCAGCCAAATTGCCAATGTGATCCGCCCTCTCCTTGCTGGTGATGATGTAACGACGTGGAAAGACGAAAAAGGTGAAACCTATGATGTCAATTTGCGCCTCTCTGAAGATCAACGTACGCTTCCAAGTGACATCAATAATTTATATTTAAAATCGCAAAAAGTGGATGCGAATAATCAACCTATCTTGGTTCCGCTCTCAAGCGTAACAAGCACACAAGAAAGTTATGGTGCATCTCAAATCAACCGTCGTGATTTAGCACGTGAAGTCATGGTTGAAGCCAATACTTCAGGTCGACCTGCAGGTGATATTGGTCGAGATATTAAAGCATTGCAAGATAACTTCGAGATGCCTGCTGGCTATGGTTTTGAAACACAAGGTGCAAACGCAGATATGGAAGAATCGATTGGGTACGCTGTTACAGCCGTTACACTTTCTATTGTATTTATCTATATTGTTTTAGGCTCTCAATTCAATAGTTTTATTCATCCTGCGGCGATCATGGCCTCATTACCATTGTCATTGGTCGGAGTATTCCTTGCATTATTCTTATTTAACTCAACAATGAATTTATTCTCCATTATTGGCATCATCATGTTAATGGGATTAGTAACCAAGAATGCGATTCTCCTCATTGACTTTATTAAGAAAGCTATTGATCGCGGTGAGACACGTTTTGATGCCATTATTGCTGCAGGTAAAACACGACTTAGACCCATTCTGATGACCACGAGTGCGATGGTCATGGGTATGGTGCCATTGGCATTAGGCTTGGGTGAAGGAGGTGAACAAAGTGCTCCGATGGCGCATGCTGTCATTGGGGGCGTCATTACATCCACCCTGCTGACCTTAGTTGTGGTTCCCGTTATCTTTACTTACTTAGATGACTTTAAGAATTTTATGGTGCGTCAAACACGAAAATTCATGTCATAATGTAGAGAATTGTCATGAGGTGTCATTCAAAATGCTCACCTCATTTTTTATCGTATAATCTTATGCTTTAACGCTCATTATTAGGACAAATTCCATGCGCGCGAGTCGCTTTTTATTTGCAACGTTAAGAGAAACCCCAAGTGATGCTGAAGTAATCTCTCATCAGCTGATGCTTCGTGCGGGTATGATTCGTAAATTGGCTTCAGGATTATATTCTTGGTTGCCAATGGGCGTACGTGTGTTAAATAAAGTCGAAGCGATTGTTCGCGAAGAAATGGACCGTGCTGGTTCACTACAAGTATTGATGCCTGTGACCCAACCAGCAAGTTTATGGGTAGAATCTGGTCGCTATGTGCAATATGGTCCAGAACTTTTACGCTTTAATGACCGTCACAACAACCCTTTTGTTCTCGGTCCTACACATGAAGAAGTCATTACTGATTTAGCACGTAACGAACTCAAAAGTTATAAACAATTACCCGCTAATTTTTACCAAGTTCAAACTAAATTCCGTGATGAAGTGCGTCCTCGTTTTGGCGTTATGCGCTCTCGTGAATTCGTGATGAAAGATGCTTACTCATTCCATGCAGATCAAGCTTCATTACAAGAAACTTACGACACGATGTACGATGCCTATTGCCGTATTTTTACTCGTTTAGGTTTAGACTTCCGTCCAGTACAGGCGGATACAGGTTCAATTGGCGGTTCAGGTTCGCATGAATTCCATGTATTGGCATCAAGCGGTGAAGACGATATTGCATTCTCAACTGAATCAGATTATGCAGCCAATATTGAAATGGCTGAAGCGATTCTTGTAGGTGAACGTGCTGCACCAACTCAAGAATTAAAAATTGTTGAAACTCCAAATCAAAAGACTATAGCTGATGTATCTGCTTTCTTAGGTACTGATGCAAAACAGTCTGTCAAAGCTTTGTTGGTACAAGGAGTCGCTGAAGAAGGTAAAACTGCGCCTGTCGTGGCACTGTTCCTTCGTGGTGACCATGAGCTAAACGAAATCAAAGCTGAGAAACATCCGCTGATTGCATCACCACTTGCATTTGCAACTGAAGAACAACTGAGTGCTTTAGGCTTAACCGCTGGTTTTGTTGGTCCTCAAGGTTTAGTCGAAAAAGGGATTAATGTCATCGTTGACCGAGCAGCATCAGTTTTGTCTGATTTTGTTGCAGGTGCAAACGAAGCAAACAAACATGCGACGGGTGTGAACTGGGAGCGTGATGCTCAATTCACTGAAGTTTATGATCTTCGCAATGTTGTTGAGGGTGATCCATCTCCAGATGGTAAAGGTGTACTTCAAATTAAACGTGGTATTGAAGTTGGTCATATTTTCCAATTAGGTCAAAAATACTCTGAAGCTCTGGGCTGCAAAGTATTAGGTAAGGATGGTAAACCATTCACTGTAACAATGGGTTGTTATGGAATTGGGGTGACTCGCGTCGTCGCGGCTGCCATTGAACAAAATTACGATGAAAAAGGAATTATTTGGCCTGCTGCTATTGCACCTTTCCATGTCGCAATCGTTCCGATGAATGCTCATAAATCACCTCGTACTGTAGAGGCTGCTGAAGCACTTTATACAGAACTTCAAGCTGCTGGTTATGACGTGCTTTTAGATGACCGTGAAGAACGACCAGGCGTTAAATTCTCCGATATCGAAATTACAGGTATTCCGCACCGTATTGTTATCGGTGAAAAAGGTTTAGATGCTGGTACTTTTGAGTACAAAGGTCGTTCTGATACTGAATCAAGCAACCTGAGTAAAGAAGAAATACTCGCTAAAATCGCCCAATAATTTGAGCATAAAAAATCCCGCTATTCGCGGGATTTTTTATAGACCGTTGATATTCACTTTCAAATCTTTCACAGATGTACCAATAGCCCCAAAGCTCCCCATTGAGCCATTCGCTAAACCATTAAAGACCATCGGACTACTCGCCCCCTCACGTCCCAACATCACCTTGTTGAGACCAATATTCATTTTACTAGATTGTCCTGTATTTCCGATGTAAATGCCTGAAGGTGCAACACCTGCATGGAAACCAGATAATGAAAAACCATTGTTTTGATCAGTAGCTTTAGCCTGAAAATCGAATTTTGCAGAAGAATTTCCAGATACGAATGCAATAGGACAGCCTGAGCCTGTGCCACAGATTGATTGAATTGCGCCTCCAAACTGGACCATGTAGCCTTGTGGCACATTGCCTAATTGAACATTGATTTGAGGACGTTGGGATTGATTTAATGTAATTTCAAAGTTTCGATCAGCACTGCCTATTTCTAAAATTTTAGCGACACCGGGCACCAACTGCTTCAGATCATTATAAATCGATTTAGTTTGTGTAGCACTAGACACCTGATTACTGCTTGCGATATAGAGTGCGAATGGACTCAATTTAAACCCCGTAATTTGCTCCGCAAAAGTGATACCTATATTGGCAAATGGCGTGCCATTGCCTCCGTCTGTATCAATTTTTGCATTGATTGTAGACGAACCAGGGGTATGACCTAAAAATTGAACCTGAATTGGATTACCAGTTGGACCTGCGACCACTAAGCCAGCAGCTTGTGAATAATTTTTTCCTAATATTGGATCTTTAATTCCATCTTGATCAATGATCGCAGCCTGTGTGAACTCGATCTTATCCATTCCAATACCAATGCTGACCCCATCTTGACCAGTAGTAGATGAAAGAGACTGATCATCCAATGGTTGCATAGCAAAACATGGGAGTCCCACCGCAGCGGTCAAAATAAGTAAACTGAATCGTTTTGTTTTTATCATATTCATGAGTTTATCCCTCAACTTTCCATATTTACTTATTAATTTCGAGGTGTAATGCGCAATTCACTATTCAAGCGACCGCCAGTAATAGCCAATTCGCCTAAACGAGCGCCAGCACCTACAGTTGGAGGATAGAAGTTGATGTCTCTTGCTCTAAAAACACCCGAAGTTGTCTTTTGAGGATTGAACATCAAGGCAGCATTCACACCAAATTGTCCCGCACCATTTTGATCTTTACTAACAACCAATGCATTATTAAATGCAATTTTACCTGTCAAACGGTCTAAACCAAGTGTTGAACCATTATGAGGATCGGTAATTTGGAAGGTGTTATTGTCACCTTTCAGCTCTAATTCACCTACAAAAGTTAAGCTCTGACCATCTTCAGCAGCATTATTTGGAATTAAAGAAAAATCAACATCACCACCAAGACGTGATTTCACCACAAACATCACATCATCAGCTAAAGCAAAATTGTTGTCTGGTGATGAACTTCGCGTAGCACATCCTGCTGCTCCACTATTTAATTTACAGGTTTTATAAATGGTACCTGGCAGATATCCCGCAGCAACTTCTGTTGATAGAACAATCAACATATCGCGCAAGCTGACATTTACACTACCATTTTCTACGCCCATATTTCCTGTACCCTTCGCGTACAGATCAATATTACGTAAACCCATATAGTAATCTGTTGATGTTGCCGTATCTCCACTGCCTACCTTACCTCCATCAACCACTAAAATTGACGTGGTTTTATTACCTAGCGCTTGACCATTAGCTCGGTCTACCCCAGAGGTACTCATTGCAAAAGACAAACCAATTCTTGAGGTATTACCCGCTGTAGCAATCATGTTTTTAACAACATCGGAGCCTGCTAAAGTGTAATAAAAAGCTTGATCTGCACGAACTGATGTTCCATATAGAGCAAGATTGGCATTCAGATTATAAAAAGGCAGTGCCAAGCCCCACTCATTTTTAACATTTGTATTCGCAAACAAGTTAGCTGCTGGTGTTCCTGCACTATTGGTAAAACGTCCACGGCGGGAAATAGACTGAAATTCAGCACCACGAATCGCAGCAATCAAGCTGTATGGATTATCACCTGTTACTGCATTATGAATTTGGTGCTGATAATCAGTTGCTAAGGTTAAATAACTTCCATTACCAAAACGACTTTTTTGGAACACTTCGTTTTCAGGTAAGCGCAGTGTTTTTGTATCGGCTAAATTGAGATACACATTACCACTGTCAAAAGATGCTCGAGTATTTGGTCTTAACCCTGTTAAGTTACTAAACTCAAAACCATATGCATTTAGACCTGCCCCACCAATTTCTAAAGTCGTTGCTTGTCCATCACTTCCGAGCATTGAATCATTGTCTTTGGTAAAGTCAGCTTTCATACGGAACCCGATTCCAGAATCACCAATTACACTATTACTGGATGAAGCCGTTGGACTATTGGCATTTCCTAGAACACTTTCATTGCCTTTTGTACCACGAAATTGCAACGATGAATTGACCATTCGCCCGCTGGCACCTACACGGATGAGTCCTTTAGCTCCTTGAGGATTATTTGTATTGCTATTTAAAGCATATGGGTCATTTGAACTCACGTTCTTATTCAACATCACTTCGATATTTAGACCTGAGTTTGTTGTTTCACCCTCTGCACCTGACTTACCATTGCCATAGGTTCCTGTGTTAATAAATCCTGCTTTTTTTGAAGCCGAATTTGCAACACGGTTTAAATCCACATAACCCAAATTATCATTAGGCGTACTACTCATACCTGCAATGTTATCTGTCGAACCTGTACGTGTGTTCGACTGCATTCTCAATCCCTCAACCTCATCCACAAAAATAGCACCACGTGCTTTGAAGTTGAAGTTGAAGTTGTTTAAAACAAGTTGGTTGAGTTGATTTCGTGCATCAGTCTGCCCTAAATAGATATTGGCATTTTTAATCCCTAGTGCGATTTCGCTAAGGTTCTCTTTGCTGAATAAGCCGTGAATCGTTCTAAGCGATAAATCAGTATTGGAAGTGGTTTGTAAAGCCAATTGACCCATTGAAAAACTACAACGGCTTGAGCTCTCATTATCACAAATTCTGAGATTATTCATGGTCACTAAAGCAGGTGTCACACTGGCATTGAAGTCTAACCCTGCTTGGTTCGCATTGCTTCCAGCGTTAATTTTAATGTCTGCCCCTAGTGTTTGATTAGATACATTACTTTTTCGAATAAAGACATTATCTGCTGTTGCCTGCAATGTATTATTGGTTGCTCCACTACTGCCACGACCTGCTTGATCTTGCCAATAGACCTGATCCATGTTGGCTTCAGTCAATGTTGTCGAGATATGAACACCATCTTGACCATTTACATTTCGCAAAGCTTCGTCATGCATCACTTCTAAAGCCATAGCATGACCACTTGCAAGCAAGATACTCAGGCTTAATGCATTCATAACCAGCAATGAGCTGTGATTATATTTTTTATTGTTCATCACATTTCCTTATGCATCTTAAATTTCAACAACGCTGGTGACTGCCGTCACAACCAAACATCATGACTTTACCCTGAACAGCTAAATTACCATTCATTTTTAAACCCATAAAACCAGTTTCTCGCCCATGGTCATATGCAGAACGAGGAGCATTAGATGAATCATAACGTGTCACTTGCAGGTAACCATAGTCAGCAGGACTTGTTCCTACACCCTCAGTGGTGGCATTACTGGTAAATTTATCCTGACCAAAAGCCAAAGCATCAAAACCAAAATTACGAATTTGAATTGGCTTAGATGCATCAAAGCTCAGTTGCATCGCTGCTTTAAGCTGATCAGTACCAGAATCATTTTTATAGCTGAGATCTACACCATCCAAGCCAATCTTTTGAATATTTAGAGTGCCCTGAATCCCTTTAAAAACAAGCCATAATTTAAAACCATCTGTACTACTTGCTTGACCATCTTTGATATAGCGATTATTGACAGCAAGCGCGAGACGACAATATTCCACATCCTTACACAGTGCATCATCAAACACATAACGTTGAACATTATTCTCAGTCACTAACTTTTGGTTTAAAGAAAGTTTTAATGAGAGATCAGCTCCAGCTTGTCCTTCAACATTTTTTAAAGCTTCATCTGACATGGGCTCAAGTGCATAAGTCATTGATGCTATAACACTGAATAGGACAGCGACTAATGAATTTTTCATGAATGCTCTCCTATAATCCTTTTGTGGTGATTTTCATATGCTGAATAAGAACACCATCAATGACCGCAGAACCCATATTTTTAAAATTTGACGGTGGCAATGCAGCATTAGGCGTTTGGGGAATTGGATTGACTGCACCAAAACTTATACCTACTGCATCTGATCCTTTATAAGCACTTAAAGTATTATTCTCAGCGTTATAAGAAGTACTTCCAATAGTGATACTGCTATGTGTTGCATTCGTCCCTTGATAGCCATTCAAACCATTGTTACCACATTTATAAAAGTTACAGGTTGAGCCCGCATATTCTGTCGAGTTTGGAT
Source organism: Acinetobacter sp. 24-47-62 (assembly GCF_056779765.1). NCBI lineage: Bacteria > Pseudomonadati > Pseudomonadota > Gammaproteobacteria > Moraxellales > Moraxellaceae > Acinetobacter > Acinetobacter sp. 24-47-62. Next base: position 105,930 of record NZ_JBWYIN010000011.1, read on the forward strand.
TGCTATAATCTGTGTATATTTTTTTATAAATTTCAGGTTTATTTGGAATACGCGTGAGTTCCAAACTAAAGTTTTTACCATCAGAGCCTAGAATCAAAGGCTGATAGAGTGAACCCAATACGATATTGGCATTCAAATTCTGAATAAAGATACCCTCATTGGCATCAAATACTGGTGCCAGAGTATTGTTGATGGCAGGGGTTTGTAAATTAGGAGTGTCTGATGTTTCACGCGTACTCAGTCTAAGAATATTGGCTGTTTTATTCCCCGTCGTCAGATTTTGACCATCCCCTGAGTTCAAACGCACAAGTCCAGCAACACCCAAGGTGTTGTTATAAAATGCACTCATGCCTGCTTGGTTACTTGCACCATTTAAAGTTTGAAAGATTTTTATATTACTTCCATTAATGGAAAAATTATTCCAAATGGCCTGTAAACGAAGTCGATTAGCACGATCCGCATTACTCGTTCCTGCTTTTTCACCCAATTGGTAAAGTAGTGGATCCCCTTCTTTACGAGAAGGATCAAGCACAAAAGCATCCGCCCACATGGCCATCTTCAATCTGTAAGCATCAAGACCATTAGCTGCATCCGTAGGACGAACTGTGTCCATTAATGGAGCTTCAAGCGTCAAGAATGGAACCTGACAGCTAGGATCATTACTTATACATGTTTTATTTAAATCAAAATTTGGAACCTGATTTTCAGTACCGACTCGAAGTAGCCATGGATTGGTTGCTGTTCCCCATGATCCTATACGTGCATCTTTATCTGTCGCAGCTAAGCGCGTATTGTGATTATTATCAGATTTAGATAATGCGAGACCATACACGAACAAATCAGCCTTACCCACGGAATGATCTTCTGACCCTACTGTTCCATTTTTATTGGTATCCAATGCCGCATCCGTTAAAGGCCCCACTGGAATGAGATGAATATATCCAGTATCTTTTTGGCGATTCATTAAATCTGCCGCAGTTGAATTTTCCCCTTGAAAAACAAAATAAGCATCTTGAGGAATCATGGCGACACCCTCACCAGTCGTCGCACTTAAATTTTCATCCGAAAGAGGCTGCAATGCGTAGAGCGAAACCGTAGTAAGCGTCATTAAACTTGCAAGTAAAGTCTGATTAAATATGTTCGTATAATTAAGTGCCATCTCGACCTTCCCGTATACGATGCCTTGCACCATATTTATATTTTTAATTGTTCAGAGAAGAATTCCATGCTTCTCTTTTAATATTAAGATTACATCACAGTTTATAGTATATAAATGAAGTGGAATTTGCAAAAAATTGCGATTGGGTTGGCATTTTTTCCGATAAATGAATAAATTCAATTTTTCAAATACTTATAAAAAAAGCAAACTCATTGAGTTTGCTTTTTGCATGAAGTCTTACAATTCAATACTTATGTTTTAGGTAAAGTTACACCTGTTTGACCTTGATATTTTCCACCACGATCTTTATAAGATGTTTCGCACACTTCATCAGACTCAAAAAACAACATTTGAGCAACACCTTCACCAGCATAAATACGTGCAGGTAAATTGGTTGTATTTGAAAATTCCAAGGTCACATGACCTTCCCACTCTGGCTCAAGTGGCGTCACGTTTACAATAATACCGCAACGTGCATAGGTTGATTTACCTAAACACACCGTCAAAACATTACGTGGGATACGGAAGTATTCTACTGTACGAGCAAGTGCAAATGAGTTAGGTGGAATAATACACACGTCAGCTTCGATATCTATAAAACTTTTATCATCGAAATTTTTTGGGTCAACAATAGCAGAGTGAACGTTTGTGAACACTTTGAACTCACGCGCACAACGAACATCATAACCATAGCTTGAAACGCCATATGAAATGAGTTTTTGACCATTTTCGTCTAAACGAACTTGGTTTTCTGCATACGGTTCAATCATGCCGTGTTTTTCGCTCATTTCGCGAATCCAACGATCAGACTTAATAGCCATTTATTTATTCCCAGAATACATATTCAATTACTGCGCTGTACTTTAACTGAAAACCCCGTCAATGGAAATAACCCACGATTTGTATTCCTGTTCAGTCTGCTGCGGTGAATCATCTTAAAGACTTAACAATGCCGAATAACTCATTGGAATTGAGAAACTCATCAGGACTAAGGATGCTGTTTTTTGCATATTGGACTGGTTTAACCATTTAATTTTATTATTGGCTAACAGCGACCCAATGAGTGTCCAAATAAAAGCGATGGGTAGGATCAATAAAATAAACATCAACATGTGCGCAATATAATAATCTACACTCACCCAAACAATTGCAGGGAAAATAGCCGAGGCAAAAAGCAAAGCTTTAGGATTGAGTAAAGTTGCACAGAATAATTCAGAAGCTTTGATGGTGGGCTGATTCAACTGATGTTCTACGTTGGCAGTGCGCCATAATTTGATGGCCAGATAGATAATATAGAATGAACTAAATAATTTTAATATCACTGGCAAAATTGGCAAATGAGTGGTGACACGACCAATTAAAAATCCCCATGCAGTGATGGCAATAAGATAGCCTAATGCTTCCGCGGGTATTAAGCGAAATGACTTTTTAATACCTACCTGTATGCCTGAAGATGCAAGTAAAGTATTGGTTGGTCCGGGTGTGAATAAAATCGTGGTAACCAACGCAATAAAGAGCCATGAAATCATAGGATGACCTCGCTGATAATGCGCTCAGATTAATCAGGATTATTTCAATTGGCAAAATATTATTTGTGTGAAAATTTCTCAAGAATGAAACACAATTTTTTTTGTAATATTTTTCATCAGGTTAGTTTGTCATTTAAATTATAACTCTGAAGTCACACAATGTAATCGAAACGAAAAACATGATGTACTCTTGCAAAAATGCTTATAGCACGTTCTTCATCGATGAAATTCAGCATCACAGTCCATTCACGCTGTGATGCTGAGTTCAAGCATTAATTTGACTGTTGTTCAGCTTCTTGAACCAGAATATTTAAAGATTTCTTTTGGAATTCTTCAGGATAATCAACATAAGGAATGATGGCAGCAGAAGCTGTCGTTGAAAGAATGAGAGAAATCATAACCATCTTCATTGCAGTGATTGAACGCATTTCTATACCCATATAACGTGAAATTTCACAAAATATTTTAGGTAGAAAAATTAGAGTAAATAATCCTAAAACGACGAACGGTCAACAAAAAAACCTGCCTAAGTCAGACTTAGACAGGTTTAACATTGAGTCTTTTCAAATACTTAGAAAATCCGACTTTTATCTTTTTCAGCTTTAGGCAATGCAGCTGCAATCTTCTGTGCAATTTCAATATAACTTTCTGCTGCATCGCCACCAATCAATACAGATGGTTTACCTTCATCGGCATGCTCTCGGATTTTCGCATTCAATGGTAAACGTCCAAGTAATGGAATATCGTATTGTTCCGATAACTTATCGCCACCACCAGTACCAAAGATTTGCTCTTCATGGCCACAGTTTGAACAAATATGTGTCGACATATTTTCCACCACGCCCATCACAGGAATTTGAACACGGTTAAACAATTCAATACCTTTGGTCGCATCCATCAGTGCCACGTTTTGCGGTGTCGTCACGATCACTGCACCAGTCACTGGAATACGTTGTGCCAGAGTTAATTGAATATCCCCTGTTCCTGGTGGCATGTCGATCATTAATACATCAAGATCAGGCCAAAGGGTTTGGTTGAACAGTTGCATCAATGCGCCTGTTGCTTTTGGACCACGCCAAGCCACAGGAGTATTGTGATCTCCTGTCAGATGACCAATCGACAACACCGCCATACCAAAAGCATCCAACGGTACAAAATGTTCTGCCTCGATCATTGGGGTTTTACCGGCATTACCAAGCATCGTTGGGATACTTGGACCATAGATATCTGCATCCAATACACCTACTTTCAGCCCGAGCTTTTGTAATGCCAAAGCTAAATTGACCGTAGTGGTTGATTTGCCTACACCACCCTTACCTGACGAAACTAAAATCACGTTCTGGATACGTGGATGCTTAGGTACATCACGTTGCTGTGGTGCAGCTTTTTGAATCGGTGCTTCTTCTTGTTGAGGTTGGTAATTCGCATTCGCTTGTTTTACCGCATCCTGGCTTGCAGATGCATCTACAACAGGAGGCAGATTAGATTTTGGGGCCTCAGCTTTTTTACTTGAACAGCTTTCACCTGCTGCATGGTTGTGCCCACAGCCACCTTGTTGTTGAGCATGACTTCCAGTTTTCTGCTGAATGACATGCATATTCAGCTCTTTAATCCCACACTTTTCCAAAGCATCAGCCAGTTCATCGTGAATTTGCTGTAACTGATCTTTTTCACTTGGCACGGTATTAATGGTAATTTGAAGTACATCACCTTCAACATTGACCTGTGTGATTCGATCTTTCAAAAAATTGTCAGAATTCGGCAAAACGTAGTGTTGTAATACGTGTTGTACAGCCTCTTCATTCACCTCCTTTGAGGGTGAAAAAACAGATTTGAGTGAAGAAAGCCACGACATACCGTACTCCAAGTCTGGACAGAAACTGATAAAGAAATAGTTTAACGAGAAATATCAACAAGGTTAAGCAACAATATATTGATCCCCGTTTGAATAGAAATATGTTAGTCGAATTCCAACTAAATTAGTCAGCTTTTTTATTATTTTTATTGGCGTATCTCGATTGATGTCATTGATACAGGCTATAAACTTGATTTCACTGTTAAACGCCTTGATTCATGTTGCAAGTGATTCATGCTTTCAACAAATACCAACACAATAGCGAATTTTTAACATTAAAATTGAAAAGAATATAAAACCAAGATAACGCTACGATATGTCTTTAAAACAAATAAATCTGAAACTTAAATTAAAAACACGCTCAATAACTGCCCTAATGAGCACAATGCTCCTTCTACCAATTTTAGGCTATGCCGCCAATGAATCCCGAAGTTTTCGTACTCCTTCAGGACAAATCATCAGCTTAGGTGACTCTTATGCAAAATTAAGCTCACACATGAAGCAGACGCCGACTTCAACACAACATTATGAATGGAAAGAAGGAAAAAATCGTTTTACGGCTTATAGCTATACCTACGAATTTCATGATCTGATTTACACCTTTACTGTGGTGAATAATGAAATTAGAAAAATCGAATGGATTAGAAAAAATTAAAAAAAAAAGCTCATCTGATGATGAGCTTTTTTGTGATCAATTTACTTTTTCAGTTGATCAATTTTTTCTGATGCTTTTGCTTTAAGATCCGCAAATTTTTCACTCGCTTGATCTTTCAGGTCATGTAATTTATCTGCTGCTTGCTCTTTCAAATCTACCGCTTTATGTTTTAAATCATCTAAAGTTGAATGCGCTTCAGAAGAATTTTGCTGCGTGTCATGTTTAAGATCATTCAGTTTTTTTTCACCTTCAAGCTTGGCTTCTGCTGCACCATGCTTCACTTGATCCAATGCTTTCTCGCCTTTCAGCTCAGCTTCCTTCGCCTTCAATTTCAGATCATCACCGAGTTCTGAAGCTTTGTTTTTTAAGTCATCAATTTTATTATTCGACATCTTCAATCCTCTTTATCGCTTTGATAGTGAATCTTAGTTATATCGAAGATTTGCAGTGCTCATCGTAAATGTTTCGAATCACTACAATTTCTCACATGATGATGTAGAACAACACTACGCTGTAACTTTTTGAGTTTAAAATGATGAATTTAGGAGCGAATACTCGACATAAAGTTCAATGCAGAAAACAACCAAATAAATAAAATAAAGCTTCGTGCTTGTGTGAAATGCTCGACATCCGTGCCATGCAAAATGTTATGACGTGTCGCGGTTACATTCGAGCTTGAATCCATTTTATAAGCCGCGAGTTCTGCAAAGTATGGATTAAGCTCAATGGCAATCTTAGATTTATGCCAAAGGCTCTTAATTTCATTGCCTTTCAAACCCGGTACAATTTTATAAACATCGACTAACTTGGTGACATTTTGCTTTAAGAAACCTTGTTGAATCAGCACATCTGTCAGTAAACCTTCAAGTTGGGCATAAAGTAATGGTACACAACCTGCATAACAGCCGAGTTTATACATTTTAAAAGCTTCGATAATCACAGAACGACGCAAGGCTTTATTCTGCTCATCGATCTGCATAGCATCGAAAGCGGTCAACACATCTTTTTGAAAAGCTTCAGTGTTAATAACATCAAGTAAGTTAAAACTTTGCACATCTTCATAAGCATGAATTTGTTGCCAAAAGTGCATCAGATTTAACGCATCATTGGCAACTTTCGAACCGACAGGTTGATCCAACTGATCGGCAAGCACATTAAAATATTCATCTTGCTGGGCAAGTTCACGTAAATGATTGACTAAAAGTGTATGTTCGCCTTGTGAGATTTGATCAAGATAATCCTGTGCCTGATTAAGAATTTGCTTACCCAGAGTTGGTAAGCCCTGCACATTCGATTTGATGCGTTTTACAGGTTGCTCATCTTCATAATCATCAAAATCGTCATACATGGTCAAACACTCAGGTGAATAGCAGGATGTCTATTATCCCTGATAAGTCTGTAACAAAGTAGCCTTTCCGCGTGCTCTAACTTTGTTAATAAATAAGAATTCATCAAAAGGCTTATGCAAGTCTCGCCTATCTCATGTAAAATTATCGCCCATTGCATAAAATACGAATGAGAGAGTCAGATCCGTGCGTAATATCTTAGTCACTAACGCCCTTCCATACGCCAATGGCCCGATCCATATGGGTCACTTACTCGGTTATATCCAAGCAGATATTTGGGTACGTGCGATGCGTGCAATGGGTCATAACGTGACTTATGTCTGCGCGGACGATGCTCACGGCACAGCAATTATGCTACGTGCTGAAGCCAACGGTATTACTCCAGAACAACAAATTGCCAATGTACAAAAAGAACATGAGCGTGACTTTGCCGGCTTCAAGGTTGATTTCGATCATTACGATTCAACCAACAGCGCTGAAAACCAAGCTCGCGCTTCTGAGATTTATATTAAGAACCGTGAAGCAGGCAATATTGCGGTGCGCCCTGTAACGCAATTGTTTGACCCTGAAAAAGGCATGTTCTTGTCTGACCGTTTTATTAAAGGCACCTGCCCGAAATGTAAAGCGGAAGATCAATACGGTGACTCATGCGAAGTTTGCGGTACAACGTATAACGCAACAGAATTGTTAAATCCAAAATCGACTTTAAGCGGTGCGACTCCTGTTGAGAAATCTTCAGATCACTACTTCTTTAAACTACCGAACTTTGGTGAATACCTACAAAAATGGACACGTGACGAAGGTCGTTTACCTGTGTCGATTGCCAACAAATTAGATGAATGGTTTGAAGCAGGTTTGTCGGATTGGGATATTTCTCGTGATGCGCCATATTTTGGTTTTGAAATTCCTGATGCACCAAACAAATATTTTTATGTTTGGGTCGATGCGCCAATCGGCTATATGTCGAGCTTTGAAAATTACATCAAAACTAAACGTCCTGATTTAAGCTTTGATGATTACTGGAAAAAAGATTCTCAAAATGAGGTGTATCACTTCATTGGTAAAGACATCGTGTATTTCCACGCATTGTTCTGGCCTGCAATGCTTGAAGGTGCCAACTACCGTACACCGACAAGCCTATTCGTAAACGGTTTCTTGACTGTAAATGGTCAGAAGATGTCTAAATCTCGTGGTACGTTCATTAAAGCGGAAACGTATTTAGAGCATTTAAACCCTGAATATTTACGTTACTACTTTGCGTCTAAACTTTCTGACAAAGTTGAAGATTCTGACTTGAACCTTGATGATTTCGTTCAAAAAGTGAATTCTGACCTTGTTGGTAAAGTGGTGAACATCGCAAGTCGTTGTGCGAAATTCATTAACACGAAATTTGACAATAAATTGTCTGCGACTTGTGCAGAGCCTGAGTTGGTTCAAAGCTTTATTGATGCTGGTGATTCAATTGCTCAGGCTTATGAAGCTCGTGAGTTCTCAACTGCGATTCGTGAAATCATGGCGCTTGCAGATAAAGCCAACCAATACATCGATGAGAAAAAGCCTTGGGCTTTAGCGAAGATTGAAGGTGAAGAACAACAAGTTCATGATGTGTGTTCAGTGGGTATTAACCTATTCCGTCAATTGGCGGTGTACCTTGCGCCTGTATTGCCAACATTGGCAGAACAAGTTCAAGCGTTCTTACAGCTTGACAGCTTCAACTTTGAATCGCGTCAGCAAATCTTGGTTGCACATGAAATTGCATTGTTCCAACCATTGATGCAACGTGTTGATCCGAAAGCGGTTGCTGCCATGGTGGATGCATCTAAAGATTCTTTAGCTGCCCCTGCTGAAGCACCAAAAGCTGAGAAGAAAAAAGAGAAAGCCAAAGAGAAGAAAGCTGAGCCGAAAGTGGGTGAAGCTGAAATTATCGGTATCGAAGACTTTATGAAAGTTGACCTACGTGTAGCGGAAGTTCTTGAAGCCGCAACGGTTGAAGGTTCAGACAAGCTTTTACAACTGACTTTAAATGTTGGTGAAGCTGAACCACGTAATGTGTTTAGCGGTATTCGTGAGTTCTACAAGCCTGAAGACTTAAAAGGCAAATTGGTGGTGATGGTGGCAAACCTTGCACCACGTAAGATGCGTTTTGGTATTTCAAACGGTATGGTACTCGCTGCGGGTAATGGCGACGGTGTTTGGGTGATTTCACCTGAATCTGGTGCTAAACCGGGTGATAAAGTGTCTTAATTTTTAGATTAAGATAAGAAAAAAGCCTCTACTGATGTAGGGGCTTTTATGTATTAGTATTTTATGGTACTAATTTTTTTACTACGTCTAATAAAGCCGAGTTGGATTTTAAAATTTCTGTATTTAATTTAGTTTGATCTTCAAATGAAGAGTTACTTCCCTTGGGGTTATCTACAATGCTCTGTCCAAAATATTTTTTTGCTAAATCGGCTTTAATTTCATTTTGCTTATCTTCGGGAAGATTTAATAGATACTCAGGTAATGCCTCTAATTCCATATACGTTTGATGTGCTTGTTCTGCTATTTGTCGATAAAAGCCAATTTGTTTAAAACAATAAGTAAATAAAGTAGCTATTACAGCTATTATTGTTAGTTTAGTAGTAATAGCATTACTGACTGATAAATCATCAAAGAATTTGTATGCAAATAGCTGACAAATAACTAAGATTACAGATAACACAATTAGCATCATGATATAAAGTTCATAAACTTCTACAGTTCGTTTATATTTTTCATATTTATCTCTATAAATAAATTTTGTTTTTTTAGATGCGGCTTCATTTTTATATAGTTCTAAATCTCGGATTAAATTTTCGCTTCTTTCGTAATTATCTTTTAATTTTGGCTCTAGCACATTAGATATTTTTTTATTAATAAGTTCTATTGATATAGTACTCAAGTTGCTTAAATTTATGAGATCACTATATATAAATAATATGTTTTGATCTATTTTAAAGAGATATGGAATTTCTCCTCCGCTTTTTTTCCAATCTTTAAACTCCTCGGGAATATAAATAGCAAAACTACGGAAACAATTATTTAATCTATGAGTGGCATTTGAACTCATAGAGAAAAAAAAATTCTTAGAGTCCTCGCTTAGAGAGCTGATATTTTTTCTTAAAAAATCATCTTTTTCTTGTATTATTTTAAAATTTTCTTTAATTCTTTTACCAGTCTCCTCATGGCTAACAGGTATGTCATATTCATAATGTTTACTGAAAATTTCACCAATTTCAGTATTACTTTTGGTATCTAGATAACCATTAATACGCTGTATATTGCTACTAATCTGTTCTATATTTAATTGATTCATATTTTTTTATGAAATAGAAAATTAATTAAATTATATTTTATTAATTTTTAAATTTATAGGTGATCTGAATGAAAAATCTAAAACCAATCCTCCTTACAATAAGCCTTTTAACAGCATCATTTACACAAGCAGTGATTCCTGCATCATCACCCGCAGCCAAACCCCAAGTGGCAGGCTATTATCATTACGACTTTTATGGTCATCAGATCACTGCTTTATTAGATGGAACAAACTACCTCAATCCATCTATGTTTAAAGGCTTAAATGACAGTGAAAAAACTGAGATTCTTAAAAAATACGCAGCGATCAATGACAAAGGCATCCAAACCTCAGTCAATGCATTTTTGATTAATACAGGCAATCAGCTTTTAATGGTCGATAGCGGTGCGGCAAGCTGCTTTGGTACACATTTAGGCTCAATCTATAACAACCTCAAAGCATCAGGTTATCAGCCTACACAAGTGAATGGCATTTTCCTGACCCACTTACACCCTGACCATGTCTGTGGTATTTCAAACAATGGCGTGGCGAATTATCCAAATGCGATATTGCATATTTCAAAAACCGAATATGACTATTGGCTGAGTCCAAACACCGTAAAAAAACTGCCAAAAGATAAGCAAGCAGGCTTTTTAGGAACAGTTGAAAAAATCAAAGCAGCACTTGCGCCATATGAAAAAGCTAAAAAGATTAAAGTCTTTTCAGACAAATCTTTACGCTTCGGCGATGTCGAATTTAAACCATCCTTTGGTCATACCCCAGGACATTACAGTTTTAAACTGAAAGCTGATGGACAAGAAGTGGTGTTTATTGGTGACATCGTACATTCACATACCTTGCAGTTCGACAAACCTGAAACCGCGATTGAGTTCGATATCGATCCACAAACAGCAATCCAAACACGTTTAAAACATTTTGCTGAATATGCCAAAGAAGGTCAGCTTATTGCAGCACCACATTTACCATTCCCGGGGCTTGGGCACATTTATTCCAAAGATGGACAAAGCTATCAGTGGGTGCCAGTTCACTTTAAAGATTAAACTAAAGTCACGTAATGGTTGAAATTTCAAGTATTTTTATTTAAAGTTCCCTCGCTTAAAAACGGGGGTAAACTAATGAAAAAATTATTAATTTCAATTATCGCAGCAACTTCAGTATTGGCGACAGGCTGTTCAGTTCGTATGGCTGATATGACAGTTGCTTCAACTAAAAACTATAATCTCAACTCTAATCAGTTCGTGAAAGGTGAACGTGTAACAGGTGAAGATAAGGTCCCAGTTGTCTTGTTCCCTTTAGGGGTTCCAAACTTTAAAACTGCTGTAGATCGTGCTATTGAAAAAAACCGTTGCGCTGTGGCTCTTTCTGATGTGGTGATCACTCAATTGAATCAAGCATTCATTGTTGGTCAAATTGGTTATCGTGTAGAAGGTACACAAGTAATTGACCGTTCACAGCCTGAATGTAAGAAATAAGATTTTAAAAAAGCCTCTAATACGTTTAGAGGCTTTTTTATGGGCATATTTAAATCAAAAATTAGGTGTCTAAATTTACGTTCTGTCTTCGGTCGATATATTCAACATAACCTCGCCCCTTACGTTCAGTTCCATTCAGCAAACCACTCCACTGATAAGAACTCACATAACCTGCAGCTAAACCATAACAATATTCCGTATCTGCCACCGCAAGAATATCTAACACTTTCTCACCTTGATGATGTGCAATCCATCTGAAAGACTGAGGCACCTCCATTTCAAAACCGTCAGGTGTTATTTTCGGATCAGGCTTTAATGCGATCACTTGAAAAGCAACCTCACCATCATATTGAATAGAAGTACCATCAATATGGCGATAAGACACCGCGGTATAAGTAGGTTCACCTGCAAAACCGATATAGGCCAAGACCAATTGTGACTCATCATCTATGTTGATGACTTGATAACTAAAACTGTCTAAAGGCACCAATCCTGTGGTCGGTTTATTGGGAGTCGGCAACATTGAGCTTGAGACTGCTTTCCAATGTTCCAGTGTACATAACCCTTTAACTTCAACACGTTTTCCATGTTGGGTCAAATGACCGTCATATTGCATCAATACACTAAAGTGCTGATATAACATGCTATGTGCAAACCACGTAATGGCAGGCGTCGGGGTTAACCAAATATCAACTTGCAGATCATCACGTTCAGATACTAGATGATAACTCCCTTCAATTTCAGCAAGGAAAGATTCTCGACCAAACTCAACCTTAAATGGCTTTTGATGGAATACAATTTCGTCTTGAATATTATAAATGCGAAAGGCTTCTTCATCTGTCGATAAGGCTGTTCCATGAACCAAAGTAGCGGTATTTTCAGGACTAAGACCAGAAATCGACTTGGGTAAATGCGTTATCTTCGCACCAACATCACCAATGACAGAAGCATAGGACAGATATCGAAAAGGCTCAGGCAAATCTGGAATCATAACTCCATAATGCGTACTCGCGAATTGACGATGAAAAACATGCGCGTCTAAATTATATTCGCGTGGTAAAAGTGCTTGTTCTTCTGGCTCTACTGCACCCAAAAGGTTTTTGGCCATTTGACCCAATTGATAGTAGAACTTTTGTTGTAGACTTTTATTTTTTGAATGACTACTGAGGAGAGAATACATAACAAACTCACAAACAATGAGAGATGTTTACACCCTAAACAACCTCTCCTCAGTTCTTTATAGCTGATCAGGACTGGCAAATGTGAATTCAGGTCAGATCATAAAAATTGTTAGACAAGATTAAAAATGTGATCTACTTCACACCAAAAATCAACTTCAATCCGAGCACAGACATCACAATGCCCGCACCACGATCAAATACTTTCTTAAATTTTAAATACACCGCACGCGGTTTTTCCGCTGATAATGCAACCGCCACCAACGAGCACCAACCAGCATCGATAAAAAAGCACAGCATTGGTAACACAAAGTAAAAATACAACGGAATCTCTTTGGGTAATAAAGCTGTGAAAATACTGGCAAGTACAATCGCAATTTTAGGATTCGACAATTGAGTAATTAAGCCTGTGGTAAATGCACGTCGTAAACTCATCGGATGCAATGCAGAATGATCAGCTTCGATTGGATCTTTGGCATGTTTAATAATTTTATAAGCCAAAAACAATAAATATAATCCACCGCAGATTTTCAAAGCCAAATATGCTGAAGGCACTGCAACTAAGAATGCCTGTAAGCCTAATACTGCCAATAAACCAAAAATCGCAGCACCGAGACCAGTTCCCAGTGCAGTAAATAAACCATGTTTACGCGAAATAGCGATTGAATTTTTAGCGACATAGATTGAAGTCGGCCCCGGACTCATTGCGCCCAGTAAAAGTGCTGCTGCAATCGAACCTAAAATCCAAATTGATTCCACATTAATTCCATAGTAGATGATTGATTTATCGCGTTATTCTACTTGGAAGCCTTATGAATATTTCCCTAATTATTTGAGTGATTTTTTTAAATATTAAAATTATTCACTATTTATTTCATTATTTTTAGCGAATTAATTTACTGTATAAATTAAATACAATTGATTTTATAAAAAATATCCAAGTCATGCTAATCATCATCTGACAGTGCTTCATTATATGCAGTTTCATGTGGAGACAGACGATAGTCCCTTTCCTGTACAGGTACGCCAGCAATAACCATACTTCGAGCTTCTGTTTTAGGTTTGTTTAGAAAATCCTGCTCACAGCCTAAGGCCGTTAAAACGAACAAACCCAATAATAAAATGGATAGAGATTGCTTCATGCCACCCTCCCAAAATTCCGTTTTCTTTCAGATTAGCACTTCTGATTATTTTTTAAACATATTTTTTCACTGTTTTTCAATTTCTCCGAGTAAGAGCTAAGATTCGAAATCCGCTATACTCTTAAAAAACCAAATGCTCGCACTATGTTTGATACGATTGCCCAACAGGTTCAAGATCAGGAAATTTCTTTAAATGGTTTAAACATCACAGTTCGCCGTTTAGACCAAATTCATCCACATATCTCTGGAAATAAGTTTTATAAACTGAAATACAATTTTATTGAGGCAAAACGTCAAGGCTTTCAAAATGTAATGACCTTTGGTGGGGCTTATTCAAATCATATTGCCGCCACAGCGTTTGCTGCGCATCAATTTGGCTTTCAGTCTATTGGGATCATTCGTGGTGAGGAACTCAAAAACTCAGCCCGCAATCACACCCTCGCCACCGCAGAACGTTTTGGTATGGCGCTGCATTTTATCTCACGAGAAGCATATCGACACAAAAATGATCCTGAGTTTTTAGCTCACTTAGCGCAACGCTTTCCTGAAAGTTATTTAATTCCAGAAGGTGGCACCAACTCGCTTGCCATTCAGGGCACTCAAGAAATTTTAAAAGATGCTGATCAGACCTTTGACTTCATTTGTTGTGCTGTCGGAACAGGCGGTACGATTTCAGGATTGATTGAGCGCAGTTTAAACCGTCAAAGAATTATTGGATTTTCTGCATTAAAAGGCAATTTTCTGAATGATGAAGTAAAACTACTGACGGGTAAAAACAACTGGCATATCACTGATGATTATTGCTTCGGAGGCTATGCCAAAACCCGACCTGAACTGATTCAATTTATTGAAAAGTTTGAATATGAATACCGTATTCCACTTGAACAAGTCTATACCGGAAAAATGATGTTTGGCATTCATGATCTTATACAACAAAACTATTTCCCCAAAAACGCTAAAGTTTTAGTCATTCATTCGGGCGGGCTTCAAGGTCGAACGATTTAGTTGATCTTGCTTCTGCTTCTGTTCGCTTGAATTAATCCGATAATGCTCAGTTCATCGTAATTTACCGTTATAATTGCGCTGTTTCGTTTTTTGATTATTTTCATGTCTTCCAAGCAATACGATGTTTTAGTAATAGGTGCGGGTGCATCTGGTTTAATGACCGCATATATGGCTGCTCAACGTGGGCGTCGTGTCGTGGTGGTTGAAAAAGCCAATAAAGTGGGGAAAAAAATTCTCATGTCAGGTGGAGGTAAATGTAACTTTACCAATCTGTATGTTGAGCCTGACAACTATATTTCTCATAACCCGCATTTTGTTATCTCAGCACTCACCCGTTATACCAATTGGGATTTCATTGGCTTGGTCTGCGAATATGGCATTGAATACGAAGAACGTAAACACGGTCAGCTCTTTACCCTTAACGGCGCGAAAGAAATCTTAGCCATGTTACTTGCTGAGTGTGACAAAACTGGTCTAGTCGACATCAAAACCAGTTGCGAGGTGAAAGCCGTCAACGCCCTTGAGGAGCACGGTTTTCAGGTGGCAACCAATTTAGGTTTTTTTGAAGTTGAATCTGTCGTGGTCGCATCTGGTGGTCTCTCAATTCCGACGCTTGGTGGCTCAGGCATTGGCTATGAGATTGCTAAACAATTTGGACACTATGTTTATCCAACTCGTGCAGGTCTAGTCCCCTTTACTTTTTCTGATGGTTTCAAAGAAGTGACGACACGACTTAGTGGCAATGCTGTTGAAGTGACATTAAGCAATCATCTCAATAGCTTTACTGAAGCACTCTTGTTTACGCACCGTGGTTTAAGTGGTCCAAGTTCTTTACAGCTCTCAAACTATTGGGATGTGGGTCAAAGTTTTAAAGTCGACTTTTTACCAAGTATCGATCTCTTGAATTTTTTTAAAACTAAAAAACAAAATCAACCTAAAGTGTTACTTCGCACCTTACTCGCTGAACACTTACCGAAGAGTGTCGTAGTTGAATTACAACAGTTGATTTGGATGGATCAAGCTGAAATATCAATCGGGAATATCAGTGATGAGAAGCTAGAGGCGATTGCCCAGCGCCTTCACGCATTTGAAGTTAAACCTTCTGGGACTGAAGGTTACCGTACGGCTGAGGTGACTTTAGGTGGAGTTGATACCACTGAAGTTTCCTCAAAAACAATGGAAAGTAAAAAGCAAAAAGGGCTTTTCTTCGTCGGAGAAATACTCGATGTAACGGGCCATTTAGGTGGATTTAACTTTCAATGGGCTTGGTCATCTGCACATGCTGCATCTGAGTATGTCTAATTAACAACAAGTATTGTTCATTTTGTAATTAAAGGGGCATCCTTCGCCCTCTTTGACTATCATCCCTATTGATCAATCGAATGCTTCATTATTCATTTATCTTTTCTAAAAGCAGAATTTATGAGGGTCTTTGGGCATTGGTATCAGTTGAATCAAGCATTTGTGTGGTTGGATCTGTTACTGCATCATCAATAGATGGTGTATTGAGTCTGTTGTTTTCAGTAGCTTTTGAATTTGCAAAAACAAAGCGGTAAGCGCTTGCTAAAAAACCCACGGTGATACCTGCAATCACTATTGGGGCGAATAATTTATTAAATTTCTTACTCATAATTTTTACTCTTTTTCATGAGGATCAGCCAAACCATGCTGACTGATCCCGACACAAATTTACATGTTATTTAAGGTCATTTTTAGGCTGTGTATTTTGATCTGACTCTCCTGTAGATCCATAAGGATTATTCAATGGTTGAGTTGGCGCTTCTACATCAATTTGCGTTGGTGGAATATCTTCATCTTGATATTCTTCCGCAACAGTTGAAGCATCCATTTGCTCAGTAAGTGGTGGCGTGACTTGTTCAGGCTGATTTGGTCTTGGCTTATTCGCGTCAGATTTCGCTTTATCGATTAAGTCAGTCAACAATCGCTCTGCAGGTTGGCGACCACCTAGACCAAATGCAAGTGCAAAAGCGACAGCAACCGCTCCAAGTGTTAATCCAAAGGCTAAATTTACGATCGAGTCAGCGATTCCCATTGCACGCAAGCCCATTGCCACAACTAAACCAATGATCAGTACTCGGACAAGATTCGCTAACCAATGTGCGCTATTGGTCTCACCACGTTTCACCACATTGGCAACTAGATTTGCTAGCCAGAAACCAATGACGAGGATAACTGCACCTAAAAGTACATTCGCTCCGAAATAAATGAACATCGCAATCAAATCACTAATTTGATCGAAGCCCAAACGATTCGCAGCTTCAGACACCGCAAAGAGCATGGTGAAGAATACAATCAAATGACCGACAACTTTTGATATTTTGGTTTGACCCAAAAATCGTTGCATATCGAGCTTTTGAGGAATGTTATCAACACCTGTCCCAGCGATCACTTCAACCACAAGATTAGATACGAAACGTGAGACCACATAAGCAATGATCAGGATTAAACCTGCTGCGATGATATGTGGAATTGCATTCATGATTTCATACAACATAGCCGTTGCTGGTTGTGAAATCGCGTCTACACCCAAAGCCTCAAACGCAATAATCAGTGAAGTAATGATGACTAAGGCAAATACAAATGATCCTAATAGCTTAGGCAGATTAGAATTTTTAAAAACTCCGACTTTTTCAGCTTGCTGTTGGACATTCAAACTTGAAAGTAGCCCTTCGACAATACCGCGTACAATTTTTGCCAAAATGTAACCAACAAATAAAATCACACCTGCCATAAAGATATTCGGCAAGTAGGCAACGGCTTCAGTCACCATATTCTGAACTGGATATAACAAACCATTTAAGCCCAAAATAGACAGCACGATCGGTAAGAACAGCAATAAAATGAGCCAATAAACAATTTCACTGATATTTTGGCTAAATGAGCTCACACCAACGTCTTGACTGAGCTTTTCATCCAATTGTGTACGACTGAGTAGTCGAGTTAATCCAACTTTGACCAAATTGGCTACGATCCATCCAATAAAACCAACTGCTACTGCAGCCAATAATTGTGGGATAAATAGTAAGAATTGTTGAACCATATTACTAAAAGGACCACTCACACTGGTCAGGTTTAAAACGTTGAGTGAACCGATAACAGCAATAATGAGGATCAGCCAGAAAACGACTCTGGAGATGATATTTTCTATATTTGAGCGATGTCCTGTCGCGCTACTTAATTTTTGATTGGTATTTAATTTTGCAAGTACCTTCTTAACCCCTGCGGCAACGATTAAAGCGATGATCCATCCTATGAGTAAAATGGCCACTGCAGCAATAATTGGTTGGAATTGCTCCCAATAATACATTGCATCAAAGCCCCCAGTTCGAGTGAAGTCGTTATATTCATCATTCATTGGTTACGCCTCTTCTTATGTTAAGTGTTCTGAATTACGATTGATTTAATTCTTTTCCCTAGATCATTTTTCGATCGCGTCATCACACCATAAATTTCGAATATTTTTTAATCAACTCAAAGCATCATAAATACAACACATTGTTGCAAATCAAGAAAAAACCCAGCCGAAGCTGGGTTTAAACGTGAAAAGTGTAGTGGTTTATTGATCGTTTGCGACCGCAGTAACGGTATTATCCACTGCTGAATCTGTTGCCGTTGCTGTATCTGCATTATCTTGAGTTGCAGGAATAGTCGTATCAGCAGGAATTTGACCTGGTGTTGGATCACGATCAGCGAGCATATAGAAAATGAAGGCTGCTAAAAAAATACCAACGATAATCAGAATATACACTGGGATCTTACTTTTCTTCTTTTGATCATTATGGGTCGGATGATTGGATTGATCTACCATGATGCCCCTCTTATGTATTTTGATGATTTTTTATACTAGCAATCTATCATGTTGTTTTGTGTGAAAAAACATTATCAATTCGTACCGATCAAAGCACATGAGCTGTGATGCAAAATAGAGTATAATATGCACCCTCCTCATTTTTATTGTCGATCTGTATGACCTATCGCCGACAAAGTGTCTCTTTAGATTTAGACACAGATGTCACTCATGCCTGTTCTTTGCATCATACCCGTGATGGGCATTTGATTGGAATTATTGAGTTTACGAAACCAAGCTATGTGCTGAAGTGGGGTGACTTAGAGTATTTCCGCCGTCGCACTGAAGAATTTTCGGTGATGCCCTTTCCTGAATGTGTCAACGGCATGATCATCGACATTCGTAACATCGCTTGCTTCTTAGATAATGAAGTGCCCATTATTCCTTGGCGTTTACTCGAGGAAGAATGCCCAATTCGTTTAGTGGTTCCACACGATCGTTTGGAACATTATGCAGGTTTATTTGAACCGACTTGGCTCACGAGCGATGTCGATACTGCGATTCAAGAGATTCGTCAATTTATGGATATGTTTGTCCATTAAGTATGTCGCATAGTATTCCTATGTAATTTAGAAAAAAACCTCCGAGATGGAGGTTTTTTTGTGCCTCAATTCCCTCTCCTCGTAGGATAGGATGATTTGGACTTACCAATAGTTCTCTACCGCAATATTTCCTTCACCACGACGATTCATGGTCAGGCCACGTGCTTTCAGAGCCTCTTTTGTATCTTCAACCATTTGGGGATTCCCACACAGCATGATATGTGACGTTTGCGGATTAAAATCGACACCTACGGTTTTCTCTAACGCTCTATTTTCGATTAATACTGGCAATCGATCATGCAATGGCGCATTTGGATCACGTGTAATAATTGGCACAAATTTAAATCCTGTATGACCTTCACCAAAGGTATCCGCGACTTCCTGAATTCGGTCTACGTAAGCCAATTCGCTTGCTGTCCTCACACTGTAAACCAAATGAATATTTTTATATTTTTGCCATACTTCAAAGTCTTGCAACATAGAAATAAATGGTGCGAGCCCCGTGCCTGTCGCCAATAACCACAGGTCATTTGGCATAGGTAATTGGTAACGTGCTAAAGTCAAAAATCCATAAGGAATCTTTTCCAAATAAAGTTCATCGCCGACTTTGAGATGTTGTAAATTTGATGTAAAAGCACCATCTGGTACAACAATTGAAAAGAATTCTAAGGTTTCATCAAAAGGCGATGAAACGACAGAATACGCACGTACCACTAAATCATCGCCAACTTTCAAACCAATACGCGCGAACTGCCCTGCGGTAAATTTAAAATGTGCGGGACGCGTCATGGTAAAGCTAAATAAAGTGTTGGTCCAACGATGTACAGAAAGGACTTTTTCTACGCTAAATTTTTCAATTGACATAATTTCTACGTGGCATGACAGACTGCGCTCATGGTAGCATGACAATATAATTTATTAATATTTTTTCACATTAAGGCTTCATTCATGCGCATGACATTACGCCAACTGGCTGTTTTCGTAGCTGTCGCTCAAGAGGGTACAGTAACTAAAGCAAGTGATGCTGTACGACTCACACAAAGTGCTGCAAGTATGGCGTTAGCAGATCTTGAAGATGGTCTCGGTGCACCATTATTTGATCGCTTAGGAAAACGACTTCAACTGAATGACTTGGGTCGTTTTTTACTCCCACAGGCGCTTGAAATTTTAGGTCGATGTGAATCATTTGAACAAGCAGCTAAAGGCGAGCTTCAAAGTATTGATCTTCGTATTGGGGCGACTTTGACCATTAGCGATTATTTGATGCCTGATTTAATGGCTGATTTTCTTCAATTACAACCACAAGCACATTTGCAACTTCAAGTGGGCAATACGCGTCAAATGATTGAAGCTGTTAATCAGTTCCAACTTGATTTAGCACTTATCGAAGGTTCATGTCACTTACCTCAATTACAATCGATCCACTGGCGTGATGATGAGCTTGCTGTGTGTTGCTCACCAGATCATCCCTTGGCGAAATTAGACCGCCCTCTGACCATTGAAGACTTTAAACAGGCTGAATGGATTTTACGTGAAGAAGGTTCAGGGACTCGTGAAGTCTTTGACAACGCAATCCTGCAAGACTTACCGAATGCCAATATTCGTTTAACTTTGGGTCATAATGAAGCTATTTTGAAAATTGTTGCTGGTGGTTTAGGCATGTCATGTATTTCAAAATTAGCCATTGAACCATTAAGAGAAAAACAGCAACTGGTGATTTTAGAAACGCCGTTCTGGCAACTCACACGTCCTTTATTTATGTTAGTACACCGTCAAAAATATCAAGGACCTGGTTTAAAAGCCTTTATGAAATTCTGTAATGCTTAATAAAAAAAGCTCCTCATAGGAGCTTTTTTTATTTCTCAGCTTCTTTCTTTTGTTCTTTGATAATATGTTCTTGTTCTACCGCATAAATTTTTGCTTTTGCATCTTGCTCTTCTCTGTATTGCTCATATTTTTGAAATCCCCAAACACCCAGATTAATGAACACTAAAATAGGGACAATACTTGCAAATATCCATGGATTAAATTGCTTGTTTGGATCTTTTATCTTCTTGGCTTTTTTCTTGGATTTTTTATCAGTTCCGAATTCATCAACACGCGAACTCGTGATGAATTTTTGCGCATTAAACTTTAATTGAAAATGCGTTTTGACATCAGGGACTTCTTTACGTACAACTTTTGGTGGGCGCCCTTTTGCATGGGTTGGCTCGGGTAAATGATCATCTACGTTCTCTTCAGGCACAATCTCATTCAAAGGTTGAACTTTCGTGAGTGGTACGACAGCTGACTCATCTAAGACTGGCACACGGCGACTTGGCTTTGATTCGAGCATTTCTTTAATTTGCTCTTCCTCAAGAGGTTCACCTAAGGAAATTTTAGTTGCTGGATCTGAAACTTGATCTGCAAGATGTTCCGAGCTAGAACCATCTAGCACGATTGATTCTTTGCTCAACGTATTGAAATTTAGTTCAAAATCTTGGATTTGTTTTGGTGAGTCCAGCGTATTTCCCTGATCTGCAAGGCGCTTTTCGATCAGCTCATCTAGCTCTTGTTCAAACTTCTGAGACTTACCTTCTAAATCTTCGTGCGCACGATAAAAAAGTTGATTCAAGGGTTGCTCGACCCGTGCATGTTTATTGTCTAACCGCACGATAAATTTTGCATGACGTTGGTCGTCTTTATCGACCACGATACATTTCACACGCTCACCAATTTGAGGCGTGATACTGGAATTTGCCATGTCATTCAATACGAAATGTACATCAAAATCATGATCATTGATTTTGATAATTCCTGCTTTCAATGCAGGGTCGTACGAATGTAAAACACCCCTGTAAAACATGTTATTTCCCCAGCATAAAAAAGATTGATTCTTAGTAATTAGTTTTTTAAATTTATCGATGAATCAAAATCTTAATAAAAAAGGAGGCCTTAGCCTCCTCTATAATTTAATCAAATTTTAATCTTTTTGTACAGAACCAAAAATTTTATCGCCAGCATCTCCAAGACCCGGAACGATATAACCATTCTCGTTTAAACCGTTGTCTACAGCTGCGGTAAAAATGACAACATCAGGGTGTGCTTCTTCCACACGTTTAATGCCTTCTGGTGCTGCAACCAAAACCATCACTCGGATATCTTTACAACCACTCGCTTTAAGGACATCAATAGCAGCAACCAATGATGAACCAGTCGCAAGCATTGGATCAATAATCATCGCTATACGGTTTTGTACGTCAGGTACCAATTTCTTATAGTAAGTACGTGCTTCTAATGTTTCCTCATCACGCTCTAAACCAAGAACAGAAACTTTTGCACTAGGAATAAGATTTAAGAAACCATCAAGCATACCAATGCCAGCACGTAAAATTGGTACAACAGTAATTTTTTTACCTGCAATACGCTGTGTTGTCACCGGGCCATTCCAGCCATTAATTTCGTGATCTACAACAGGTAAATCTTTGGTTGCTTCGTAAGTCAGTAACATTGTGACTTCTTGCGCTAACTCACGGAAGTTCTTCGTGCTGATATCTGCACGGCGTAATAAACCTAATTTATGACGAATGAGCGGATGACGAATTTCTTGGATTGGCACGGGAGAACACCTGAAGCATAAATGTAAATTCTGTCTATTATAAATGTTTTTAATATAAGAAATAAGAAAAGCCCTCAATGAATGAGGGCTTTTTTTGTTAACAACAATAGTTTTTTTAGATTAATCGATCAACTATTGAAGAACGATATGTAATGGCGCGATCAATTGTGCTTGATTTGCCATCGCAATGACTGGATCTGGATATACACCGATTACAAGCACTGCAAGCGCAGCAAGCAATACCATAATACCACCCACTTTTTGCCCCCAATGTTTATCAGCATCAATACGTGGAGTGTCTGGTGGCGTCATATACATGACGATCATGACACGTAGGTAATAGTATAGACCAATACCAGAACCCACAATGATCATCGCAGCGAAGAACCAATGTGCTTCAGACACAACTGTCATGATCAGCATGAATTTACCGATGAAGCCTGCAGTTAACGGAATACCTGCAAGAGATAGCATCATCACAGTCAGTGTTGCCGTCAATACTGGACGACGCCAGAATAGACCACGGTAGTCTGCAAGTGATTCTGCTTCGTCATTGTTGTTGTATGGGCTAGACATCAATGCTACAGCACCAAACGCACCAATCGTCGTTAATACATACGTTAATACATATAAACTTACTGACGTTAAGCTTAAGAAAGATGTCGTAACAACAGCAAGGAATAAGTAACCAAAATGCGCAATTGACGAGTATGCCAAAATACGTTTTAAGTTCACTTGTTTCACTGCAAGCATGTTACCAATCAAGATTGATAACACTGCAATGACGATCAAAATCGTTTTGATCGATTCGATACCAATTACACCTGAAGACAGTAAGTAACGTACGAATAAACCAATCATTGCAACTTTAGCTACAGTAGCAAGGAATGTTGCAATTGGTGCTGGAGCACCTGCATACACATCTGGCGTCCATTTATGGAATGGCGCTAAAGACAATTTAAATGCAACAGCTGCGATGATTAAACCAAGACCTAAGATTCCAAATACAGTGGTAAGTTTCTCACCAAATTGAGGAATATAAGCTTGCAGCGCCATCATCAATTGAGGATCTTGAGACTTAGTTAACGCCCAGAACATATCATCCACTTGACCCGCAAATGATAATGAACCTAGAACTGAGTAAACATAAGCCATACCCATCAACAACATTGCAGAAGCAGTTGCTGAAAGTACAAGATATTTAATACCCGCTTCGAGTGACTTACCGCGTTGGTAGGTATAAGCAATCAGACCGTACACTGGAATCGACATTAACTCTAAGCTAATGAAGAATGATGCAAAGTGTGAACTTGTTACCATTAACATTGCCCCTGAAACAGAGATCAACATTAATAGATAAAGTTCTTCACGATTATCTTTATAGGTTTCGATATATGCATGTGACAGTGTGCAACAAGCCAATGCAGCAATCAAAATAATCACTTGATAGAACAGACCAAAAGCATCAACCATAAATAGGTTCATGACATTTGGTGAGATCTGAGAACCTGTAAACAACGTGAATAGAATATTCAACAATGCAAGGTTAAGACCGATAACAGAGACTGTCGCAATCAAATTATGATTACGTTTGATTGCAGTCAAAATCATTACGATGATTGCTGTTAAAGCAACAATCATCACAGGAGCTAATGGCATTAGCTCAGAAAATGATAGTGTGAAGTTCATGACTTATTGCATCTCCACATTTTCGAGTTGAGTTGTGGCTTGTTCAACCACTTCAACTACTTCTTGTACTGGAATGTAGCTATTCGCAATCCAAGCCAAACTTGATTCTGAAATATCAAGGAAGCTTTGTGGATACAAACCAAGCCATAACAGACCGAACGCACAAATTAACAAAATACCAAGCTCACGCGCATTAAGATCTTTTAATGGATTCGCATAGTGTTGTTTTTGCTCTTCGTTTGGCACACCAAATAACGCTTTATGAATCAGGATTAAACCATATAGACCCGCAAATACTAAGCTGATCGCAGCAATAATCGTGAATGTAGGGAATTGAGCAAATGCACCCATCAAGATGAGGAACTCACCAATGAAGTTACCTAAGCCAGGGATACCTACAAGCGCAGCAATAAAGAACATCAAGAAGAATGGTAAATACTGGAATTGACCACGAATACCACCCATCAAGCGTAAATCACGTGTGTGAAGACGCTCATACACTTGACCACACATAATGAATAATGCTGCTGACGATAAACCGTGAGCCAACATCATGACCATCAGACCTTGGAAGGTCAGGATGTTACCTGCGTAGATTGCAAGTAAAACAAAGCCCATGTGTGAAATCGACGTATACGCCAACAAACGTTTCATATCGGTTTGCTGGAAAGCACACCAAGCACCGTAGAAGATACCGATTAAACCGAAAATGATTGCTACATCAGCAAACTGCGCTGAAGCAACTGGGAAGAATGGAATGACGAAACGAAGTAAACCGTAAGCCGCTGTCTTAATTAAGATACCCGCAAGGTCTACAGAACCTGCTGTAGGTGCTTGTGCGTGCGCGTCTGGTAACCAACCATGCAATGGGAAAACAGGAAGTTTGACTGCAAAACCAATAAACAAACAAATCATAAATGCAAAGGCAATTGATGACGTTTGTGGGTTAGCATCCAATGTATTCGCAACAGCGAGTAAATGGTTATAACTGAAGCTGATTGTATCTGTCATCATGAAACCGTAGATCACAAGACCTAAGATACCAATCAACATGATCAGACCAGCCACCTGCGTGTAAATAAAGAATTTAGTCGCAGCGTAAACACGAGATTTACCAGAAGCACCTTTGTGGCCCCAGAGTGCAATCAAGAAGTAGATTGGAACGAGCATCATCTCCCAGAAGAAGAAGAACAAGAACAAATCAACAGCCAAGAATACACCGATCACGCCACCTAAAGACCATAAAAGGTTTAAGTGGAAGAAACCAACGTTCTTCTGAATTTCACCCCAAGAACAGCCAACCGCCAATACACCTAGTAAAGCAGTTAAACCGACCATGAGAAGTGAAAGACCATCCACCGCTAAGTGGATGTTAATGCCAAGGGTTTGAATCCAAGGTACATAGAACTCTGCAGACCAAGTCGGTACAGTTTCACCAATTTGGTAGCTGTAGGTACCGGATTGCCATAAAGCAACGGTGATGCCCAAAGTAATGAGCATACCCACAAGTGCGATATAACGTGGTAGGTGTTGATCTAATTTATCAACGACCCAACAAATAAAACCAGCAATGAACGGAATGAGGATCAGCGCGGGTAAATACCAGTTATTGATGTTTTCCATCTTATTTCCCCACGATCTGAGTCACGATCAGAATCATGATAATCACCACGATACCGAACGCCATGCTCGATGCGTACTCACGCAAAGAACCTGTTTGACGTGAACTAGTGAAGCTATGACCACCTTTAACAATCGCTGGCAATACAAGCCATACGCCATCAATCGGGTCACGACCAATCATTTTTGCAATAAATAAGTAAGGTTTTACAAACACGAGGTCATATAACGCATCGAAACCTAGCGCATTACGACAGATATTTGCAAGTCCAGCACCCAATGAAGTGCGAGCAAAACCTTGAACTGCTTTATAAGCAAAAGCAAATAAGACAACACCAACCGCTAAACCAGCAAGTGCGATTGCAATAGCGACATATTCTGCACCATGCGCACCAGCCTCTAGCGCTTCAGGAATAACAAATGCAGGAATTTGTGCTGCATCAAGAATACTCATGACTGGCGCTTTAAGTACGATTGCCAAACCTGTAGAAAGGACAGCAAGAATCGCTAAAGGAGCCCAGTAAGTTGCACCTTTGATTTCGTGATATGGCGTTTTCTCTTCGCCAAAGAACACAATCCAAATTAAACGGAACGTATAGACTGATGTTAAGAATGCACCAGCAACACCGACCCAATACAATGTATTGAATACAGGTAAACCTGCGATATGACTTTGTGTCCACACAGCCGCCAAGATTGCGTCTTTTGAGAAGAAACCAATCGTTAAGAATGGAATCGCTGCTAAGGCACCGCCACCGATCGCGAAACAAGCAAATAAGAATTTATTACGCTTGAACAAACCACCCATTTTGAAAATGTTTTGTTCGTGATGGTATGCAAGAATCACCGCACCTGATGACAAGAACAACAACGCTTTGAAGAATGCGTGAGTGAGCATGTGGAACAAGCCTGCTTGGTATGCTTCAGCACCTACAGCCATAAACATATAACCCAACTGACTCATGGTTGAGTAAGCAAGAATACGTTTGATGTCTGTTTGAACCAGTGCAGCAAAACCTGCAACTAATAATGTCACCGCACCTGTGATTGAGATAAACACCATGACTTCTGGTGCCATTTCAAATACAGAGAACATACGGCAGCATAGGTAAACACCTGCTGTTACCATTGTTGCAGCATGGATTAATGCAGATACTGGTGTAGGACCCGCCATCGCATCTGCTAACCATGTTTGTAATGGGATTTGCGCAGATTTACCTGCAGCACCCAAGAACAACATTAATGCAGTCCAAATGGTTAACGATGAGCTTTGTGTCATTACCACAGGCGCAGCAGCAACGATTTCAGCAATATTCAATGTTCCAAATTGTTGGAAAATTAAGAATAATGCAATGAGTAAGAAAACGTCACCAATACGTGTCACGGTGAATGCTTTAATTGCAGCAGCACCATTTGCTGGATTTTGGTAGTAATAACCAATCAGCAAGTATGAGCACAGACCAACACCTTCCCAACCTAAGAATAACAACGCAAGGTTATCACCCAACACAAGCAATAACATGCTTGCTACGAATAAGTTGAAGTAAGAGAAGAAACGTGCAAAGTCTTCTTCACCACGCATATACCATGATGCAAAGATATGAATTAAGAAACCCACACCCGTAATCATGCCAAGCATAAGTAAAGATAAACCATCTAAGTGCAAGCTAATACCTGGCTCAAAACCACCCACACTGAACCAAGTCCAAAGGTGAGTCACTTGAGATGTTTCACCGCTGTTGATGAAATTCATACCAGCCAATAATGCACATAGTGCTGAAAGACCAACTGAACCCACACCAATAATGGCAGCTACAATTTCAGGAAGCTTATTACGCCCTGCCGCTAAAAGGATAAAACCAATGAGCGGAAATAATATGGTTAATGCTAATAAACTCATCCGCGCATCTCACTAGCAGCATCTACATCCAAATGATGGAAGCGATGATAGAACTGAAGGACGATCGCAAGCCCGATACACGCCTCTGCCGCAGCAAGCGTTAAGATCAAGATAAACATGATCTGACCATCTGGTTGCACCCATGCACTACCAGCGAGGACGAATGCAAGCGCTGCTGCATTCATCATGATCTCAAGGCTCATTAACATAAATAGAAGGTTGCGTCGCACCATTACACCGTAGAAACCGAGTGCAAAAAGAATGGTTGCAACAATCAAACCATGCTCTAAAGGGATATTACCCATTATTCTTTTTCCTCTTCTGCACTTGGTTCACGTTTGCCTAAGTGGAATGCAGCGACTAACGCAGCAAGCAATAACATTGCGGCAACTTCAACCAATAATAAATATTGTGTAAAGAGTGCTTGACCAACTTCTTTAGGGCCTACAACTTCTGTACCCATTAAAGGACCAGAAATGCTGTGCTCTGAAGTCATTGTCCAAACTAAAACCAGACCCATTAAAAAGCTCATCAATGCAGGGTAAGCCCAAGCATCAGATGTTAACCATTTACGTTCTTGTTCAACAGTTTGAGAACCAAGGTTCAACATCATCACAACGAAGACGAAAAGAACCATAATGGCACCAGCGTAAACAATAATCTCAAGCGCACCTGCAAATGGTGCACCCACGATCATGAACATACCAGCAACTGCAAGTAACGAAACGATTAAGCTTAAAAGTGCGTGTACCGGATTCGCATTAGTCACAACACGAACCGTAGAAACGATGGCCACAAGTGCCATCAAATAAAATGGCCACATCATGGTAATAAGCTCCGTACATCGACAGGTGCGCTTTCACGCTGAGCCTGACCTTTGTCTTTACCAGCTACAGCCATACCCGTTACACGGTAGAAGTTATAGTCTGGATATTTACCAGGACCAGAAATGAGCAAGTTTTCTTTCTCATAAACTAAGTCTTGACGAACGTATTCACTGAGTTCGAAATCAGGTGTCATCTGAATAGCAGTTGTAGGACATGCTTCTTCACACATACCGCAGAAAATACAACGAGAGAAGTTGATACGGAAAAATTCCGGATACCAACGACCATCTTCTTTTTCAGCTTTCTGTAATGAAATACAGCCAACAGGGCAAGCTACAGCACACAAGTTACAAGCTACACAACGCTCTTCACCATCTGGGTCACGTGTCAATACGATACGGCCACGGAATCGTGGTGGAACGATTTCTTCAGCTTTAACTTCAGGGTATAAAATAGTGTCACGTTTACGTGTTGCGTGGCTAAATACCATCCACAACGAACGTACAATTGACCCAAACCCAGCTAGAATTTTATACATAATGTTCTCCCTGCTGTCCTAGGCCTGATTCATCAGAATCACAGCACCAGTCACCAACAAGTTGACCAACGCTAAAGGCAAACAAATCTTCCAACCAAAGTTCATCACTTGGTCATAACGTGGACGCATTAATGAACCACGTGCCAAGACAAACATCATCACAAAGAATGCTGTTTTAATCATGAACCAGAATGCTGGAGGTAGGAAATCTAGACCAAATGGTGCTAACCAACCACCGAAGAATAAGGTTACGATCAAAGCTGAGATCAGGACAACGTTGACGTATTCCGCAACGAAGAACATCCCCCACTTCATACCACCATATTCGACATGGTAACCTTCCGCCAATTCTTGTTCCGCTTCTGGTTGGTCAAATGGATGACGATGCGTTACCGCAACACCTGCGACCACGAAGATTAAGAAACCTAAGAACTGTGGAATAACAAACCATACATCTTTTTGAGCTTCTACGATTTCACGCATGTTGAATGAGCCTGCAATCGCAACCACACCCATCAAAGAAATACCTAAGAAGACTTCATAAGAAATCGTTTGCGCTGCTGAACGAAGACCACCGAGTAATGCATATTTGTTATTTGATGACCAACCACCAAATAAAACTGCATACACTGCAATACCCGCCATTGCCATAAAGAACAATAGACCGATACTCATGTCTGCAACACCTAAATAAGGTGATACAGGGATAACCATGAACGATAGCACCGCAGTTGCCATCGCAACTGCTGGAGCTAAACGGAAAGTCAATTTATCTGCAAACTTTGGTGTCCAGTCTTCTTTGAACATGATTTTCAGCATGTCGGCAACAATCTGGAACATCCCCCCAGGACCTACACGGTTTGGACCGTAACGGTCTTGCCACAAGCCAAGTAAACGACGCTCAATGAAAGACATCAACGCAGCAATCAAAACTACAACGAGCAAGATCACAATCGCTTGAACTACAGAGTAGGCAATTGGCCAGTTCTCAGCCCAAAGCGGCGTTTGACGGATTAATTCTTGTTCCATGAATTATGCTCCTACCGCGACTGATACAGGCTCAGCTAACGATACCGTTGGCGCGAGACCAATTGGGTAACCAATATAACCTGTAGGTAAATATTCAATGACTTGAACAGGAAGAACGATCGAAGCCTCACCTGCTTTCACAGTAATGTTTTGGCCGTCTTTCACATTCAAGCGCGCTGCATCTTGCTCACCCACTGCAAATACCGCTTCTGGAATACGAGACTCCATTGCAGGTGTTTTCACTGTGAATTCACCAGAACCAAAAATATGATGCATTGGAACAAGGCGGAAACTCTCAGCATTTACAAGAACTGGTGCTGGTGCAACGTATGTGCGTGCTGGTAATTTCGCAAGGCGATCAAATAAACGAATACCTGAATCACCACCTTTTAAAGAACCGCCCACTGATTCTTGGAACTTATTCCAAGCTTGTGGCGAGTTCCAACCTGCTGACCATGCAAATGGAACTAACGCTGACGGCGTTTGGTTCCCGACATAACCTTCCATAGAGAATGTTAATGCAGAGTCTTGATCAGTTGGTTGTTTAGGCTCATGGACAGATAACGGCGCACGAAGTGAAGTACGACCAGAGTAACGACGTGGTTCACGTGCCACTTTAAGACCATGGACACGGAATCCTGCATCTGGTGCTACATCTTGAATCGCTTCAAGCGCAGGTACATTCTTGGCAACTGATTCGATGACATCATCAAGCACAGTCCAAGAAATTGCTTTGCCTTTCACGCCAGTTTCAATGGCATGTAACCAACGCCAAGATTCTTTGATCGCAAGTTCTGGTTTGTAGTAACTTGGGTCATATACTTGATAGAAACGTTGTGCACGACCTTCTTGAGATACCACAGTACCATCACCTTCAGCAAAGCTCGCTGCAGAAAGAACGATATTCGCTCTTTTCACCGTTTCAGTTTCTGAATGGTCAAGCACGATCACGTCTTTACCAGACAAAGCAGCATCTACTTGCACTGCAGGTAAACGACGATAAAGGTCGTTTTCTACAATCACGACAGTGTCATAGTCTTGTGCAAATGCTTGCTCAAGGCTGTTACCGCCAAAGATTGCTAAGCCCATTGAGTTCACTTCAGGAACAGTCAAAGTTAGACCCGCATTACCCAGATTCTGTGCAACTTGTGCAGCAGCTTCCATAATTGCAGCTTCTTGCAAGCTTGTACCAGAGATAATCAATGGTTTTTTTGCAGCTTTTAAAGTGTCAGCAATGGTTTGAGCAAATGCTTTTGCATCTTCTTCTAAACCGGTAATACTTTCACCTTTCACCGCCGCAGCAACAGCAAAACCTAAACGTGCGATATCATTTGGAGAAGCAACGACTTCACCAGTAGCTACGTCAGATAAACGTGTTTGAGTCGCAGCCAAGATATAAATTGGTGATTTTTCGTCTTGAGCAATACGTTGTACTGGCTCAGCCAACCATTCTTGTGTACGGCGTTCTGCAGCCATTTCTTTGGCTTTGTTCTTCGCAGCTTGACGTACTGACAATGCCATACGTGGTGCAGTTTGTGTTAAATCTTCACCGAGAATTAAGACAGCATCATAGCTTTCAATTTCACGCATACCTGGGTTATATACACCCTCGGTTTGCATAATTGATGCAGCAAGTTCAACCAAGTTTTGCTCTTTTTGAGACATACCTGTTGAATAGTTTGCTTGTCCAACCAATTCACGAAGCGCAAAGTTAGACTCAAGAGATGCACGTGGAGAACCAATACCCAATACTTTTTTGCCTTGGATTTTCTCAATCACGGTGTCTAACGCTGTATCAACTGAAACAGTCTCTACATTGCTACCTGAACGGAATTGCGGTTGACGTGGACGGTCTTCACGGTTCACATAACCCGTACCGAAACGGCCTTTATCGCACAGGAAGTATTGGTTGACTTCACCGTTAAAACGGTTTTCTACACGGCGTAATTCACCATAACGCTCACCCGGAGAGATGTTACAACCTGAAGAACAGCCTTGGCAGACGCTTGGCGCATACTGCATGTCCCATTTACGGTTATAACGTGCAGAGTGTGTTTTGTCTGTGAATACGCCCGTCGGACATACTTCAGTTAAGTTACCCGAGAACTCAGACTCTAAAGTACCTGATTCTGGACGACCAAAATAAACACGTGAAGCGTTTGCATACACACCGAAGTCTGTACCACCTGCGTAGTCTTTATAGTAACGAACACAACGGTAACATGCGATACAACGGTTCATCTCGTGTGCAATGAACGAACCAAGTTCTTGGTTGTAATGTGTACGTTTCGTGAAACGGTAACGACGACGGTCATGTTGTGTCATCACCGTCATATCTTGAAGGTGACAGTGACCACCTTCCTCACAGACTGGACAGTCATGTGGGTGGTTCGTCATCAAGAATTCAACAATAGATGCACGGAAATCTTTTGCTTCTTTGTCTTCAATCGAGATGTAGGTATTGTCAGCTGCAGGTGTCATACATGACATAACTAAACGACCGCGAGTATCTTCTGGATTCGCGTATTGAGTTACAGCACATTGACGGCAAGAGCCGACAGAACCTAAGGATGGATGCCAACAAAAGTACGGGATATCAATACCCAAAGACAAGCATGCTTGAAGCAAGTTCTCTGAGCCATTGACTTCATACGATTTGCCATCGACATGAATTGTAGCCATAGTCGAATTCCTTAAGCTTGTTCTACGTTGCTAACTTGAGCAGCGGCATTCACCACTTTCGCTTCAAATTCGCCACGGAAATATTTGAGTGCACCCATGAGTGGTTCCATAGCACCAGGAGCGTGAGCACAGAAAGTCTTACCAATCCAAAGCTTACGTGTAAGCTCTTGCAAATGATCGATGTCTTCTTTCTTGCCTGTACCATCTTCAAGTGCTTTAAGCGCTTTCACCGCCCAAGGTAAACCATCACGACATGGTGTACAGAAACCACATGATTCACGCGCAAAGAATTCTTCTAAGTTACGTGTTGCTGAAACCATACATTGAGTTTCATCAACCACCATGAGCAAACACGTACCTAAACGCGAACCTGCTTTCATGATGCTTTCCGCATCCATTGGAAGATCGATGTGTTCAGCTGCTAAAAAGTCAGTTGATGCACCACCTGGTAACCATGCTTTAAGCTTTAAGCCATCACGCATACCACCCGCATGTTCTTCAATCACTTCACGTGCAGTTGTACCGAATGGAAGCTCCCAAAGACCAGGGAATTTCACTTTACCTGATGCACCATAAATTTTAGTGCCTGGATCTTTCGACTTACCTGCAGATAAATTGATATACCACTCAGGACCACGCAGCATAATTGCAGGTAAGTTATTGTAGGTCTCTACGTTGTTCACAATCGTAGGACGACCCCAAGCACCTGCAACTTGTGGGAATGGTGGTTTTGTACGTGGATTTGCACGGCGACCTTCAAGCGAGTTAATCAATGCAGTTTCTTCACCACAGATATAACGACCCGCACCAGTATGCACATGTAACTCAAAGTTCCAGCCAGAACCAAGGATGTTTTCACCCAAGTAGCCTTTGGCACGAATTTGTTCTAAAGCTTGGTTCAAATACTTCGCAGCTTCGATGTATTCACCACGGATAAAAATATAACCATGGGTTGCTTCAAGTGTATAACCTGCAATTAACATCCCTTCGATCAATTGATGAGGAAGCTTTTCCATCAACAAACGGTCTTTGAATGTACCTGGTTCCATCTCATCGGCATTACAAATCAAGTAACGAGGACCTGAATTGTCATTTGGCGCCATGAGCGACCATTTAATCCCTGCAGGGAAACCAGCACCACCACGACCTTTCACAGTCGCTGCTTTAATGATTTCCAATACATCTTTAGGCGGCATTGTGAGTGCTTTCTTGAAACCCTCATACCCGTCAAGAGATTCATAGTCTTCTACACTATGAACAAATTCTTGCTTGCTCAAACGCCATGTTAATGGGTGAGTTTCTGGGTTACCGTCGCCATAAATCGGTTTTGGTTCAGTATTCATACATACTTCTCCAATAACTGTTTCACTGAAGAAACTTCTACTAGGCCGTGAGTATCTTCATTAATCATCAAGGTTGGACCCTTATCACAGTTTCCTAAACAGCAAATCGGGAGCAAAGTAAAACGACCATCAGCAGTCGTTTGACCAAATGAAATCCCGAGTTCGCGTTGGAATGCTTCTGCTAAAGTTTCTGCACCCATCAAGAAGCAAGCTATAGAATCACAAAGCAAAATTACGTTGCGACCTACTGGCTGGCGGTAAATACGGTTATAGAATGTTGCCACACCTTCCAAATCAGCAAGGCTCATTGACAACATCTGCGCAATCGCATTCATTTGCGCATCATCCACCCAACCATTACGACGTTGAACGCATTTAAGCGCATCTAAACATGCCGCACGTGGGTATGGGTAATGACCAATGTGATGCTCGATTTCGTGGATTTCTTCCGCAGTTAAAATCCCTTCGACATTCACACGTGGCTTTTTATCAGTCAAAATCATCATAATGCGTACCCCTTAGCGATCCACGTCAGCCATTACGACATCAATCGTCGCTAAATAAATGATTAAGTCAGATACAAGACTGCCGTTAATTACAGAAGGAATTTGCTGTAAGTGCGTGAAGGTTGGTGTACGAATACGGGTACGGTAACTCATCGTTGACTTGTCTGAAGTCAAGTAGTAGTTCGATGCACCTTTTACCACTTCCGCCATAACAGATGCTTCACCTGCTGGCATGACAGGACCCCATGACACGCTTAAGAAGTGCGTAATCAAAGTTTCAATGTCTTGTAGTGTCTTATCTTTCGGTGGTGGAACAGCCAATGGGTGATCCGCTTTATAAGGACCAGATGGCATGTTATCCAAGCACTGTTTGATGATTTTTAAAGATTGTTCGATTTCACGGTAGTGAACGATCACACGTGCATATGCATCGCCTTCGTATTCTACAGGCACTTCGAAGTCGTAATTTTCATAACCGCTATATGGACGATATTTACGTACGTCAAAATCAATACCTGTTGCACGTAAACCTGTACCTGTTACACCCCATGCCAATGCAGATTTTGCATCGTATTGCGCAACATTACGGGTACGACCTTCAAATACCGAGTTTTTAAGTGCTGCAGTATGATATTCCTTCAAACGTTTAGGCATCCAATCCAAAATTTCACGGATCAAATGTTGCCAGTTGTTTGGAAGATCGTGTGCAGTACCACCGATACGGAACCATGCTGGGTGCATACGGTAACCAGTGATTGCTTCAATCGCGTCATAGATCTTTTGACGATCGGCGAACATATAGAATACTGGGGTCATACCGCCGGCATCCTGAATCGCTGTACCGATATAAAGCAAGTGGTTATTAATACGGAATAGTTCCGACATCATGACACGAATACATTGCGCACGTTCTGGCACAGTGATCCCTGCCATCTGCTCCACACCCATCACATAAGGCATGTTCTGCGCACAACCACCTAAGTAGTCAACGCGGTCAGTATACGGAATGAATGAATGCCAAGTTTGACGTTCAGCCATCTTTTCCACACCACGGTGGTGATAACCGATATCAGGCACACAGTCTTTCACTTCTTCGCCATCTAACTGCAAGATCACACGGAATGCACCATGCGCAGATGGATGGTTAGGACCCAAGTTCAAGAACATGAAGTCTTCATCAGCATTACCGCGTTTTAGACCCCAATCTTCAGGTACAAAACGTAAATGCTCTTGTTCGAAATCTTGTTTCGCTTGGTTCTGACGATAAGGTGTGTATTCAGTCGCACGTGCAGAATATTCTTTACGCAACGGATGACCTTCCCAATACGTTGGCAATAAAATACGACGGAGCATTGGATGCCCTTCGAAGTTAATGCCGAACATATCGTAAGCTTCACGTTCGTACCAGTTGGCATTTGGCCAAATGTTGGTTGCTGTTGGAATATTGAGATCAGACTCATTCAACGCAACTTTAATACGAATATCCGTATTACGCTCTAGTGACAACAAGTGATAGAACACAGTGAAGTCAGACGCAGGTAACCCATCGCGGTGAGTACGTAAACGCTCATCTACCGCTGACAAGTCAAACAACATCACGTAAGGACGTGACACTGTACGCAAGAACATTAATACGTCTTGTACACGTGAGCGCTCAACCCAGACTGTTGGAAAGTCTTCAAAAGTCGTTTGCACGTAGAAATTCTCACCAAACTTGGTTTTGAGCTCTTCTACAATTGCAAATGCTGGGCGTGAATCAACTGGAGTTGATTCTGGCATAGCAATGTCAGTTTCAGCCATTGGCTTGGCTTCCTATTTAATACAAATTCATTCAACCAAAACGACAATTACACCCAAGCGGGTGCATCAATATTATTTGCCGTTAAGATTATTTAATTTCATCCATAGAGCGTAAGTGTTTTACTGCAATACGTTCAGCATTCTTACGG
Organism: Acinetobacter sp. 24-47-62; assembly: GCF_056779765.1. Taxonomy (NCBI): domain Bacteria; kingdom Pseudomonadati; phylum Pseudomonadota; class Gammaproteobacteria; order Moraxellales; family Moraxellaceae; genus Acinetobacter; species Acinetobacter sp. 24-47-62. The sequence continues at coordinate 142,699 of NZ_JBWYIN010000011.1, forward strand.
TCACGTTCAGGCTGCATCTTTGGCTTATAAACTGGCTTAAGATCATCACCGATCACCGCAGAAAGCGGACGACGCTCTAATTGAATTTGGTCTTGCAATAACATCAACGCTTGGATTAATGCTTCAGGACGCGGTGGGCAACCTGGAATATACACATCCACTGGAATGATTTTATCGACACCTTGTACAACCGAGTAAATGTCATACATACCGCCAGAGTTTGCGCATGCACCCATTGAGATCACCCATTTAGGTTCTAACATTTGCTCATAAAGGCGTTGAATTACAGGTGCCATCTTCACGAAGCATGTACCCGCAACAATCATCAAGTCCGCTTGACGTGGTGAAGCACGAATTACTTCGGCACCAAAACGTGACAAGTCATGCACGCCTGTTAAAGTCGTTGCATACTCTACGTAGCAGCAAGATGTACCAAAGTTGAACGGCCAAACTGAGTTTTTACGACCCCAGTTTACTGCTGTATGCGCCAAATCCTCTAAACGAGTCATGAACACATTCTTATTCACTTCTTCTTGTAGAAGCGGATCTTCTACAACGATACGCTCTTGAAGTGGATACTGATCAGCATCCGGATTCGCACGGGTTAATGTATATTTCATCCCGTATTACTCCTTATCAGATGATGTAGTCGTTGGCGAAGCTTTTACACGACCAGATGATTGCGCTGGAATTTGACCTGTAGGGTCAACCACCAACTCCTCAATTGAGTTGAAGCGAGTAATTTCTGCGAGATCCATATTTGGCGAACCAATTTTAGGTTTAATCCCTGCTGCTTTACGCTTATCAGATGGCGCCCAATTTAATGCACCAGTAGACAACTCATAAATCAAGCCAACGAGTAAAACTAAAATAAATACAGCTGCTGCTGCAAAACCGATCCAACCCACTTCACGAACTGACGCAGCCCATGCATAGAGATAGAGCGCTTCTAAGTCAAACACAACGAAGAAGATTGCAACCAAATAGAATTTTGCAGATAGACGAATTCGTGCTCCACCAGCACTAACTACGCCTGACTCGAACTGCTCTTGCTTAGCACGTCCCCACGATTTACCCCCTAGGAGTAGCGGGACAGTGAGCATAAAGACGCATAAAAATGTAACGCCGATCACGAAGGCAATTATTGCCCAATCGTATGGAGTAATGGCACTCATGCGGGGATAACTCCTGGCAGGCCTATTTATTAACAAAGAATGTATGTATTGGCCTTCAAATACACCAAACACAAAATTAATCCCGCCAATTGTACCTGATTTATGATTTCTGTTGCTAGCCAATCCCTCTAAGTCTTTAGGATGAATTTTGCCCTTTTTCCAGATTTCATGGTGATTAAAGTCAATAAAACCTTATTTAATCGTAGAAAGTTATCAAGGTGATAAAACTGATTATTTTTTCCGAATAATCATTCAAAAAATTCAAGCGGCGTCAATCCACACACTATCACTTTTTTAGTTTTACCATTCGTGTTAGGTCAGCTTTTTTTGCACCAATATGGCTCAATTAATTTTGATTTATTCTATTTTAAAAGTTTTAAATTTTAATTGCTTACAATGTTTTAATTAACTTTATACAAATCGTGCTGATTTTCGTTATATGCTCAATTAAATAATAAGGAGAAGATCTATGAGTCTAGAATTCACACACAAACCTAACTATTTTTTATTTGCTCAGTTGATCGTCCATCATTTAGACAGCTATATCAAAAAACATCCTGATGCAACGAATGCTATTTTTGATTTACGCGATATTTATCAAATTTTCCGCCAAGACCTCGCCTCTACAACCACTAATCTTGATGCTATTCTCAACATCGCAGATGAATATACAGTTGAGACCATTCACGGCGATCAAAAACTGATTAGCAATTATCATGTTGATGCAACCAATAACAGTTTACTGATCGATTTCAATGCCGATGCCTTAAATGCACTTAAGGAAGGAAAACGCATCATTGAACCGAATGCCAATAATTACCAATAAAAGGCAATATAAATTATAAGAAAAGCGCTTAATCGCGCTTTTTTTAATTCTTGTTTTACTCTGATGTTTGACTGGTTTGAACAATCTTCTTCTTTTTAAATCTTTTGGCTGGCCACTGCATGGTGAATCTTGCACCACCCATTTTAGGACTTTGATCCACTTGAATCGTACCACCAAACCAATAGGCAATTCGACTTACAATAGACAAGCCCAAACCATATCCACCTGAGGCACGTGTACGACTATCATCCAAGCGAGCAAAAGCCTCGAACACGCGCTTACGATCCTCTTCTGGAATCCCCGGACCATCATCTTCAACTGAAATATACGCCATTCCCTGAGCATCAATTCCACCAGTGATCAGCACTGTATCATCGCAGTATCGGATCGCATTTCCGACTAAGTTTTGTACTACACGATGTAAATAACGGCGTTCCGCATCCACCACCAAAGCTTGTGATGGCAAGTGTAATTGAATATTTTTATTGGTTTTTAATGCTTTAGTTTCAATAGCGACTTGCTCAAGCACTTCGTATAGTCGAATTTCCTCAAAATCAATAGAGGGCATGCCTTGCTCAAGTTTAGCATAGGTCATAATTTCATCAATGAGCGTGTTTAAAGCCTCAATGTCTTTATCAATCATTTCTACTTGTTGCTGACGATACTCATAATCCTCTTCATCAACCAACATTTCCATACCAAAGCGAATACGTGCGACTGGCGTTCGCAGCTCATGTGATACAGCTCTCATTAACTCTCGCTGAGCTTCGATCAAACGCTGTATATGATCTGACATACTGTTATAGCTGGCTGCCAAATGTGCTAACTCATCATATCCTTCGACAGGAACGCGAACGGACATATCCCCTTTTTGCATAACATTTAAGGCTGAGTTAACTTGCTTCAACTTGCGTTGCATTGGGACAATCAGACCATACACACCAAGCGACAAAATAAACATACTCAGCAAAGTAATCCCTGCTGCCAATTGGAATGGCATCCAATTGAACATTGGTACTGGCCCCATCACCAAGACATCACCAGACGAATTCGTCATTGGAGAAATGACAGAAATCGTAGTACCACGAATGCTAGCGCTATCCTGATACAGGATAACCCCTTGATCCGCACGTAAACGACCAATTTGCTCGGAATCTAAATTGAGATCAGACAGATTTTGAATGCTTAAATCATAAGAAAAGTGTTGCTTAATTTTTGCAAGATATTCCCTTTCCTGCCCTGGATAATAAACCAAGTATTCCCATACAAAGATTGGTAAGGCCTTCATTTGACGCTCACCGATATTATCCACTTTTACATAAAGTAAATGCTCAGGGTCATCTATTAAACCAATAATGACATAAGCAATACTTTCTTTGGCGTCATACCGCACAACTGCTTTGCGCTTTTCTAAACGATATTTTTCGGTGCGTGAAAGTTCGACTTTATCAGATTCTAGATAATAGATTGGAAGTTCGAGCAAATCAGATGCATCTGATATCCAATCCATTCTTTGTTGCATGGTTTGTTGTCTTGAAACACCCTCGCTAATGACGTACGAAATCCCATCAGTCAATGACTCACGGTATTCCTGCGCGCGTTGATAGTTGATGATTTGCACAAGCAAATAACCAAATATGGCAACCAGCACCACCAAAATGACGAGACCTGCGTAGATACGCAGGAATATACTGTGTTTAGACACTAAGGTATGACCTTCTGAGGAGTGAGGGCATTACCGCGGGGATGTGATTACATCCCGTTGGTTTCTTTAACGAATAAATATCCTTTACTACGCACGGTTTTAATACGTTTAGGATTTTCAGGATCATCACCAATTTTTGGACGGATACGAGAAATACGAACATCAATTGAGCGGTCTTGACCATCATATTCAATACCACGTAGACGCTCAAAAATGTCTTCACGTGAAAGGATACGACCAGCATTAGATGCCAACAACCATAATAAGTCATATTCTGCACTTGTGAAATCTACAAGCTCACCGTTTAAGGTTACAGAACGACCACCATTATCAATCACTAAATCATCAAATTCGATACGTTGAGCAACTTCATCCTCTGGTGTTTTGTCTGTACGACGAAGCAAAGCACGAATACGCGCTAATAGAACACGTGGCTGAACTGGTTTCGCAACATAATCGTCTGCACCCATTTCAAGACCCAATACTTGATCCATGTCTTCAGTACGAGCAGTCAACATTAAAATCGGTTGATGATAATGTGGACGAACCTCACGACAAACAGTTAGACCATCAGCACCAGGAAGCATAACATCCAGCACCACCATATCCGGTTGCTCTGCGATAATACGACGGATTGCACGATTACCGTCTGGTTCTACCCCAACTTCTAATCCATTACGAATTAAATACTCTTGCGTTAAACGCGCAAGACGCTCGTCATCTTCAACGATCAAAATCTTTGGTAACTTTTCTTCTTGGCTCATAGAATGCCCCTATATTGTTACGATATCTGCTGATTAAACTTCACAGATTTACATCGATATGTTTTGCAATATACACACGTTTACATTGTAAACAAGAGCCTGTTCACGAAACTGATACACGAGCGTAGTCTTTTGTTATCTTTTTATTAACTATTGATAAATAGATAGTTTTGCCAAGTCGATCAATATTTGCAATCAACTTTAAACTTTCAAACACAAATCAATTTGATGATATTTTAAACAAAATATTTCAAAAAAATTATTTTCGAGAAGCAATTTGCACTTTCAGAGTTATCCACAAACTTATCTATAAGCACTCTAAAAAGTCTCTGTTATGCTTGCACCCTGTGACGCTGACTACATAACAAAAATGGCGGAACGTGGAAAAAGTATAGGGAAATTTGAGTGTTAAACTCAGAAAAAAAATTATCAAAATGTCAATATTGATCTACCCTGAAATTTACCGTATCTTGTGTCTTAATTTACATTAAACCACTAAGTCTTGTGTTTACCCTCAAATATCGCGATAGCTCATTTTTTGAGTTTTTATCCGATTCAAATGGTCCATAAGCATAAAAATGATGAGAATGGAGCGACGCTGAAATGAGCGCTAATACAACCCCTGGTCAACTTCAAGTGATTAAACGCACTGGTGATGTTGCCACTTTTGATGCAGATAAAATCTCTGTAGCAATTGGTAAAGCATTTTTGGCTGTTGAAGGTCAACCAAGTGCAGATTCGAGCAGAATTCATGATCGTATTACTCAGCTGACTGAGATGGTGATGAATACATTTAAGCGTCGTTTACCTTCTGGTGGCACGATTCATATTGAAGAAATTCAAGATCAAGTTGAATTAGCTTTAATGCGCACAGGTGAACAAAAAGTAGCGCGTGCATACGTGATCTATCGTGAACAACGTGCTGAAGCGCGTAAAGAGTTAGGTGCTCATCATCACCCTACTCTTCAGATCACAGGTCAAAATGGTCAGCTCCAACCATTAGATTTGAGTCGTTTACAAGCGAAGATTGAAAAAGCTAGCGAAGGCTTAGAAGGCATTGATGTTCAAGCGATCATCGATGAAACTGTAAAAAACTTATACAACGGTGTTAAAGCATCAGACATCTCTACAACGATGATGATGGCGACACGTACACGCATTGAACAAGAACCAAACTATACGTATGTCACTGCACGTTTATTGCGTGACAACTTAGTTGCAACCGGTCTTGAGTTTCTTGGTCTATCTAAAGACACGCTTGAAAATGATGCGCTTGAAACCTTCTTGAAAAAAGGTGTTGAGCTAGAGCTGCTTTCTCCAGAATTATTAAGTTTTGACCTTGTAAAATTAGCGGCTGCGATTAAACCAGAACGCTCTAATCAATTTACATATTTAGGTCTTCAAACATTATTTGACCGTTACTTCATCCACTCTGATGGCGTACGCTTCGAATTACCACAATTATTCTTCATGCGTGTTTCTATGGGCTTGTCGCTCAATGAAGACAACCGTGAAGATCGTGCAATCGAATTCTATAACTTACTTTCTAGCTTCGATTACATGGCATCTACGCCAACCCTATTTAACTCAGGTACATTACGTCCTCAATTATCAAGCTGTTATTTAACAACGATTGATGACGACTTGTTCGATATTTATGGCGCTATGCGTGATAACGCAATGTTGTCTAAATGGGCAGGCGGTTTAGGTAATGACTGGACACCAGTTCGTGCCTTGAACTCATACATCAAAGGTACTAACGGTAAATCGCAAGGTGTTGTTCCGTTCCTCAAAGTAGCGAACGATACAGCAGTTGCAGTTAACCAAGGTGGTAAGCGTAAAGGTGCGGTATGTGCTTATCTCGAGACTTGGCACTTGGATATCGAAGAATTCCTAGAGCTTCGTAAAAACACGGGTGATGACCGCCGTCGTACACACGATATGAACACTGCAAACTGGGTTCCAGATTTGTTCATGCAACGTGTATTTGAAGATGCTGAATGGACACTCTTCACCCCGTCTGAAACACCAGATCTTCACGATTTAACGGGTGCTGAATTCGCAGAACGTTATGCTTACTACGAAAGCATTGCGAAAGAAACAGACATGCTGCATAAGAAAGTCCGTGCGAAAGACTTATGGCGCAAAATGTTATCAATGTTATTTGAAACAGGTCACCCGTGGATCACATTTAAAGACGTATGTAACTTACGTTCACCGCAACAACACGTAGGTGTGGTGCACTCTTCTAACTTGTGTACTGAAATTACGTTGAACACAAGCAAGGATGAAATTGCGGTATGTAACTTAGGTTCAATCAACCTTGTTCAACACGTTCAAGGTGGTCAATTAGACCGTGAGAAACTTGCTCGCACGATTAAAACTGCAGTTCGTATGCTCGATAACGTTATCGACATTAACTACTATGCAGTTCCACAAGCGCGTAATTCAAACTTGAAACACCGTCCAGTGGGTATGGGTATCATGGGCTTCCAAGATGCACTATACGAAATGAAAATTGCTTACGGTTCTGATGCTGCGGTTGAGTTTGCGGATGAGTCTATGGAAGTGATTTCTTACTACGCGATCCAAACTTCAAGTGATTTGGCGGTTGAACGTGGTACGTATGAAACATTTAAAGGCTCATTGTGGGATCAAGGTATTTTACCAATTGACTCTCTTGAGCTGGTTGCGAAATCTCGCCCAGAACGTATGTTTGAAGTCGATCGCACACAACGTTTGGATTGGGACACGTTACGTGCCAAGGTTCAAAAAGATGGTATGCGTAACTCGAACGTGATGGCAATTGCACCGACTGCAACCATTTCAAATATTTGTGGTGTATCTCAATCTATTGAGCCTACATTCCAAAACTTGTATGTGAAATCGAACTTGTCTGGTGAGTTCACTGTCATCAACCCTTACCTCGTTCGCGCATTAAAAGAACGTGGTCTTTGGGATTCTGTGATGGTCAATGACCTGAAACATTTCGAAGGTTCAGTACAAAAAATTGCGCGTATTCCTGAAGAGTTAAAAGCCATTTTCGCGACAGCATTTGAAGTTGAAGCACGCTGGATTGTTGATGCTGCATCACGTCGTCAAAAATGGATCGACCAAGCACAATCTCTTAACCTTTACATCTCTGGTGCAAACGGTAAGAAATTGGACATCACGTATAAGATGGCATGGTTACGTGGTCTTAAGACAACTTATTACCTCCGTGCATTGGGTGCGACATCTGCTGAGAAATCTACGATTAACACAGGTGCATTAAACGCAGTTAAACCTGCGACAGTGGCAGCACCAGTAGCAGCAGTTGCTCAAGAAGCTAAACCTGAAGCAGCAGCGTCAGAAGAAGGCTTTGAACAAGCAGCACCAGTGCCAATGGCATGTTCAATTGACAATCCTGATTGCGAGGCTTGTCAGTAATCTGACAGGTTTTAAATCCTCCCCCTTGTGAAGCTTTGCTTCTCACCTTTAATAAAGGAGGGAGATTCCTCGAAGCAAATAGCGGGATGTAAGTCTCCCTTTGCAAAAGGGGGATTTAGGAGGATTAAAAAAATTTAGGCAATAAAAAAGCCCTCTAGCGTCCGTCAAAACTAACTAGAAGGCTTTCAATCTCGATGTGATACCAAGATGGTCACAAAGAGGCTGGCATAAGTAAATGCGTTTTCGATTGTAACATCGATTCGAGAAACGAGCCAGTAAGAGTCATCTTGATTTTGTACTAGTGAGGTACTGAGTCATGACTAATAAAGTCGCTCGTAGTGCTATTACAGGTCAATACGTAACTTTGGAATATGCTAAAAAGCACCCAAAAACTACTGTTGTTGAAACTGTGAAGCCGACTAAATCACCTAAAAAGTGATTTAATTTCGAATTCTAGCGTCTGCTAGAATTCGTACAAACAAACAAAGGAAACCACCATGCACCATATGACTCATAACTATATGTTAGGACTTGCTGTATTGGTCTTTGCCTTTATTTTCTTTTACACGCCGATGGTCTATGCATTTTTAGCCATTCGCAAACAACAGAAGCGTAAGCAAAATAAGTAGTGCGGAAATTCAATCTACTCAAACGAACAAATTGAGTACATTCATCGGCAAAACTTAATTTTGCTTACACAATATAAGCGTATAGTAGGATGTCTCACGTTGAGATGTCTGAATTAAAGATATAAGCAACGTAGAGAGAATTGATATGTCTATCCTCAGTTGGGACGATTTCGAAGATGATGAACCGAAACAAACTGCACAAGCACAGCAGTCTGCGCCCATCGAACCGCAAAAAGCGCCTAATCCACAAGTGGTATCTGATGCACGCAACGAACCGACGCGTGTGGCAGCTGCACAACCCGCTCGAACCAGTTCAAACGGAACAACAAATTCAGCCGATCCGTTGGCAAGAGCATCTAACGCCTTAGAACATTTGGACGTTGCTCCAGGTCTTGAAGAGTTAGAAATGGGCGCTCAACGTGTTCAAGTTGATGATAAAGCAATGATCAACTGTCGCGCTGACTTGAACCAACTTGTACCATTCAAATATGAATGGGCTTGGCAAAAATATCTAGATGGTTGTGCAAACCACTGGATGCCACAAGAAGTTAACATGAATCACGATATCGCACTTTGGAAGTCAGAGGATGGCTTAACTGAAGATGAGCGTACCATCGTGATGCGTTCTTTAGGCTTCTTCTCTACTGCCGATTCGTTGGTTGCAAATAATTTGGTTCTTGCGATTTACCGACACATTACTAACCCTGAATGCCGTCAGTACATCTTGCGTCAATCATTTGAAGAAGCGATTCACACGCATGCTTATCAATACTGCATCGAATCTTTAGGTATGGATGAAGGCGAAGTCTTCAACATGTACCGCGAAGTTCCATCAGTTGCGCGTAAAGCTGCATGGGGCTTGAAGTACACTCAAGAATTGAGTGATCCAACATTCAAAACAGGCACCCCTGAAACAGATCAAATCTTGCTTCGCAACTTGATCGCATTCTACTGTGTTCTTGAAGGTATTTTCTTCTACTGTGGTTTCTCTCAAATCTTGTCAATGGGTCGTCGTAACAAGATGAATGGTGTTGCTGAGCAATTCCAGTACATCTTACGTGATGAGTCAATGCACTTGAACTTTGGTATCGATATGATTAACCAAATCAAGATTGAGAACCCTCATTTGTGGACTGCTGAGTTCCAAGAAGAAATCATTCAGATGATTCTTGAAGGTACAATGCTTGAAATCGAATATGCACGTGACACCATGCCACGCGGTGTATTAGGTATGAATGCTGCAATGATGGAAGAATACTTGAAGTTCATTGCAAACCGTCGTTTAGCTCAATTAGGTTTACCTGAGCAATTTGCTGGTGTGAACAACCCATTCCAGTGGATGTCAGAAATGATGGACTTACGTAAAGAGAAGAATTTCTTCGAAACTCGCGTAACAGACTATCAAACTGGTGGTGCGTTAAGCTGGTAATAGCTTTTTACGTTATGCGACACAAGGTTTGTCAAAAACGACACAAGGTTTGTCATAAGACGACGCATGGTTTGTCAAAAAAATCGCTTGATAACAGATAATGTGAAATTATTAATAGATAGTTATTTGTCACAATGAATGCTATCAATAAAAATATAAAAGGAGCCTATTAATAGGCTCCTTTTATATTTCGTAAGACGACACATAAAATTTCGTTAGCGACATATAAAATTTTCTTGTAAAAAAAGCCCGTCTATATGGATGGGCTTTTTTACAATTAGTGCAAATCATTAAATGACAAAAATATAAAAACTAAACTATGTCATCTCTTAACATATATCCTAACATTGATTCTTGGAAAACTAAGAAATTCAATAGGCTGGATACAGCTTTTTTCAATCTTACAGTTGTCTTAATTTTCTCTCTATTTTTCAGACAAAACCTCCTCAATAGATTTTCTAATCTAATTATTAGTCAATTAAAATCTCTATATTTAGAAATTTTTTCTTCATGTTCTTTAATAGGATGAGTAAGCCAATATATAGAATCCTCTTGCTATATCTCTCCTATACCAGTAACAAGATCTATTAAATTATTTAAATATCGCCAAATATGAAACATAAGCTACATCATCTTAAATACGATATCCAGAGCTTCCTTAATGGTTTTATTGTTCTGAGCAATAATGTGCCTGACTTTACTTTTTAAGACAGACTAGGCTTTTTCAATAGGATTGAAATCGGGACTATAAGCAGGTAGATAAACGATTCTTGTCTTATATTTTGCTACTAAATCATCAATCGCTTGACCTTTATGAATTGAGGCATTATCGAGAATCAGCAAATAACTTTTTGTCTGAATATCCTTTTTCTGTAAGTCCTTTAACAAATACTCCAACTAACAGAGAAAAATACTCCGATCACATGAGCCTTGAAACACTAAAGGTATAATAAATTTGAATGGTGCATTTGATCTGACAGCATTGATCATGCAGAGACTGATGCCATGTCCACCTGACTTTAAGAAATGACATCACTGTCCTATTGGAAACCAACCATATGCTGCTATTTCATTGGTATTGATGCATGATTCATCAATATAAAGGATATGATCCTCGCCATAATGCTTCTTCCATTCAGGTAGGAACCATTCAAATACGGCACGACTTAATTTACAGGCTTGTCTGTAAAGAAAACTCTTTTTTTATGCGTCCATCCCATCTTATTAAGGGCTTTTAAAATGACATGATAACCAACTGTATAACTAAATTGTTGTTCAAACAAAGGGACAAGATCTTTCGCCTTAGTAAACGGTGTATTTTTTTCGAAGTGCTCAAAGGCTTGAAGATCTCAAATCAAAGGCGTCCTGCATTTTGAGATTTAGGCTGTTTGAGCTGACCAGTATGCTGTTCGAGTACGATCCAATCATCTAGGGTGGTTATTGTAATATTAAACAATTCACACATTTTGGATTTATACTGTGATTATTTATAAAACTGCACGACTTTTTCGCATAGATCGACGGTATATGTTTTTGGCATGATCCTAAATCTTAGTGCTTTTTCTATTGTAGCTCATATTAAATTTTTAGCTATACATGAGCACTTCAGTGATTTTAAAGTCATGCATACTCGTTTTAGTCGGTGGGCTAGTAGGTATATGGCAGAGAGTTTTTGAAGTGCTGTCACATGACAGTAACAATGAATATGCCATTTTAGATTCAACCATTGTACGCGCTCATCAACATAGCGCTGGGGGGGGAAATCATGCGATTGGACGCAGTAAAGTTTGCTTAAGTACGAATATTAATGCCCATGACTTAAACGGTTCAGATGTGTTGCTGGACTTATCCTTGAGCAAGACTTGGGTTATAGATAAAGCCTACAACTCTAGGGGTCGGGCGATTGATCCAATTTTACATGTGAAAGTTCAAGTTGTAATGGCTGCGAAAAGAATTCTATTGATCAGTGTGATTATGACTGACATCTCTACAAAGCAATACATCTGATCAAAAACTTTTTTGCCAAGCTCAAGAAATATCGTGTATTACCAAACACTATGATAAATTGGCTCAAAACTTCTTATCAGCGATTTATGTGGCTTAATTGATGATAAGACCTAATCAATTATCATTAAATATTAAAAAAACTTATAATAATCAATTTAAAATTAAAGCTCAAATAAAACTAAAATCTAGTATTTTATTTATACAAAATAATAATTTACTTATCTCAAATCAAGATTTAATATAAGTTTTAAATAAAAAACTTTGGATGGCTAAAGCTTATTCAATTTCTTTTATAATGGAGTATTTAAGAAGGATGAATTTTTTTTCTGGAGAAGGAGATTTTATAGATGTTCGATCTTTATCGAATATCAGGCCTGACATAAGAGTGGGGTTTATTCTCTTGAATAATTTCACTTTAGCACCAGTTGCAGGTTTTGTTGAGTCCTTACGTTTTGCTGCTGATAAATCATTTAGAAGCCAGCAGGTTTATTGTCAGTGGGATTGGATGACCTTGGATAATGAACCAGTATACGCCAGTTGTGGTCTATACATCAGCCCGACTGCTAATTTTAATCCATTCAATAACTATGATTACATTGTCATTGCTGGAGGGCTACTATCAGAAACACGAGAACCTCCCATAGCTTTATTGAACATTATCAAAAAGATTTATAATACTGGAATAAAAATTATTACCTTATGCTCTTCCTCTTTTGTTCTCGGTAAAGCTGGGATTTTGGATGGTCGAAAATGTGCAGTCCATTGGGCAATTAAAGATGAGTTTAAAACACGTTTTCCAAATGCAATTGCTTTAATTGATCGAAATTTTGTAGAAGATAATGGTATCTTTACATGTCCAGGTGGTACAGCAATTGATTTAGCTACACATATTATTCGTAAGAATTGTGGCAACATCAGAGCACATAAAGGACTTGAGTTCTTACTTATTGATGACCCGATAAATATTGGGAATAGTCCTGAATCCCCTCCTATAGCAAACACTCAAACCTACGAAAATACAATTGTTTCGCGCGCTATTGAATACATGAAAAAAAATCTTGGAGCTCATATGACATTGAAACAAGTTGCAGAGCATGTAAATACCAACCCTCGTCAGTTACATCGAGCATTTGTAGCAAATGCTAATGAACCACCAGCAATTTATTGGCGTCGCATACGCCTCGAACACGCCAGAAAATTATTAGCCAATACAAGCCTATACGTCACTAACATTGCAATGGATTGTGGGTTTTCTGATGCGTCACATTTTATTTTATGGTTTAAAAAACAATATGGTGAAACGCCTTTTGCTTACCGCAAAAGACGTCAGAATGTTAATAAAGTGGATTAATTGATTATAAGGCTGCGCTGGCTTGTATTTCGATTCGATAGTGTAAGTCAGCTAAATTTGCCCCAACACATGCTCTAGCTGGTTTATAAAATCCATCAAACCATTGCTCATAAATAAGATTCATATCATCAAAATCATTCATATCTGCTAACCAAATTTGTATTTTGAGTATACTGTTTTTATCTGCTCCTACCATTTTTAATCGTTGCTCAAGTTGATCTAATACAGATTGAGTTTGATGTATAATATCCTTTTGTTTACATTCAGCGACAATACCTGAGGTTTCTATATAGTTATCTAATTTAACAATTTGACTCAATCGGTTATTACTTACATAACGTTTAATATTATTAGACATAAAAACTTTCCCTTAAAATAAGCAATAAGTTTTTTTAAAATTTTCCTTTATATCCCATTCACCTTTGCAATCGGCAGGAAACAAAATTGCATCACCCTCTTTCAATTCAATTGGTTCCCCTCCTTCAGGAGTAAAAGTACAGCATCCTTTAACAATATGACTAAACTCCCGGTTCATTAAATATCTCTTAAACTTGCCAGGAGAAGACTCCCACACACCGATACTTGCTTTTATAGTTTCTGAGCTCTGTTCTTGTGCCGAACTCTGCATTGCAATTAATTCTCCAACTGGAAATCGAGCAGGTTGAGCATTGTCCATTTGAGCATCTAAAGCTTGTCTTACTACATAAACTATATTATTCACTCTTCTAATACTCCTTTATGAATCAAGTTTTCATTCTTTTCGTAATATTGATTTTTTTTACATTACTCTGTTCATTTTCTAATGATGCTGCTTCACCCAAGCTCATTGCATCAATATTAGGTGCAAGCATCCAAGTCGCTACCGCACCCACCCAACAAATACCCGCAGCAATAATCATTGTTGCTGAAATACCTAAGTCTGTGAGCGCTAGTGGAACTAGATATGTACCTATTGCTGCACCAATCCTCGATATAGATGTTCCTAGTCCTACTGCAGTTGCACGAATCTCTGTCGGAAAAAGTTCATTTGGATATAAGTACTGCAGTACTTGAGACCCCCCTACAGCAATCGCGTAACCAGCAAACATCAGCATAATCATATTAGCAGAAGCATCTGGATATATACCAAGCAATAAAAGAGCTAAACCAGACCAGAAAAAACTATGTAATAATAATCTCTTACGACCAATCTTATTAATAATAAAAGCGACTAATACACAACCAAGAATAAAAAGTACTGTAATTGCTGCTGCCCCAAAGGATGCTTGATCATCACTAAGACTCATAGCTTTAAGTACAGTCGGTGCAAATGCATATATAGCAAAAATAGGAATAATCGAACAAGTCCAAAATAAACAAACGAATAGCATTCGTTTACCATATCCTGAATGGAATAAGCTCCAAACTGTAGCTTTAGAACCAGATGATTGATGTGTTTCTTTCAGATCAATATAAGAATATTGCGAACCATATACTCTCTTTACAATTTGATCGGCTTCTGTAACTCTTCCTTTACTCAATAACCAGCGTGGTGATTCCGGTGTTCCACTTCGTGCAATTAAAAAGAAAACACCTGGAACAGCAGCACTTGCTAAAATCCATCTCCAAGCATCATCTCCAGCATATCTAAGCGCTATTTCACCTACAATATATGCAGAGGCTGCACCTATAAACCAAATTACAATCATTACAGAAATTAATATTCCACGATATTTTCTTGGTAAAAACTCTGTTAGAAAAGATGTTGCTATGGGATAATCAGCACCTACTGCAATCCCAAGTAATAATCTCCAAATAAAGAGCATTAACGCTGACTCTACCCACAACTGTGCTACTGAAAACCGGCTTTGTTGCACAAAGATTTGAAATGCAAAGCGCCCCTAATTGAGCCAAATTTAAGGCGTAACTTGGGTAAGTGGTCGACCTAATTCCGTAAATCTGTTGAGGACTGCTACACGTGCATGAATTTCATTCACCTGACTAGGAAAGCTTCTTGCCATTAATTTATCGCCTAATAATTTGATGCAATGCATCTTGGTTTCCACCAAACTGCGGCGATGATAGCCTGACCATTTTTTCCATAATGTCCTGCCTAAACGTTTAACTGTTCGAAGTAATTCATTTCGCTCTAGCGAGCAACTCTTTGTATCTTTCCATGGTTTCGCATTTTTTCTAGGTGGAATCACCGCATGTGCTTGCCGATCTGCAATGACCTGACGGCATTGCTTGGTGTCATAAGCTCCATCGGTATAAACAGAGTCAATCTGCTCATCTTGTGGAATCTGATTAAGTAAATCACCAAGCACCTGTGAATCACTGACATTATTGGTTGTGAGCTGAATAGCGCGTATTTGTAGGGTTTTGGCATCTATAGCAATATGTAGCTTACGCCATTGGCGACGATATTCAGGTCCATGTTTCTTGCGTTTCCATTCACCCTCACCTAGAAACTTCAAGCCTGTAGAGTCCATGAGTAGATGCAGCCCATAGTTACTTTTTTGGTAGCTGATTGCAATATCAATATACTTTTGTCTTCTACAAAGCGTACTGTAATCTGGCGCTGTCCAATTTAATCCGCAAAG